>CANQWL010000027.1 GCA_947627555.1 uncultured Clostridia bacterium | reverse complement strand
AAGAATGTGGTAAGTGTCTTAAATGTAAGCCATATTGCCATATAACAAATGGCTTTTCAGGTGCAGGAGCATTTTCAGATGGGAAATTGACTCTATACAATCGTGAAGACGATGATTTTTATGTAGGTGGAAACCTGCATAAGTATGTTGGAGTTGATGAAACAAAGAAATTGATTGACTATACTGACCAAATATACTTAAAATTTGGCGCAACTAGGCACTTGGAAGGTATAGATCATCAAAACGAAATTGCTCACATCCGGAAATTGGCTGAAAATGTTGGGATCGATTTAATAAATGTCCCTATTCGGCATTTAGGTACAGATAAAGCTCATGAGCTTTATAAGAAGATTGAAGAATCTTTAGAGAAATCTGGAGTAGTGTTTAAATTTCAGACAGAGGTGGTAGATCTAATAGTATCAGACAATAATGAAATTAGAGGTGTAGAATGTAAAGATTTATTATCCAAAGAAACCTTTTTTGCTTATGCAGAAAAAGTTGTAATTGCAGTAGGCAGAGTTGGTTCAAAATGGCTTTTGAATATGTGTGAAGCACATAAAATCGAATCTTCGCCAGCAACTCTTGATATTGGAATCAGATATGAATTGCATGATACAATTATGCAAGATATCAATAAGCTGATGTATGAAGCAAAATTTATTGGAAAACCTAATCCTTTTAATGATAAGGTTAGGACATTTTGCCAAAATCCATCAGGTTTTGTATCAACAGAAGTATATGACGGAGAAATTGTATGTGTAAATGGTCACTCATGCAAAGACAAGAAAAGTAAGAACACGAACCTGGCAATATTAGTATCTATTAACTTAAAAGATGTAACTAATCCAATGGAATATTCTCGCAATATTGCAAGAAATATGAATGCTCTTGCAGGAGGAAATGTTATAGTCCAAAGATTAGAAGACATCAAGATTGGTAAAAGAACTTGGCCAGAAGAATTAGAAAAAAATCCAATCATACCGACATTAAAATCTGCAAAACCGGGAGATTTGAGCTTAGCAATGCCATATAGGGAATTAACAGATATTTTGAATTTTATTGATTCATTAGCTAAGGTAATTCCAGGCTTTGCAAATGCTGACAATCTATTGTATGGGCCAGAGTTGAAATTTTACAGTAATAAAGTTAATATCAGCTCTAACTTTGAAACAAACATAAAAGGGCTTCATACAATTGGAGATGGATGCGGACTCACAAGAGGCTTGATGATGGCATCAGCTTCAGGCGTTCAATTAGCAAGAACATTGTATCAATGATACAAAAAAATAAGGGGACTTTTTAGTCCCTTTATTTTGTATATATAATTTTTACTTTAGCTAACAAGTTTTTTATTAATGTTTTACAATAATCCACTTGTAGGAATATAATTTTCATCAGGTGGGTAAACAAACTCATCATTAGGTTTATCTATGTTTTTTATTTCGGTAACATTTACAATAGGCATATCACCATGATAATCACCTTTTTTAATTTCACCTGTTATTTCAACCCAAGTATTATTTTCAAAATTTTTTGCCTTTTCGTATTCACACAAGAAGCCAACAATAACATATTGTCTATCAGAAGAAATAAGCATATCTCTAGATAAAATAAATTGATTATCTTTTAAATCTGAAACTCTATAAACATATCCAGTAAAATTAATTTTTGTTCCAACATAGCTATCGATGTTTTCATGCACTGCTTTTAGAATACTTGTATAATTATTAGTTGTTAACTTTGCTATTCTATTTTTAGGGATACAACTATCATTTTCTTGTGAACTAGAGGCTCCTGAAAAAATTTTAAATATTACAATACATACAACAATAATTAAAAAAATAATCATACATGAAAAAAATATTTTATAAATTTTGCTTCCATTTACTTTGACATTATAAACAAACATAATAATTCCTCATTTCTAATAAAGTTAATAAATTGTATGAATTTAATTTTTGAAATATGATTTTGCTTTTTAAAATTCAATTTTTTCTCAAAATTACTTGCTAAAAACATATTTTAATGATATAGTAACAAAGTATAAAAATATTTAAACTTGGGAGGATAAAAACAATATGAAATTATTTAAATCATATAGTGAAAAAGAAGTTAAAAGAGTAAAACCATTAGTAGATAAGATTAATGGCTTAGAAGAAGAAATGTCAAAATTAAGTGATAGTGAATTAAGAGGAAAAACAGAATATTTCAAAAAACAATTAAAAGATGGAAAAACATTAGATGATATATTACCTGAAAGTTTTGCAGTAGTTAGAGAAGCATCAAAAAGAGTTTTAGGAATGAGACATTTTGATGTTCAATTAATTGGTGGAATAATCTTACACCAAGGTAGAATTGCTGAAATGAAAACAGGAGAAGGAAAAACATTAGTTGCAACACTTCCTGTTTACTTAAATGCACTAGAAGGAAAAGGAGTTCATGTTATTACAGTAAATGACTATTTAGCAAAAAGAGATAGTGAATGGATGGGAAAACTATATAAATTTTTAGGACTTTCAGTAGGACTAGTTATAGCTGGTATGGAACCAAAAGAAAAACAAGCAGCTTATAATGCAGATGTAACATATGGAACAAATAATGAATTTGGATTTGACTATTTAAGAGACAATATGGTTATTTATAAAGACCAATTAGTTCAAAGAGGATTACACTATGCAATTGTCGATGAAATAGACAGTATTTTAATAGATGAGGCTAGAACACCCCTAATTATATCAGGGCGTGCAAATGAATCATCTGACTTATATAGAAAGGCTAACAATTTCGTAAGCAAATTATCTCCAAAAGTTATTGTAGAAGAAGATATAAAAGATTATGACCAAGCAGAAGATAATGAAAAATATGATTATATAGTTGACCTAAAAGCAAAATCTGCATCACTAACACAAAAAGGTATCAAAAAAGCAGAAGAAGCTTTCAATCTTGAAAATTTCAACGATTTAGAAAACTCTACATTAGTACATCATGTTAATCAAGCATTACGTGCACATGGAATTATGAAAAAAGATATAGACTACATTGTAAAAGATGGAGAAGTTTTAATTGTAGACGAATTTACAGGTCGTATCATGTATGGTAGAAGATATAACAACGGATTACATCAAGCAATTGAAGCAAAAGAAAAAGTAAAAATTGCGGATGAATCAAAAACACTAGCAACAATCACATTCCAAAATTTCTTTAGAATGTATGATAAATTATCAGGTATGACTGGTACTGCAATGACAGAAGAAGCTGAATTTGAAGAAATATATAACCTAGATGTTGTTGAAATACCAACAAACAAACCAATGATTCGTAAAGATGAAAATGATGTTATATATAAAAACGAAAATGCAAAATATAGAGCAATTGTAGAAAATGTAAAAGAAAGCTACAAAAAAGGACAACCAGTGCTAATTGGTACAGTTTCAATTGAAAAATCTGAAAAATTAAGCAAATTACTAAAACAAGAAGGAATCAAACATGAGGTATTAAATGCAAAATATCATGAAAAAGAAGCAGAAATTGTTGCACAAGCAGGTAAATATGGAGCAGTAACAATTGCTACAAATATGGCTGGACGTGGTACTGATATTATGCTTGGAGGAAATAGTGAATTTTTAGCAAAAGAAGAATTAAGAAGAAAAAAGATTTCTCCAGAATTAATAGAAGAAGCAAATACTTTTTATGAAACAGATGATAAAGAAATTCTAAAAGTAAGAGAAGAATTTAACAATTTAGTAAAAAAATATGATGATGAAATAAAAGAAGAAAAAGAAAAAGTAATCAATGCCGGTGGTTTAAAAATTATTGGTACAGAAAGACATGAGTCAAGAAGAATTGACAATCAATTAAGAGGACGTAGTGGTCGTCAAGGAGATATTGGTGAATCTAAATTCTTTATTGGGTTAGATGACGATTTAATGAAAATCTTTGGTGGAGATGCAATTACAAAAGTATATAATACACTAGGTGCGGATGAAGATATGCCAATTGCATCAAAAATGATATCAAAAGCAGTTGAAAATGCACAAAAGAAAGTAGAAGGAAGAAACTTTAGTATTCGTAAAAATGTATTAAAATATGATGATGTAATGAATGCACAAAGAGAAATTATTTACAAACAAAGAAGAGAAGTATTAGATGGTGAAAACATCCATTATAGTATTGTGAAAATGATAGAAGAAGTAGCAGATAGTATCGTAGGTATGTTTATAGAAGGAGAAGAACAACAATTAAACATAGAATCATTAAATACTGAAATTATGAATATCTTTGGAATTGATATGTTACCATTTATCAAAGAAAACAAAAATAATCCTCAAAATATTACAGATGAATTAAAGAAAAAAGCAATGGAAATTTATGCACAAAAAGAAGAAGAAATTGGTTCAGACCAAATGAGAGAACTTGAAAGAGTTGTTATGCTAAAAGTAGTTGATGAAAAATGGATGGACCATATTGACAGTATGGACGAACTAAAAAATGGTATAGGTCTTCGTGCTTATGGACAAAAAGATCCAGTTGTTCAATATAGACTTGAAGGATTTGATATGTTTGATGAAATGATAAGTGACATTAAAGTTGATGTAACAAAAATCTTAATGCATATTAGACAACAAGGAGAAGCTAAAAGACAAGAGGCAGCAAGAATTACAGGAGCTGCACTAGAAGCAATTCATAGTGTAGATGGAGGAGCAAAAATAGGTACAGATGTTGATAGAACAGTAAGAAATGAAGGCCCTAAAGTTGGTAGAAATGATCCTTGCCCATGCCGGAAGTGGTAAGAAATATAAAAACTGTCATGGAAAAAATCAGTAATATGAATAATTACAGCGATTTCTAAAAATTAAAAAATTAAAAATAGTGTAGAAAATAGCATTTTGACATCCAAATGACAGCTAAAATTGAAAAATGGATGTCAAAATAAATAAAAATATAAATTAACTAGGTATTTACTTATCAATTTTGAAATACCTAGTTTTTTATAAATAGGAGGAAAAATGCACATAAAAGTAATAACAATTTGTGGAAGTATGAGATATTCAAAAGAAATGATGAAAATATCAGAAGAATTGGAATTAAAAAAAGGATATGCTGTTATTCAATGTGTTTATAATGTTGATGGACAAAAATATGAAGGCATTGATGCTAGCATTTTAGATAAAATTCATAGAAAGAAAATTGATATAAGTGATGCTATTTATGTTGTTAACATCGATGGATATATTGGAAATAGTACAAGAAATGAAATTGAGTATGCTAAAAATAATGGAAAAGAAATAATATATCATGAAACAATAAATTAGTTTTAATATATAGGCGATGACATTTGTTCAATACATTTGCCTAAAAATATAGTATTAACAGTAATAAGAGGAGAAAAATGAATATTTTAGTAACAATAAATGCTCAATATATAAACCAATTAAACATTTTATTAAATTCTATACAAAAATCAAATAGAGATGAAAAGTTTAATATATATATTTTAAATAAAGGTTTAAATAAAAAACAAATTGAAGAAATAAAAAAAGGATTAAATTCAGAAAATTTTTATATAAATGATATAAAAATTAATAAAGCAGAAATTAGTCAATTACCAGTGTATGAGGAAAGATATCCTTTAGAAATATATTTTAGGATTTTTGCAGCAAAATATTTACCAAGTAATATAGAAAGAGTTTTATATTTAGATGCTGATACACTAGTTATTAATAAATTAGACCAATTATATAATATGGATTTTGAAGGAAATTATTTCATTGCAACAACTCATATAAGAAAAATATTACATAAATTTAATGAAATAAGATTAGGAATGGAAAAAGATGAGCCATATATAAATACTGGTGTTCTTTTAATGAATTTAGAAGAATTAAGAAAAATAAAAATTGAAAAAGAAGTAATAGATTTTATACAAAAAAATAAGAAAAAACTAATTTTACCTGATCAAGATATCATTAGTATGATATATGGTAATAAAATAAAATTAGTAGATGATTTAAAGTATAATTTAGGAGATAGAAATTTAAATTACTATAATTTAAACAATCCAAATCAAAAAATAGGAATGAAATGGATTTATAAAAATACAGTAATTATCCATTATTTTGGTAGAAATAAACCTTGGAATAATGGATATATTGGAAAATTAGGATGCTTTTATTATAAACTAGTAGAAGAATTAGAAAAAAATAATAACAATAAAAAAGTTTTAATCTTATCATGTGGAACAGGGGGAGGTCATAATACCGCAGCAAAAGCAATACAAGAAGAATTATTAGCAAGAGGAATAGAAACAGATTTTAAGGAATATTTAGAAATTATTAATTCAAAATTAAAAGATAGAGTTAATAACTTATATATAAAATCTACTAAAAAAAATGGAAAAATATTTAAAAGAGTATATCATTTGGGAAAAATTTACGAGAAAACAAAATTAAAATCACCTGTATACTTTTTCAATAGTTTAAATAGAAAAAAACTTTATACATATATTAAAGAAAATCATTATTCATTTATAATAACTACTCATCTATTTGCAGCTCAAGCATTAACTGCAATAAAAAAAGAACATCATATTCGTTTCTTACAAGTTGCTACAGACTATGTAAGTATACCTTTTTGGGAAGAAACTAATCCAGACTATTTTATAATTCCAAGCAAAGAATTAGAAGAAGATTTTTTAGAAAAGGGAATAAAAAAGCAAAAATTATTACCATTAGGAATACCTGTTAGGAGACAGTTTAAAGAAGAATATAGTAAGAAAGAAATAAAAAAACAACTAAATTTAGATTCTAATAAAAAATATATCTTAATTTTAAATGGAAGCATGGGATTTGGTAATGTAAAGGAAATTACTAAAAAACTATTAGAAACAATAAAAGATTACACCTTTATTGTTTCTTGCGGAAATAATCATAAATTAATTGAAATACTTAATAATGAATACAAAAATAATAATAATATGATTATATTACCTTATACAAATGAATTAGGAAAATATATAGCAATTAGTGAAATTATTCTTACTAAACCAGGTGGATTAACAACAACAGAAATTGCAACGATGAGAAAACCACTTATTCATATTATGCCTATACCAGGATGTGAAAATAATAATGCAGATTTTTTTGCTGAAAGACAAATGTCTATAAAATGCGAAAATATAGAACAAGTAATTAATAATACAAAGAAATTAATAGAAAATGAAGCATTACAAAAGAAAATTATTGAAAATCAAAAGAAATATATAACAGGAAATGCTCGTGAAAAAATAGTAGATATTGTGATAAAAGAATTAAATAGAGGTAATATGCGGTGAAAGAACAGTTAATTAAAGAAAATATACAAGAAAAAATATTAAATGAAGATGATGATATTATTCATATGTATGAACCATTAGAGTTAAACATAGATGAAAAATATCAATACATAAAAGAAGGAAAAATTTTTTCATTTTTTTCGAATTTATTATATTATGGATTAGCTTTTCCAGTTTTGATAATTTTAAATAAAATAGTATATGGATTAAAAATAGAGGGAAAAGAAAATATAAAAAATTTACAAACAGGAGCAATTAGTGTATCTAATCATGTTTTGATTTTAGATTGTACAATGATAGGATTAGCATTTGGATTAAAAAAGGTATACTTTACTACAAGAAAAGGTAGTTTTAAAATTCCCTTTGTAAGAAAATTAATTAAATTGTTAAGAGCAGTGCCCATTCCTACAAAAATAAGCAATAAAGAATGTTTTGTAAAACAATTAGATACAGCTTTGCAAAATGGTAAAATCATACATTTTTATCCAGAAAAAGCTTTATGGCCATATTATGAAAAGATAAGAAATTTTAAGAGTGGAGCATTCGACTTTGCAATTAGAAATAATGTTCCAGTTATTCCTATAGTAATTACATTTAGAAATCCAAAAGGGATAAGAAAAATATTTAAAAAGAAAAAAGATGTTACAATAAAAATATTAGAGCCAATAACGTATAAAGGTAAATATGAAAACAAAAAAGATAGTGCAGAGAAATTAAAGGAGCAAGTATATCAAACTATGCAGAAAAGCATAAATATATAAAAAATTATAAGTAAAATTTAAATAAATATTATAATATTTTTTTCAAATTTATTTATAAAAATATTGCAATCTATACTTAACTTTTGCTATAATATAAAAAATGAAAAAAAGAAAGGAAAGAAAAAATGAAAAACAAATTAGGAAAAGCAAATTTAATAGTAGCTGCAAATACTTTTCTAATAGTTATTTCATTTTTATTTCTATTTGTAATTTAAATAAGGACATTTAGCCCTTATTTTTTTATTGTATGAAAAGAACGAAAGGAGAATATTTAATGGAGAAATTCAACAAAAAAATTGTACTAGAGGATGGAGAAGAATATTATGGATATGGATTTGGAGCAAACAAAGAAAGTATCTGTGAAATTGTTTTTAATACATCTATGGTAGGATATCAAGAAATTGTATCAGATCCTTCTTATACTTATCAAATGGTAGTTATGACATATCCACTTATTGGAAATTATGGAATAACAGATGATGATTATGAAACAAAGCAACCAACTATAGGAGGACTAATTGTAAGGGAATACAATAATCATCCAAGTAATTTTAGATATACAAAAACATTATCAGAGTATTTAGAAGAAAATGATATTCCAGGAATATATGGAATTGATACAAGAAAATTAACAAGAAGCATAAGGGAAAAAGGAAGCAGAAAAGTAATTATTACAGATATAGATACTAATAAAGAAAAGGCGTTAAAGATATTAAAAAAATATGAATTGCCAAAAGATGCAGTTTCTAAAGTAAGTTGTAAAAAGAAATGGTATTCAAGAACATCAAATCCAAAATATAATATTGTAGCAATAGATTGTGGAATAAAGCTAAATATAGTAAGGAGCTTAAATAAAAAAGGATGTAATGTAACAATTGTACCATATAATACAACTGCAAAAGAAATAATAGATTTAAAACCAGATGGTATATTTATATCAAATGGACCAGGAAATCCAGAAGATGTAAAAGAAGTAATAAAAGTAGTAAAAGAATTAAAAGGAAAATATCCAATTTTCGGAATATGTTTAGGACATCAAATAATAAGTTTAGCATATGGTGCTAAAACATATAAACTAAAATTTGGACATAGAGGAGGAAATCATCCAGTAAAAAATATGAGAACAAATAAAATAGAAATTACAAGTCAAAATCATAGTTATGCAGTAAATGAAGAATCTCTAAAGAAAACTGACTTAACTGTTACTCATAAAAATATTTTAGATGATACAATAGAAGGTGTAGAATGCAAAAAAGATAAAATATTTAGTGTGCAATATCACCCAGAGAGTGCACCAGGACCACAAGATAGTGGATATTTATTTGATAAATTTATTTCATTATTAGAAAATAGTAAATAAAAAATATTAAACTTAAAAAAATTAAAATATAGAAAACATTTAATGAAAAGGAGAAGAAAAATGCCAAAAAGAAAAGATATAAAAACTGTACTAGTAATTGGTTCAGGACCAATTGTAATAGGACAAGCAGCAGAATTTGATTATGCTCGGAACACAAGCATGCTTAGCATTAAAAGAGGAAGGATATAAAGTAATATTAGTTAATTCAAATCCAGCTACAATAATGACAGATACTTCTATTGCAGACAAAGTATATATGGAGCCACTTACAATAGAATATATTGCCAAAATTATAAGATATGAAAGACCAGATGCTATTCTTCCAGGTATTGGTGGACAAACTGGATTGAATATTGCTATGCAATTATATAAAAAAGGTGTATTACAAGAATGTCAAGTAGAACTTTTAGGAACTAGTAGTGAAAGTATTGAAATGGCTGAAGATAGAGAAAAATTCAAAACTTTATGTCAGGAATTAGGAGAACCTGTATTAGAATCAATAATTGCAACATCAATTAAAGAGGGAATAGAAGCAGCAGAAAAAATAGGATATCCTGTTGTTTTAAGACCTGCTTTTACATTAGGTGGTACAGGGGGAGGATTTGCTGATAATCAGGAAGAACTAGAAGAAATAATAAAACATGCTCTAAAACTTTCTCCAGTTGGACAAGTTTTAGTAGAAAAAAGCATTAAAGGTTATAAAGAAATAGAATATGAAGTAATAAGAGATAAAAATGATACAGCAATTACTGTTTGTAACATGGAAAATTTAGACCCAGTAGGAATTCATACAGGAGACTCTATTGTAGTAGCACCAAGTCAAACATTAACAAATAAAGAATATCAATTATTAAGAGATAGTGCTTTAAAAATTATAAGAGCTTTAAAAATAGAAGGCGGCTGTAATGTACAATTTGCCTTAGATCCACATTCTTTTAAATATTATTTAATTGAAGTAAATCCAAGAGTATCTCGTTCATCTGCATTAGCATCTAAAGCAAGTGGATATCCAATTGCTAGAGTTTCTGCAAAAATTGCTATTGGAATGAGATTAGATGAAATTATGCTTGCTAATACTCCTGCTAGTTTTGAACCAGCCCTTGATTATATTGTAACTAAAATAGCAAGATTTCCATTCGATAAATTTACACTTGCATCTAATAAATTAAGTACACAAATGAAAGCAACAGGGGAAGTAATGAGTGTAGGAAGAACATTAGAAGAAAGCTTGTTAAAAGCTGTTCGTTCATTGGAAATTGGTGTATGTCATATTCAAATGGATAAATTTAATTCATTTGAAACTGAAAAATTAATGGACTATATTAAAGATGGAACAGATGATAGAATTTATGCAATTGCTGAATTAATAAGAAGAAATATTGATTTAGGCTTAATTTATAATATTACTCAAATTGATATGTTTTTCTTAGAAAAAATAAAAAATATTATAAAAATAGAAAGGATATTAGCAGAAAATAAAAATGACATAGAAACATTAAAACAAGTTAAGAAAGTAGGGTTTAGTGATAAATATATTGCTAAAATTTGGAATAAAACAGAAGAAGAAATTTATTTATTAAGAAAAAAAGAAAATATCAAACCAGTATATAAAATGATAGATACTTGTAGTAGTGAATTTGAAAGTTATGTACCATATTTTTATTCTACATATGAAGAAGAAAACGAATCAATTGTAAGTAACAAAAAGAAAATAATTGTTTTAGGAGCAGGACCAATTAGAATTGGACAAGGTGTAGAATTTGATTATTCTACTGTTCATGCTATTCAGACAATAAAAAAGGCAGGTTATGAAGCAATTATAATTAATAACAATCCAGAAACTGTATCAACAGACTATACAACAAGTGATAAACTATATTTTGAACCATTAACAGTAGAAGATGTTATGAATATAATTGATTTAGAAAAACCAGAAGGAATAATTAGTGCTTTAGGCGGTCAAACAGCAATCAATTTAGCAGAGCCACTTTCTAAATTAGGTGTAAAATTAATTGGTACAACAGTAGATGCAATCGAAAAAGCAGAAAATAGGGACTCTTTTGAAAAAGTAATGAAAAAATTAAAGTTACTACAACCTAAAGGAGAAGCTGTAACAAATATAGAAGATGGAATCAAAGCAGCAAAAGAAATAGGTTACCCTGTTTTAGTAAGACCAAGCTATGTACTAGGCGGAAGAGCAATGCAAATTGTATCAAATCAAAAAGCATTAGAAAAATATTTAAAAACAGCAGTAGAAATTAATAAAAAACAACCAGTTTTAGTAGATAAATATATTGTTCGGAAGAGAATTAGAAGTAGATGCAGTATGTGATGGCAAAGATGTATTTGTACCAGGAATTATGGAGCATGTTGAAAAAACTGGTATTCACTCAGGGGATAGTATAAGTATTTATCCAACTTTTAGCGTAAGTCAAAAAGCAAAAGAAAAGATATTAGATTATACTATTAAACTAGGATTAGGAATTGGAATGGTAGGTTTATACAATATCCAATTTATTGTAGATAAAAATGAAGATGTTTATGTTATTGAGGTAAATCCAAGGTCTTCTAGAACTGTACCATTTATTTCAAAATCAACTGGATATTCTCTTGCAGATATAGGTACTTTAGTTATGCTTGGAAAAACCTTAAAACAACAAGGAATAACAGAAGTTTATCCAAAAGAAAAAGAAAAATGGTATGTAAAAGCTCCTGCATTTTCATTTTCTAAATTAAATGGACTAGATGCTCGACTATCACCAGAAATGAAATCAACAGGAGAAGCAATAGGATATGATAAAAAATTAACAAGAGCACTTTATAAGGCACTTCAATCTTCTGGCATGCATTTAGTAAATTATGGAACTATATTTGTAACAATATCAGACAAAGATAAAGAAGAAGCTCTTCCTTTAATAAAGAGATTTTATAATTTAGGATTTAATATAGAAGCAACAGAAGGAACAGCTAAATTTTTAAAGCAACACGGAATACGAACAAGAATAAAAAAGAAAATTAGCGAAGGTAGTGAAGAAATATTAGAATCTATAAGAAAAGGATATGTTAATTATATAATTAATACAAGCAATATTGACTCAACTAGTCAAGAAACAGATGGAACTATTATTAGAAGATGTGCTGTTGAAAACAATATACCTGTTTTTACAGCTTTAGATACTGTAAGGGTATTACTAGATGTATTAGAGGAAATTACCCTTGGAATATCAACAATAGATGAGTAAAATAATAATTTAAATTAAATAATTCCTTAATTGACTATTTTTTATAATTTTTATATAATTTGATATGTCAAAAATATTTATTCATTTATAGAGATAGGAGAGTGGAAAAATGATTGAAATAGAAGAAAATACAAGATTACTTCATTCAATAAAAGAAAAAATAAAAGAATTGGGTGAATCTCTTTGACATAGTATCATTACAAAAAGAGTTAAATGGGTTAGAAGAAAAAACATCAGAACCGAATTTCTGGAATGATCAAAAAAATTCAAATAAGGTTTTGGCTAAAATCAAAACAATAAAAAGTAAATGTGTTGAATATGATAGAATAAAAAATGAAATAGATAATTTAATTGAATT
Organism: uncultured Clostridia bacterium; assembly: GCA_947627555.1. Lineage (GTDB taxonomy): Bacteria > Bacillota > Clostridia > TANB77 > CAG-508 > CAG-269. Next base: position 2,528 of record CANQWL010000027.1, on the reverse strand, counting down.
AACAGAACTTTCTCAAATAGAACCTGATGATTCAATTGAAAAAGAGATTATTAAAAATACTAATCAAATTCAAAAAGATTTAGAAAAATTTGAATTACAAACACTTTTATCTGGAAAATATGATAGTAATAATGCAATTGTTACTATTCACCCAGGAGCAGGAGGAACAGAGTCTCAAGATTGGGCAGAAATGCTTTATAGAATGTATACAAGATGGGCTAGTAAAAACAATTATCAAGTAAAAGAATTAGATTATTTAGATGGGGAAGAGGCAGGACTAAAAAGCGTTACATTTGAAATTATAGGAGAAAATAGCTATGGATATATGAAATGTGAGAAAGGAGTTCATAGATTAGTCAGAATTTCTCCATTTGATGCAGGTGGAAGAAGACATACTTCATTTGCATCAGTAGAGGTATTACCAGAAATTACAGATGATATTGAAATTGAAATTAATACTGATGATTTAAGAATAGATACTTATAGAGCATCTGGTGCAGGAGGTCAACATATAAATAAAACATCTTCAGCAGTAAGAATTACTCACCTTCCTACAAACATTGTTGTAGCATGTCAATCTGAACGTTCACAAATACAAAATAGAGAAACAGCAATGAAAATGTTAAAATCAAAATTATTAGATTTGAAAGAACAAGAACAAAAAGAAAAAATAGAAGATTTAAAAGGAGATCAAAAAGATATTGCATGGGGAAGCCAAATTCGCTCTTATGTATTTTGTCCATATACAATGGTTAAAGACCATAGAACAAATTATGAAGTAGGAAACGTAGAAGCAGTAATGAATGGTGAAATAGATGGATTTATGGAAAGTTATCTTAAATCTAAAATATAAATTGCAATATTAATATAATAATTATAAAACTTAAATATAAAATTTAAATAATATATAATTTCAAAATCTAACATAAATAAAGATAACATAAAATTTAAATATGAATATAATATACTTAAGGAGTGGTTTTAAACACAAAAAATATAGATAAAGAGGTGGCCCATATGGACACAATAGTAATAAAATTTGGAGGCAGTTCTGTTTCTGATAACGAAAAATTAAAAGTAGTAGCAAACAAAATTATTGATTTATATAATAAAGAAAATAATATAGTTGTTGTAGTATCTGCACAGGGAAAAACGACTGATAATCTAATTTCTCAAGCAAAAGAACTTTCTCAAAATATAGAAGATAGAGAAATGGATACTCTACTAAGTGCAGGAGAACAAATTTCAATAGCAAAATTAAGCATTTTATTAAATGACATGGGATATCCTGCAATATCTTTAACAGGATGGCAAGCAGGAATTTTAACAAATAATACAAATCAAAATGCATTAATAAAAACAATTGATACATCTAGAATTCTAAAAGAATTAGAACAAAAGAAAATTGTCATTATAGCAGGTTTCCAAGGAATAAACGAAAATATGGATATTACAACATTTGGAAGAGGAGGATCTGATACAACAGCAGTTGCTGTTGCAGCAGCCTTAAAAGCTAAAAATTGCTATATTTTTTCTGATGTAGATGGTGTTTACTCAACAGATCCAAATAAAGAAAAACAAGCTAAAAAATTAACTGCTTTATCATATGAAGAAATGCTTGAATTATCAAATGAAGGAGCAAAAGTGCTTCATAATAGATGTATTGAAATAGGTGAAAAATTTAAAATTCCTATCATTACAAAATCTACTTTTAACAATAAACCTGGAAGTGTAGTTTCTGATATTATAGAAGAAAATACAATAAAAAGTGTAGTAAAAAAAGAAGTTTCTAGAATTTCTATTGTTGGTAATGGAATTATAAGAAATATATTTGCCATCAAGAAAGTTTTAGATATTATTGAAGATGAAAAAATAGATATGCTTGAATTTAATGTTTCAGAATCAAAAATTTCTATTACTTTTAAAAATGTTGTTGATGATAAAATATTAAACAGAATTCATAATGAAATAATTGAATAAATTAAATTTTAAGAAGGTATCCCTAGTAAGGATACCTTCTTTTTAAAACTATGACAAATTATAAAATTTTTGCAGCAAGTTTTGCTAATTGGCTTCGTACAGATTCGTTTTCAGAAAGTGAAACTTGCCAAGCAAGTGGCACATCTTTCATTTTTTCTGATAAATAAACCAATCCATTATATTTTTCGTTCAACTGCGGATTGTCAATTTGAGTCGGATCTCCAAGAAAAACAAACTTACTACCTTTTCCAGCTCTTGTTACAATGCTTTTTATATCATCTGGTGAAATATTTTGAGTTTCATCAATGATAAAGAATGTGTTTACAATTGTCATTCCTCTCAAAAAACCAATTGGCTGCACTTGAATTTTACCAGAATTGAAAAAAGAATTAATATTTTGATTAGATGATCCTTTACCCTTTGGGTTCCTAGAATTAAGAAGAATTCTGAGATTATCTCTTATTCCTCCTAGATGCGGATTGAATTTGTTTTCTTCTGTGTTCTTATATGTTTTGACAAAAAAACTTATTTATGCGAAAATAAACCAA
>CANQWL010000026.1 GCA_947627555.1 uncultured Clostridia bacterium | reverse complement strand
ATGGTGTTATGTATGGTGCAATTGATTTTTATAAAGCGTGTAAGGCAGAGGGTGTAAAGCCTATAATTGGCTGTGAGGTTTATGTTGCTCCTCGTTCTCGTTTTGATAAAGAACCTAATATTGATAATAAATATAATCACTTAATTTTACTAGCCAAAAATAATGAAGGTTATAAAAATCTAAGTAAATTAGTTTCAATTGGTTTTACAGAAGGCTATTATTACAAACCTCGTATTGATTTAGAAGTATTAGAAAAATATCATGAGGGACTTATTTGTTTAAGTGCTTGTTTAGCAGGTAGTGTAAATCAGGCTTTATTAAATGGTCAGAATGAAAAAGCAGAAGAAATTGCCCTATGGCATAAAAAGGTTTTTGGTAACGATTATTACATAGAAATACAAAATAATGGTATAAAGGAGCAAGTTCTAGCAAATCAAAGATTAGTAGCTTTAGCTAGAAAATTAGATATTCCACTTGTTGCAACAAATGATGCTCATTATTTAAAAAGAGAAGATGCTTATAATCATGAAGTATTGCTTTGTATTCAAACAGGAAAAAGAATGAGTGATATGGACAGAATGAGATTTGATACAGATGAGTTATATGTAAAATCTCCTGAAGAAATGAGTGAATATTTTAAGGCATTTCCAGATGCTATTGAAAATACAGTAAAAATAGCAGAAGAATGTAATGTAGAATTTGAATTTGGACATACTATACTTCCAAATTATGATGTACCAGAAGAATTTCCAACACACTATGATTACTTTAAAAAATTATGTGACGATGGAATTAAAAAAAGATATGGAGAAAATCCATCCAAAGAAATATTAGATAGAGCAGAGTATGAATTAGGCGTAATTCAGAAAATGGGATATGTTGACTATTTTCTAATTGTTTGGGATTTTATACATTATGCAAAAACAAATGGAATACCAGTAGGACCAGGTCGTGGCTCTGGTGCAGGTTCTATTATTGCATATGCAATTGAAATTACAGATATTGACCCAATAAAATATGGATTACTTTTTGAAAGATTTTTAAATCCTGAAAGAATTAGTATGCCTGATTTTGATGTTGATTTTTGTTATGAACGTAGACAAGATGTAATTGATTATGTATCTGAAAAGTATGGACATGACCATGTTTCTCAGATTATTACATTTGGAACAATGGCAGCAAAAATGGTAATTCGTGATGTGGCAAGAGTTTTAGATATGCCTTATTCAGAAGCGGATAGTCTAGCAAGGATGATACCAAACGAATTACACATTACTATAAAAAAAGCAATTGAACAAAACAAAGAATTAAGTAATTTATATGAAACAGATGAAAAAATAAAAAAAGTTTTAGATATTGCAATGGGATTAGAAGGAATGCCAAGACAGGCTTCAACACATGCTTGCCGGTATTGTTATAACTAAAGACCCAGTAGATACTTATGTTCCTTTATATGTACGTGATGGTCAAATATCAACTCAATATATAATGACAACTTTAGAAGAATTAGGCTTATTAAAGATGGACTTTTTAGGGTTAAGAACTCTAACAGTAATACAAGATACTATTGATTTAGTAAAACAAAATAGGGGAATAGATGTAGAGTTTGATAAAGAAATGGCTGATCCTAAAGTTTATAAATTATGGCAAGAAGGAAAAAGTTGTGGAATATTCCAATTTGAATCCCAAGGAATGACTAATTTCATGAAGGAATTAAAACCAGATTGTTTAGAAGACTTAATAGCAGGAGTTTCTTTATATCGACCAGGGCCTATGGACCAAATACCAAGATATATAAAAGGAAAATTACATCCAGGACATAATGAATACACACATCCAAGCTTAGAGCCAATTCTAAATGTTACATATGGATGTATGGTATACCAAGAACAAGTTATGCAAATAGTACGTGATTTAGCAGGATATTCTTTACGGAAGAGCAGATTTAGTAAGACGTGCTATGGGTAAGAAAAAATTAGATGTTATGGCAAAAGAAAGAGAAATTTTTATCCATGGACAAGTAGATGAAAATGGAAATGTAATTGTTCCAGGATGTGTTAGAAATGGAATAGATGAAAAATCAGCTAACAAGATATTTGATGAAATGGCAGAATTTGCAAAATATGCTTTCAATAAATCTCATGCAGCATGTTATGCAGTAGTAGCTTATAGAACAGCATATCTAAAAGCTTATTATCCAGCTGAATTTATGGCAGCAACATTAAATAGTTTTTTAGGAAACTTAGATAAAATACCACAATATATTGATGAATGTAAAACACTTGGAATTCAAATATTAAAACCAGATATCAATAAGAGTAGCACAAAATTCACAGTTGAAAGAGATGAAACTATTCAAGGAAAAATAAATAATAATGACAACAATGGTAACAAAAATAATAGTAGTATAGCGAATAGTCAGATTGGTAAAATTAGATTTGGATTAGGAAGTATAAAAAATGTTGGAACAATTCCAGTTAATAATATTGTAAAGCAAAGAAATGAAAACGGACCATATAAAAGCTTTACAGATTTTTGTGAGAGAATTGCTGAAGAAGGAGTTAACAAAAAATGTATAGAAAGTCTAATAAAAGCAGGAGTTTTTGATGAATTTGAACAAACAAGAAGTACATTATTAGCATCTTTTGAATCAATTATAGATACCATCCAATCAGGAAAGAAAAAAGGGTTTAAAGGTCAAGTATCAATGTTTGATTTAGGAACAGAAGAAGAAAGAGAAGAACTAAATGAAATTAAATACACATTTGAAGAACATGAAGAATTACCAAATAAAGAACTTTTATCACTAGAAAAAGAAATGCTTGGAATTTATATTTCAGGTCATCCATTAGAAAAATTAAGAAACCAAATTGAGGCACAAACTACAATTAATACAATGGAATTAAGAAATATAGATGAACAAATGAATTCAAATATGAATGAAGAAGAATCAAACTTAATGAATTCTAATGCTAAACTTAAATATCAAGATGGGCAAAATGTTAAATATGCAGGTATTATTTCATCAGTAAAGAAAAAATACACGAAAAATAACAAGATAATGGCATTTGTAACTATTGAAGATTTATATGGTACAGCAGAAATTATCGTATTTGAAAATGCGTATTTAAAAGCAGGAAAAAGTTTAGTAGAAGAAAATATAGTAATAGTAGATGGAAGATTAAGCATTCGTGAAGATGATACAACTACAATAATTGCAAATGATATCAAAAATTTTGGAGAAAATAAAGTACAAATATTAACTCTTGACATTACAAATACTAATGAAGAAGAAAAAGATAAATTAAGAGGAGCAATAAAATTTTTTAATGGAGATAAAAACAACATTAATGTTCAAATTAAAATCGGAGAAGAATTAAAACCATGTGGACAAATTTATTTAACAGAAGAAATTATTAAAGTTTTTAAAGACATTATTGGAGAAGAAAAAGTGACATTGTTTTATACTTGACTATACGATAAAAATAGAGTAAAATAAAAAATGTTGCGCTTAAAGATTTGCGAAATGGATATAAAATTATATCCTATCCCAGTAGAAAGGAGGGAATTTTAAATGAATAGTATAGAAAGAGCAATTGATAATCTAAAAACAGCGAGCTTGGAGAATGACCAAGCAAAGGAAGTTTTAGAAACGGTTACGTATGATTTTACAAATATGTTGTATTATCCAAATACGGTAACCAATTCCGAAATATTAAAGTACAACAACATTGTTGAACACTTAATAAGTGATGCCGAATTGCGGAAAAAAATCTATATTCAACAAAAGAAATGATTCCCTCTTTGGAAGCTTATAGCTTCACGGGAACAAAATAGAAAAACTAGAAAGCTATCAAAGGGCTTTCTAGTTTTTCCATTTTTATATTATATATATTTTTTTTAAATCCATTCACCATATTTTTTAATATAAATCTTTTTTGCAAAAAGAGCAACAAAGCAGTATAAAATAGGTACTCCAATAATGATAGACATATAAGGTAGCGGAATTGGAACTAATCCGATTATATTACCAAGCCAAGTAAATGGAACAATAATTCCGATAATACTTAATAAAATAGAAGAAATATATACCATTTTATGCGCATTACTTTGTATAAATGGAACTTTAGCTGTTCTTATAATATGCATTCCTAAAAGATTAGAAACAATGCTATAAGTGAACCACACTGTTTGGAAAGTTGCAGCATCTCTTAAATTAAATGCAAACCATAAACATGCAAATACAATTAAGTCAAATATAGAACTTAAAGGTCCCATAAATAACATGAAATTTTTTAGACTTTTTATACTAAATTGTCTAGGCTTTTGTAAATATTCTTTATCAACATTATCAAAAGGTAAAGTTAATTGCCCGAAATCATAAAGTAGACCTTCAACTAACAATTGAATTGGTGTTTCTGGTAAGAAAGGTAGAGCAACACTTGCAATAATTACTGACATAACTTCTCCAAAATTGAAACTTGTAGCCATTTTAATATATTTCATCAAATTTCCAAAAGTTTTTCTACCTTCAGTTACACCATCTAGTAATACATGTAAATCTTTTTCTAATAAGATGATATCAGCAGATTCTTTAGCAATATCAACTGCTGTATCAACTGAAATACCAACATCTGAATTAGTTAGAGATGGAGCATCATTAATACCATCTCCCATATAGCCAACTACATTTCCGCTTTCTTTTAAAAGCCTTACAATTCTAGCTTTTTGAATAGGCGAAAGTTTTACAAAAATGTTAGTATTTCTTAATAATCTTAACATAGCAGTATCGCTAAGTTTTTCAATTTCATTTCCTTCTACAATTCTTTTAGAGTTAATTCCAACTTTTTTACAAATGCATTTTGTAACTTCAGCATTATCACCTGTTAAAACAACAACTCTTATTCCAGCATTATTTAGATTTCCTATTGCAGATTTTGCACTTTCTTTTGGTGGGTCTAAAAATCCGATAAAACCTAAAAGTACCATATTTTTCTCATTATCAACGCTAAAATCTTCAATATCTTTTATGTCATTTTTTTGGCACACAGCAATTACTCTTAAGCCATCTTTATTTAAATTTTTTGAAATCTTTTTTATATTATCTTTAATTTCTTTTGTAATAGGTGAGACCTCTCCTTTATAGTCAACCATAGTACAAATGCTTAATATTTCTTCCACAGCACCTTTTGTTATTAATTGTTTTTTCTCTCCATCACTTACTACAACAGATAATCTTCTACGAGTAAAATCAAAAGGAATTTCATCAACTAATTTATATTTATCAACATATTCATTCATACCATTTTTTAATGCTCTTGTAACAACAGCTTCATCAATATTACCTCTAAGTCCAGTTTGAAAATAAGAATTTAGAAATGCATGTTTTAAAATACGAAGGTCTTCATCACCGTTTATATCTAAATATTTTTCTAATACAATTTTATCTTCTGTTAAAGTACCTGTTTTATCAGTACATAAAATATTCATTGCACCAAAATTTTGGATAGAATCTAACTTTTTAACTATAGTTTTCTTTTTTGACATCTTTACCGCACCTTTTGAAAGGCTTGAAGATGTAATTACAGGAAGTAGCAAAGGGGTAATACAAATAGCAATTGCAACTGCAAATGTAAAAGCAGTTATAGGAGTGTGTTTCCAAGCATTTAAAATAAATACTATAGGAGTTAAAACAAGCATAAATTTAATTAATAATCTACTAATATTTTCTATTCCTGTTTGAAAAGATGATTTTGGCTTTCCAGTAGTGATAGTGTGTGCTACTTTGCCAAAATAAGTACTATCTGCAGTCTTAATTACAACACATTTAGCAGAACCACTAATTACATTTGTTCCCATAAAACAAATTGTATCTAAATCTGAAATGTTATCCAACTCATCTATAGAAAGTTCAGAATTTACATTTTTTCTAACAGCGTCTGATTCACCAGTTAAAGAAGATTGTCCAACATATAAATCTTTTGATTCTATAACTCTTAAATCAGCGGGAATCATGCTACCAGCAGATAAAATTACTATGTCACCTAAAACAACTTCTTTAATTGGAATTTGAGTTTCTTTTCCATCTCTTAAAACAGTAGTAGTAGTTGCAACTAACTCTTTTAATTTTTGAGCAGCTTTATTAGAACGATACTCTTCAAAAAATTCTAATAATGTACTTGCCATAACTAAAATAATAATGACAATAATATTTGCATAACTTGGAGTTTCTGCTAAGTATACATCTGTATAAAACAAAATTAATACAATTGCAAGTAAAATGCAATTAAAAGGACTAAACAAACTTCTAAAGAAATAGTTATACCATCTTTGAGGTTTATTTTGAGTTATTTCGTTATAGCCGTACTTATGTAATTTTTCATCTGCAATTTTAGATGAAAGTCCGTTTTTCTTCTACATTATATTTCTTTATAAATTCATCTTTAGGAAGTATACATTCTTGACCATACATTTTTGCAACATTTACTTCCTCTTTTGTGTTTGACATTAAAAATCATCTCCTTCTTTTGTAACTATTTAAAATTATACCACTAATTTTTAAAATTAAAACATAATTTTAAAAAATATGTAAAACTTTTAAGATAAATTGTATAATTGTTTATTTCAAAATGGTAATTAAGATAAAATATTTTTATATTTTGTAGTGAAATTGTGGGGACCGTTCAAAAATTCTCAAAAGTTTGTAAAAACTTTTGTTAGAATTTTTAGAATGGGGATAACGAAGAAATATAAAAATATTTTATCTTAAAGTTATTTATTATTTAAAAATAATTTGACAGCATACTCATAATTGACAATTATAAGTATATACTATATAACTAAAATAATTTATTTTGGAGGTTGTAGCTATGCAAAAAATCTTAATTGTAGAAGATGATGAAAAGTTAAGAAATGAAATAGAGATATTTTTTAGTAATAATGGGTATAAGGTAGAGACATTAAAAAAATTTGATAATACAATTCATGATATTATTGAGACAAAATCGGATTTAATATTATTAGATATAAATTTACCTGGAGCAGATGGAGAATATATATGCAAAGAAATTAGAAAACAATCTAATGTTCCAATCATAATAATAACAAGTAGAGATAATGAAATAGATGAATTGTTAAGTATAAATTATGGAGCAGATCACTATATAACAAAGCCTTTTAATATTCATATATTACTTGCTAAAACAAATTCTTTGCTACGAAGAAGTAATATGGAAAAAGAACAAGATAAGATTAATGCACAAGACTATATAATTAACTTATCAAATAGTACAATAATAAAGGAAAATAAAGAAATAGAATTAACTAAAAATGAACTTAAAATATTAAAATATCTAACAGAAAAAAGAAATAAAATTGTTTCAAGAGAAGAATTGATGGATTATTTATGGGAAAGTGAAAGTTTTATTGATGATAATACTTTAACAGTAAATATAACTAGATTAAGAAATAAGCTAGAAGAATTAAATTTAAAAGAATTACTAGAGACAAAGAGAGGACAAGGATATATCCTAAAATCAAAATAATAAATAGTTTATTTAATTGATAGTCTAAAATAATTTATGAAAATAAAGATTTGGAGGAAAATAACATGAAATTTAATAGTTTTATGAAAGATAAAATACTACAAATATGTCTAATTACTTTTGGTATTGCAACTATAGAAATATTTTTGTTAGCATATCCATTTGGAAATTTTATTAAAATATATATTCCAACAACAATATTCGTACTTTATTTTATTTCTATCATTTTTGAATATTTAGGTAAAAAAAGATATTACAGAAATATTTATAAATTGTTAGGTGAATTAGAAGAAAAATATTTGATAACAGAAATTATTAATAATCCTAGTTTTTATGAAGGAAAAATATTAAAAGAAATATTAGAGCAGACTAATAAATCAATGATTGAGAATGTAAATAAATATAAATATCAGCAAGAAGATTATAAAGAATATATAGAAATGTGGATTCACGAAATAAAAACACCAATAGCAACAAGTAAATTAATAATAGAAAATAATAAAAGTGATGTTACTAAAAATATTGATGAAGAACTAAATAAGGTAGAAAATTATATTGAACAAGCTTTATTTTATGCAAGGAGCAATACAGTAGAAAAAGACTATTATATTAAAAAAAGTAACTTAAAAGACATAGTAAATGAATGTATAAAGAAAAATAAAACCTCATTAATACAGGATAAAATAAATATTAATACACATGACTTAGATAAACAAGTTAATACAGATAGTAAATGGATTGTTTTTATATTAAATCAAATTATACAAAATAGTATAAAGTATAAAAGTTCAAAAATTGAAATATATGCAGAACAAGGAAAAGAAAATATAGTTTTATATATAAAAGATAACGGAATGGGTATTAAAGAAAGTGAAATTACAAGAGTATTTGAAAAAGGATTTACTGGTACAAATGGAAGAATATTAAATAAAAAATCTACTGGAATTGGGCTATACTTATGTAAAAAGTTATGCAATAAAATAGGTATAGGAATAGAACTAAATTCAATACAAAATGAGGGAACGGAAATTAAGATAATATTTCCAAAAAGCAGCTATATAGATATGAAATAAAATAAGAATATATTAAAACACAAAAGTACAAATAAAATATTAGAAAATTTATTATTATCATTTATATTAAGAATAGTGTAATAAAAAAGTAACATAAAAATTATTTACAAACAAAAAAGGCAATATTATAATTTAATCATAATAGAAAACAAGCGTAAGACAAACTTATAGAAAGATATAGAAAGAGGAAAACTAATGAAAAAACAGATATTAGTAAATGATAATAATAAGGGTATAACTCTAATAGCACTAGTAATAACAATAATAATATTGTTAATTTTAGCAGGAGTAGCAATAAGAACAATAACGGGAGAAGATGGGTTGCTTCGGAAGAACAAATAATGCAGCGGAAACAATGGACAAAGCAACTGCAAGAGAAAAATTAGAACTTGTATTAATGCAATTAGCAACAGATAAATATTCAGATGAAACTTATAATGAAGGTGAATACATAAATGAGAAATTAGAAGAACAAGAAATGCATGTTACTGGAGATTTTGTTTCTGTAGATAAATGGGAATTTGAAATAGATAGAAGTGTACCTAAAATAGTATCAGATGGAAATATAAAACAAGATATTAATGGTAATGAAAGTTTAATTGGCAAAATGTCTACAATAACGAAAAGTGGAAATTATGATATTGTACTAAATAAAAAAACAGGAGAAACAACACAAGAGATTAAATATCCAGTGCATGCGATAGAATATAAAGGTGATTTAGTATTAGATGGGATACAAGCAGTAGAAGGAGCAACTCTTACATCAAATGTATATGAATTTGGAGATAAAGAAACAGATGTAGCTATAGGAAATGAAAATGCAAAATATATGGTTGTATTAAAGGTAGATGGAGACTTAACTATTTGTGAAAATGTTACACTAACATCTTGTAAAAGTGATAATGGATATGGTGGACCAAAAGGTTTGCTTATCTATTGTACAGGAACATTAACAAATAATGGAACTATTAGCATGACTGCTAGAGGAGCAAAAGCAGAAGGAGAAGATGTATACTTATGGCAAAATAATGATGGAAGTTATGAATATGTACCTGCAACTGGTGGTAAAGGAGGAGAAAAAGTTCCGTATTATGATTGTCATGGATTAGCAGGAACGGATGGAATTAATCGAGGGACTCGGTGGAGGAGGCTCTGGTGGTTCACATGGAAATGGTTGTACAACATATAGCGGAGCTGGAGCAGATGGCACTTCTTATTCAGGAGGTTCTGGAGGAGGAGGCATTAGTAGATTAAATTCAAGTAGTAGTGCATCTGATGGTATAAGTAATGGAGGAGCAGGAGGAAATGGTTCTGCTTATCAAACAGGTAGTTATAACAAAGCCGCTGGAGGAGGTGCTGGAAATCCTGGAGGAATTGGAGCTAGATCTGGAGGAAATGGTGGAACTGGTAGTAATGGAAATAATGGAACAGGAGGATTATTAATTTTATATGCTAGGTGTTTAAATAATTCTGGGACTATAGAAGCTAATGGTTCTAATGGAGGAAATGCTACAAGCAGTTCACAAAATAGATATTCTTGGGGAGCAGCTGGAGGTTCTTCTGGAGGTGGAAGTATAAATATTTTTGTAAATACTATTAAAGAAAAAGGAGAAATATCAGCAACAGGAGGAGCAGCAATTCAATCAAATCACAATGGAGGTGCAGGAGGAAATGGCTGTGTATCAGTTGGTATTATCCAAAATGGAACATATACTGAAAGAAATATTGAATAAAAAAATTGAGAATGGAGGACTATAGAAATATAGTTCTCTTTTTTTCAAAAATATATTGACAAAGTGTTATAACTGTTATATTATATATATAACAGTTATAAAAAAAGGAGAATAAATTATGGATATTATTATTAGCAATAATAGTAATCAGCCTATTTTTGAGCAAATAAAACAGGCAATAAAAAAAGCAATAGCAAGTGATGAACTAAAAGAAAATGAAATGTTACCATCAATAAGAAATTTAGCACAAGATTTAAGAATTAGTGTAATGACAGTAAAAAGAGCTTATGATGAATTAGAACAAGAAGGTTTTATTAAGACAATTCATGGAAAAGGAAGTTTAGTTGCGACAAAAAACATTGAATTATTAAGAGAAGAACAAATGAAAGAAATTGAGAAATATATTGATAAAATTGTTTTAATATCCAAATCATCTAACATAAGCAAAGAAGAAATATTAGAAACTTTTGAGTATTTGTATGGGGAGGATGAGTAAATGGAAAATATATTAGAAATTAGAAATTTATGTAAGAAATATAAAGAATTTGAATTACAAGATGTTAATATTACATTACCTAAAGGAATGATTATGGGATTTATAGGGGAAAATGGAGCAGGAAAAACAACAACAATTAAAGCAATTTTAGATATTATTAGAAATTATACAGGTGAAATAAAGGTATTTGGTTATGATAATAGAAAAGATAATAAAAAAATTAAAGAAGATATTGGAGCAGTTTTAGATGATATGTTTTTTCCAGAGATTCTTACACCAAATGATATCAATAATATTATGAAAGATATTTATAAAAATTGGGATTCTGAATTATATTTTAAATATCTAAATGATTTTGGATTACCTAAAACAAAGCAGATTAAAACTTTTTCAAAAGGAATGAGAAAAAAGTTAGAAATAGCAACAGCAATTTCACATCATCCAAAATTATTAATTCTTGATGAGCCAACAGCAGGACTTGATCCAATAGCTAGAAATGAAGTAATAGATATTTTTCAAAGTTTTATCCAAAATGAAGAATGTTCTATTTTTCTATCAAGCCATATTACAACTGACTTAGAACATATTGCGGATTACATTACATTTATAAATAGTGGAAAAATTATATTATCAAAAACTAGAGAAGAACTATTAGAGGATTTTGGTATTGTTAAATGTTCTAAAGAAGAATTTGAAAAAATAGATAAAAAAGACTTTATAAAATATAAGAAAAGTAAATATGAATATGATATTTTAGTTGAAAATAAAAAAGATTTCTACAAAAAATATGGAATTAATACAATAGACAGAATAACACTTGAAGAACTTATGGTTTTGATGATTAAGGGGGAAGAATAATGTTAGGCTTTATAAAAAAAGATTTATTAATGATTAAGAGCAATATTAAAATTTTTGCAGTTTTATTATTGATATATGTTGCAATGGCTTTTCAAGGTCAAATGGACTTATCATTTTTACTACCATTTATGAGTGTAATGATAATGATGTCAACATTTAGTTATGATGCTTTTAATAAATGGGATGCTTATGCAGTAACAATGCCAAATGGAAGAAAGAATAGTGTAAGAGCAAAATATTTAGCAACAATAATACTTATTAGCATAACAACTATAATTATAACGGTTCTATCTCTTATAATTTCTTATACTAAAAACAATACAATAGATTTTGAAAATATTATAGGAACAATATTTGGATCTTTATTTGCTACAATTTTATTACAATCATTAATTTATCCAGCAATGTATAAATTTGGACCAGAAAAAGCAAGAATTGGGTTAATGACAATAATATTTAGTATTGCAGTTATTGGAGGCTTTTTGATAAACTATATTGATTTGTCATCAATAATAAAAATGTTAGATTTTATAGGAGAATATTTGATAATTATATTTTCAATGGTTATGATTATAATGTTATATATATCTTATAAAATATCACAAAAGATTTATTTAAAAAAAGAAATGTAATAGAATAAGCTATGCATAAGGGATGATACATTTAGTATCATCCCTTAAACCTTACAAAAATGTAAGATTAATGTAAGAAAAATCGATGGATACAGTTTAAATAAAAAATTATAATTAAGTTAGCTGTTGATTTCTTATCTGTAGCATTTTAATGCGTACGGATAAGTTATGCAATGTAGGCTATGCCTATTACAGAAAGGAGAGGTTTTATTATGGAAAAAATTTTAGAAGTACAAAATATCGAAAAATACTATGGAACAAAAGCAAACTTAAGTAAAGCAATAGACAACATTAGCTTTGAAGTAAACAAAGGAGAATTTGTAGGTATAATGGGAGCATCAGGTTCACGGAAAAACAACTTTACTAAATTGTATATCTACAATAGACAAAGTCACATCAGGACATATAATAGTAAATAAAGAAGATATTACAAAATTAAGAGGAAACAAACTAAACAAATTTAGAAGAGAAGAACTAGGTTTTATATTTCAAGACTTTAACTTATTAGATACGTTAACTTGCTATGAAAATATAGCTTTAGCCTTAACAATTCAAAGAGTAAAGCCAAGAGAGATTGATAAAAGAGTAGAAGAAATAGCAGAAAATTTAGAAATAAAACAAATTTTAAAAAAATATCCTTATCAAGTATCTGGAGGTCAAAAACAAAGAGTAGCATCTGCAAGAGCAATAATTACAAATCCAAAACTTATACTTGCAGATGAACCAACTCGGAAGTCTAGACTCAAAATCAGCAAGACAATTATTAGAAAATTTTGAATATCTTAATCAAAAATTACAAGCAACAATTTTAATGGTAACACATGATGCCTTTACAGCTTCTTATGCTAATAGAATACTATTTATTAAGGACGGAAAAATTTTTAATGAATTAATAAAAGGTAATGATACAAGAAAACAATTCTTCGAAAAAATAATTGAGGTACAAACACTTCTTGGAGGTGATTTGAATGATGTACTATAAAAATGAGTATAATAATTGTAGCAAAAATAAAGTTTTTGATAATTGTTTATTATTAAAGTTATCAATAAAAAACATGAAAAAAAGTGTAAAAGACTATACAATATACTTTTTAACATTAGTTTTAGGTGTAGCAATTTTTTATATGTTTAATTCATTAGATAGTCAAGAAGCAATGTTACAAGTATCTCGGGTCAACACATGAAATAATTAATCTTTTAATAGGTATGATTGGGTTTGTATCTATATTTGTAGCAGTTGTATTAGGATTATTAATTGTATATGCAAATAACTTTTTAATTAACCGAAGGAAAAAAGAATTTGGAATATATATGACTTTAGGAATGAGTAAAAAACAAATATCAAAGATTATCTTACTAGAAACAATATTTGTAGGAATTGTATCACTAATTGTTGGTCTTATTATAGGAATATTTGCATCACAATTTATGTCTATATTAGTTGCAAAATTATTTGAAGCTGATATGAGCGAGTTTCAATTTGTATTTTCTAAAGATGCTTGTATCAAAACTTGTGTGTATTTTGCAGTAATGTATATTGCAGTAATGTTTTTAAATAGTATAACAGTTTCAAGATATAAGTTAATAAATTTATTAAATGCTACAAGAAAAAACGAAAAAGTTAAAATAAGAAATCCGTTTTTAGCAATTTTAGTGTTCATAGCTGGAACATGTATTTTAGGATATGCTTACTATATTGTAACAGTAAAAACTAATACGCTTAGAGTTGAAAAAGATTTGATAAAGCCAATTTTGATGGGAATAGTTGGTACAATAGCGATTTTTTGGTCTTTATCTGGATTTATATTAACAACAATTCAAAAAATGAAAAATATATATTTAAAAGATACAAATATGTTTGTCTTAAGACAAATTAATAATAAGATAAACACTACAGTTGTAAGTATGAGCGTGATTTGTATAATGTTATTTATGACAATTACAATTTTATCATCAAGTTTATCTTTAAGAAATTCAATGCAAAAAGATTTAATGGAAATGACACCAGTAGATTTAAATTTAGAAAAAATAGCAAATCTTCCAGAAGTATATAAAAATGCTTATGGAAAAGAGGTAGTGACAACAAAAGAACAAAGAGAAGACTCTAAACTTTTAATATCAGAAACTTTAAAAAACAATGGACTAGATATGAATGTATTAAAAGATATTGTGGAAATACCTATATATGCTATAGATGAATTAACTATTGAAAAATTTTTAGGAGATCAATTTGAAGAAATAGACAGAGAATATCCTTTTCTTATATATAGTAGTGCAGAAAAAATTGTAAAAGTATCTGATTATAATAAAATAGCTGAAGCTTATGGAATAGAAAAATATTCGTTAAATGATGATGAATACATTATGCTTTGTGATTTTGATAATCAAGTACAAATAAGAAATAGAGCATTAGCTGATGGAAAGAATATTTTAGAAATAGCAGGGAAAAAATATAAATCAAAATATAATGAATGTAAAAAAGGATTTATTGATATGGGAGTAAGCCATACAAATATTGGTATTTTATTAGTCCCAGATAGTTGTAACTTAACAGAAGAAATGAAAGAAAAATATTTTTTAGTTGCAAATTATAATGCAAAAACTGAAGAAGGAAAAGAAAAAATAGAAAAAATATTTACAGAATCAGATTCAAATTTTGTTCAAAATTTAAATAATAATGGAATAGAGATAGATGGAATGACTAAAATTTCGCTTATAGAATCAAGTTTAGGATTAACAACAATTATTATATTTATTGCAATTTATTTAGGATTAATTTTCTTAATAGCAAGTAGTATTATTTTAGCTTTAAAACAATTAACAGAAAGCAGTGATAATAAACAAAGATACACGATACTTAGAAAAATTGGATGTGATGAAAAAATGATAAACAAAGCATTATTTAGACAAGTTGGAATATTTTTTGGAATGCCACTTATATTAGCAATAATTCATTCTATTTTTGGAGTACAATTTGCACTAAATTTATTATCTGGAATTGCAAAAAAAGATGAACTATTACCAGGAATTATAGTAACTATAATTATAATAGGAATTATATATGGTTCATATTTTCTTGCCACATATTTTGGAGGAAAAAACATTATAAAAGAGGAGTAATAAACTAGGTTATTAAAAAAATGTATGCTATAATAAGGCTGATATTTAATATCAGTCTTATTATAACAATGTAGGAGGTTAGAAATGACAGAAAAAGAGAAAATGTGAATCTGTTAAGTTAAAATGAAAGATTAGCACATTGAAATCTCAAAAATACTAAAAATTTTAAGTAAAAGCTTTAA
>CANQWL010000025.1 GCA_947627555.1 uncultured Clostridia bacterium | reverse complement strand
GTTTATGTGCTGTATCAGGGTTTAATGATTTTGGATCTGGATAAGATACTTGAAGACATAGTATAGATTTTTCTTCAGCAGATAGCTTTAAGAAAGCTTTTGCTTCAATATAATCTAAGAAATCATTTGTATCAATTAGTTTACTATAGAAATCTTTCATATTATCATCAGTATTTATTCTATCTGGTGATAAGTTAGTTGAAATCAATGCATTTTTATCATAATTATATGTTAAATTAAAGTTAATTACATTATCGCCAAAAGATTGTGCTATATTTGCATCTGGTATATCTTCTCCTGCTACTCTTGGTTTTAGTCCGCCATTAACAAATAAATCAATAGTAGGACCTAAGTGTGCACTTTCATGACTCCAAGTAGAATATGAGTGTAGTGCATAATTTAAAATGTAGTATAGTCCTCCTTTTCCAGCATAAGCTCCAAATCCTGATAGTGTTGGCCATTTATTTAATACTTCATCAAAGTTCTTATGGAATGGCTCTTGTGTTGTTAATGGATTTTGTGCTATTCTTGAACCATTTCCTCCATCTATAAATGTAAATCTTGTATCTAAGTGTACTGCCATCGTTTTATTCATTTTTTCAGCAGGTGCGAATGTTGCAACTGATGAGTAGAAGTTTCCTATATTATTAGCATAATTCTGAACAGTTGCCTGTAATTGTGCTCTTTGCTCTGGGTCATTTGGATTTTGTATATATGTTCTTTGAGCTCCTATTAGTATAGATGTAGGATTTGAAATTATATATGCAGCATCATCTGGAAGAGTTAAAAGTACTACTACATAACTTGGAAGCTGTCCCCAAGCACCTTTAACTTTTAAATTGTGCCATAATGTATATTCTACTTCTTTTACTTTACATGGTACTTCTACTACTATTCCTGGAACATTATCTCTATACCAAGTCTCTATATTATTATCTTTTGCATATTTTGATACATAATATTCCATAAATTCGTATATATCATTTTTTCCTGTATATTGTGCAAGTTTTGTTTTATAGAAAGAATCTGTTGCATAAGTTTTTAGGTTTCCACTTAGAACATCTTCAGTTATACTCTCTAGTGTTGATTGCTTTTTAGTAAATAAGTTTCCTTTGAACATAAATGCATCACTCATCTTTAATCCATCTATGTCAAATGAATACCAACGATACATATAATTATAAGCATATATCCATTTCATTAAATCACTATCTTTTACTATGTTTTGTTCAATTAGTTTATTGTAAGTATCATTTTCTGTAACTACACTGAAGTTTTTACTAATAAGTAGTTTTCTAATGAAATCATCTAATTCTTTCTTTACTATTGTATCTTCATAATATTCTCTATAAATTCTACTATCTTCTTCTGGAGTTAATATATCTAAATCTGTTCTATAGTTATATTTCATTATTCTATCTTTTATATTATTTACAACTCTTGCATCTGCTTTTATAACATAATTATTGTAATTATACTCAATTCCTAAATCAGTAATTATATATGAAGCAATTCCACTATAGTATTCATTAAACTTAACATCATAATTTACAAGTTCATCATCTTCAAATATTACTTTAATACTTGTTATATCTTTGTAGTTATTTGTTGTAACTGCAATTTGTGCATTTCCATCTTTATCTACAGCAATTACATCTTTTATAAGCTTTTTATTTAACTTATCTTCTTTATCTATCTTTGCTCCATCTCTTACTAAATATTTAGTATCAAAGAATGGCATTAACTTATTTAAGTTATGATATAGTGTAAGTTTTTCTTCATCAAATTCATTTAATTCTTTAATTCTATCATAGTCTGGAATATAAAGGTTATCTTTAACATTATTACTATCTGCTGAATATTGATTTAATTTTGTAGCATTATCTCCATCTACTGTTCCATAAACTATTTCACAGTTTTTAGAAGCTTCTCTTCCATTATATATAATTATATTTTCATTTTTTAATGTTAAGTATAATTTACCATTTTCATTTCTATATTTGTCTATTTTTCCATAGTATGATGGTAGCTCTTTCATGTCTATTTTTACTATATAGTTTTCTATGTTGCTATTTATTTCTTTTAAGTTTATAGTTTCTGCTTCTCCAACATTTCCATCTTCTTTAAATTCATATAATGTAACATCTGTAATATCTTTTAGTTCATACTTACGTTCACTTATATTTATATTTTCAGAAGCAATTTCATCATTTTCTAGTTCATTAGAATCTGTATCAAATACATTTGTGTCTCTATCATAAGATGCTGTGATTTTTATTAAATATCTATTACTATTATTTTTATTAAATGAAATTGTATTTTTTCCTACATTTAATGTACCATCTAATACTTTGCTATTATTTTCATCAGTAACTTCAATTGCAATTTTATCACTTTCTTTAAATGCATTATCATTGTCTACTATGTTGATATCTAATGATACTTGATTATCGCCATCATCAAAGTTAAATGTATCCATATATAGTTTATCTTTTAATATTTCTACAGATAAAACATTATCTTTATTTTTATCATCTTCAAGTGAGATTTCTTTACCATTGCTTAACTTAATTTTTTGTAGTTCTATTTCATGTTTTCCAGCCTCTTGTAATTTATCTAAAACAACAGTATATGTTTCTTCATCTTTATAAGCTTCATATTCTTTTCCATTTACAGTTGCTTTTTCTACAAATGTATCATCTACCCAAATAAATTTAAATCTAAGTCTTATTTCATCATCCTTTTCAAAGTAAGTTGCTATTTCATTATTTTTTAGGGTTTCTATATTTGTTACTTTGTATAGACTATCATTTTCGCTAAATAAGAATTGTCTTGTAAAGATTTTTGCATTTGTATATTTGTTATCATCTTTATTTGTAATGCCATTTAATGTATCTGTATCTAAATCATAAGTACCAATTATATTAAATTCAATATTTGTATTAGGAACAAGTTTTTCAAATTCCATAGAGTTTTCACCAATCTTTAACTCTCTATTTTGTCCGTTAATACTTCCTCTAAATGTTCCTATTTCTTCTATTACTCCATCAGGATCTTCAATATTAAATGTAATTTTTGCTGATTTTTTACTGAAATTATCTTCTATTGCAAAGTTTGTAACTATTGGTAATTCCTTCTTTACATCTACTTTTCCCGTTACCTGATAATCCGCTGTTGTTCCATCTTCAAATTCTATAGAAGATGTTGTAAATTCCATTATTCCTGCTTCGTTTTTAGCTTGAAGATAGATTTTGTATGTATTTGCTGCATAGTCGCTTGTTTCATATCTTTCGCCATCTATAAATAATGCAACTATCTTTTCTTCTTTCATTTTTAGTATCTTATAATCTACAGAGAATATTTGGCCTTTACTTGGATAATATGTTTCAGGTTTAATCTCTGTAATAACTGTACTATTTTTAGCTTCAACAGTTTGAGAAACTAGAACTCCCTCTGGGTCTTCCATTGGAGGAAATATTTCTTCCAAAAATACAACTTTTGCATTAATCTTTATTGTGTACTTTGATGTTAATTTTGTATCAAATTGTACTGATGTATCATTTTTATTAATAGATTTTGTATCATATGGCTTCTTTGAAGTAGCATCATATACAGAAATTGTTAGATTACTATTTTCATCTAATAAGTTATCTTCATCTCGTATTTCAAATTCTACATTTAATTTATTGTTTTCTGTATCTTCTTCTACAGAAAGAATACTTGCTTTTGGTATATCTCTATATACTTCATAACTTGCAGTTTTTTCTTTATCTTTTATGTCAAAAGCTTTTCCATTACTTAATATAAGCATTTCAGCTTTTAAATAATGCATTCCTTTTTTCTCTTTAACTAGATAATCTGTTACTTTATATAATCCTGTACTTTCATCTTCAAGTTGTACGCTATATCCTATTCCATCAATTACAATAGTGTCTACTTTATAGCCTAATTTATTAGTACTATTAAACTCTAAATCTAACATTTGTCCATAATATCCAACTGGGAAATATGAATAGCTATGTTGGAAATTATCAAAAGTCAATTCATAGTCTTGTTCTGTTTCAGCTTTTATTGTTTTTTCAATAAGTTTTTCATTATAATGCTCATTATTATTTCCAGAAACATTACCATCTAAGTCATAATCAGCTATAACTTCTAATTTATAATCAGTATTTAGACTTAAACCTTCTATTACTTTACTATATTGTTTTGAGCTGTCTAAAGTTATATTATTTTCTTCAAATACTTGTGTACCTTCTGTATTTAGTATCCTAATATCAACTGAATTTGTAACTAATGCCTCATCATCATCTTTCATCCTAACTAATAATTTGAATTTACCATTTTCTTCTGATGTAATTACTTGAGAAACCTCTGGTTTTGTTCTTAATACTTCTATACTAGTTTCAAATTCTTCATCATCTTTTAATTGATAGATTGCTTTTTCAAATTTTAATTGTTGTACTTTTAATGCTAAATTACCACCTTTGTTTCCAACATCATCAAATAAAATCTTATATTTATTATCATCTAGTTTTTCTGTGAAATATACTATTCCATTTATTCTAATACTCTTTAATGGTTCATCTATATTTGTATTTATTTCAAATTCTATTTCTACTTCGCCATTTTTAACTACTGATTTATTTTTTAATTCACATTTTGCAATATTCGCAAAAGGTTCTACTGTCTTTTCTGCATTTCCAATTACTACTTTCTCATATTTTGTTCCATCTGCTCTATCGTAATCTGCTAAAATATCAACACTATACTTGTAAGCTTTTGGTAATGAGAATGTAACCTCTCTTGCATCTTTATCAAGTGCTATTTCTTCCATTTGAACGCCACTGCTATTATTAATTCTTGCATATAATCTTTCAGTAGCATTATCTTTATCATTAAGTTCAAATGTAACTTTTACTATAGAATCTTCACGAAATTCTTCTATGTTAATATTTTCTGCTTGTGGTTTTGCATTTTCATATAAGTATTTTAAGTTTCTATTTACATCAAATTCAGAATTATTTGATAATTTTACTTTTTCAAATTTTAGCTTGTTTTCTCCTTTTTCTCCTTTTTTAAGAATTACTTTATATACATTATCTACTTTTTGTACCTCATGAGGAGTTTCATTTATAGTAGCTTCTGTAACATTATAAATTGATTGATATCCATTTTCAAAACTAAGTTCTACATTTTCATCTTCATCTTTTACTATTTCTGGAACTGTTACATGAATTGCAGAGAATTTTGCTGTGTCTTCTATTTTTAGAGTTTTTCTTGTATATTCTATTTCATATACATTTTGATTTTCCTCTTCCTTATCTAATTCATGTGAATCTAAATCATAACCATTTATTACTCTAATTAAATATTCTTTATTTAATTCTGCCGTAAATTCAAATTGATTTCTTCCATTAATAATATTTCTATTAAATTTTTCTTTACTCTTTTCATCTTTTTCTTCTTCATCAGTAATTATAACTTTTGCCACATCTGTTAGAGCATCTTCTGGATCAGATACATCTACTGTTATATTTACTTTTGTTCCTTCATTATTTACATCAAAAGAAGTTATAGTTGGTATATCTTTTAATATTTCATATTTTACTTTCTTATCTGTAAATGATATTTCTTTTCCATCTGTTAGAGTAACAGAATTAATTGTTAGTTCTTTGACTCCTTTTGTATCCTCTGCCTCAATTTCTGCAAAATATCCTTCTATTTCATCAATATTGCCTTCGCTATATATCTTTTGTGCAGTATAGTTTACATCATTTATTTTAACACGAGATACTTTTAGTCCTGAATCTGTATATGGTGTAAAGTTAAGTCTAAGCTTCTCTCCTTTGTTAAAGTACTTTGTTTTAGTCTCTTGCAGAGTTTCACTATTTACTTTACTTGTATAAATGTTATTTATGTCAAAGTGCATATCTTCTTTTAAGTTAAATTCCTTTGTAATAGAAAATGTTTCAACATTTTTGTCTTCTGTTTCTTCTATTTGGTCTGTGTCTCTATCATATTTTATTTGTATATTTAATTCTAATAATTCATTTTTATTTACATTAAAGCTTACTGTAGTAGGACATGATGTAAATGTTCTAGAATCTTCTCCTACTGTAGCCGTTCCATCTAATATTGCATTATCTGGGTTTATTACATCAAATGTAAATGCAATAGTTGAATTTTCTAAATCTTCCATAGATTTAAATGTTTCATCATTAAATGTTATTCTATTTTTTAGTACATCTATCTTATCACCTTCATGAGATAAATTAGATACATCTACTATTTTATCTCCATAGTGTATTTTTGTAACTTTGAGTGTACTTACACCTGCACTAGCTGTAAACTCTTGCCCTAGTACTGCTTTATAATTATTATCAATTTCTTCAACAGTATTTGTTATATGTGCTGACTCATATTCTATAGCTGTTATCTTTTCATCAGTATTATCTTTAATATCATAAGTTATTTCTAGGATTTCATTTTTTTCAGGATACTTCTTCGAAATATAAATTGTTTTTATCTCTGTAACTTCTATATTAATTTCAAAAGTATCTATTACATCATTTTCTTTATTAAGTTTTTCTTGTTTATGTTCTTTTCCATCTACTGCATCAAAATCTGCCAATACTTCAATCTTATATGTTCCGGCTTTAGTTAAATTGTCAAAACTTATTTCTCCAGATTTTTCATTTAATGTGATTTTTTTAGTTTCATCTGTTTCATCAGGAGATACAAGTTTAATATATGCGTTTGAAACAATATTATCATTATCTTTTAAATTAACATTTATGTTCACATTTTTTTCTTCTTTATTGTAATTTGTAGTAATGTTTTGTACTGTAGGTTTTTCTTTAAATATGTCTATACTAGCTTTATTTGTTGGTTCTGTTGTATCTTGTCTTTCATTATCAAGTGTAACTTTTTCAATTGTTATTGTCTTTTTATTTTCATTATTAATTGGTAAAACTAAAGTATATTTACTACTTTCTTCATTATATGATACCTCATATAAATCATCTGATCCTGCTAATTTAACTTTTGATATATGATGTTTAGATGCATTTGTACTTGTAAATTCCAATGTAATCGTTCCAGTATCAAGACTTATTTCTTTTATTTTAAATTCATTTATTTCAAGATTATATTGTCCTATTACTTCAACATTTTCAACTTTTTCAATTACTCCTATATTATGATTTCCTTCTTCACTACATAAATCATAATTTACTTGTAATTTTATTTCATATTCTTTAAATATTTCTAATTCTAATTCATATTCTTTTACAATTTCTGTATCATTTTTTTGTAATTCAATTTCTTTAGTTGAATTGTCTTCTTTGTTTTTAATAATTATTTTTCCATCTGTAAAAGCATTATCATTATCAGTTAAATTAAATGTTGCTTTTGGCTTTTCACCTTCTGTATTAACTTTAAAATCAGAAACTATTGGAACATCTTTTAATACATAAATTTCTGCTTCTGGACTATTTTTTATATTAACTGTTTTTGTACCATAAGTAAGTTCAATTATTTTATATGATGTTAAACCTGAATTATTTGGAACTTTTACTATAATTGTATATATTCCGTTTTCGCCTTTTTCAAAACTTACCAAAGCTTCTTTATCTAATTTAATATTTGTAATATCTTGATTTGTATTGGCTTTTATTTTAAATGTAATTTTAGTTGTTTCTCCCTTTTTTGCATAGACTTTTTCTGATGCCTCTGTTATTTCTGCATTTATGTTAATAGTAACATTTTTTTCACCTTCAGAAATTATTTCGTCTTTATGTGTTTTTCCATCTCTTGCATCATAATCTGCAATTACTTCAATTTTATAAGTTCCTGCTTTATACATTTCTTTATCAATAGATGAAAATGTAACTTCTGTTTGATTATCCAATTTTATTGTATCAATTATTAAATCATCTAATTTTAATACAATAGATTTATTAGTTATTGTATTATCAGAATCTTCAATATTGATATCTTTTACAGTTAGTTCTGTTTGTTCTTCATTTACAGTAATATCTCCTATTGTTGCTTTAGGTTTATTTTTAAATACTACTGGTTTTTCTAAGTTTTCAAACAATTCTTGTTCTGTTTCACTATTAAATTCTTTTAAATTATTTAAAATAATTTCTTCTAATTTTAATTCTGTTCTTGTGTTATTCATATCAGCTAATGGAATTTCTACTGTATATTTATTTCCATCTTTTGCAACTTTATATTCATGTGTAACTCCATTTAAAGATATCTCTATTTCTTCAACATCATAGTTTGGCTTATTGCTACTTGTGAATTGTAAAATTACTTTTTCATTTTCAATTTTTACAAATTCAAACTCACTTAAAGTAAACTCATAATCTTTAACAATTTTAAATTCATGAGACTTAATAACTTTAATTACTTGGTTATCACTATTTGTTTTATCAGTATCTAAATCGTATTTTATTTCTATTGATAAATTATATTGTGTAAATTGTTCAATATTTTCTAAAGCATATTTTTGAACACCATCTTCTATTGTAGATAAATCCATTTGTATTTCTTCAACTGTATTTCCATTTTCATTAGTAATAATTACTTTACCACTTATAAATGTATCTTCTGTATCAATTAATTTGAAATGTATTTCAGGTTTTTCTGCTGAATCATTTATAAATAAATCTTCAATAGTTGGTTCAGATTTTAATATTTCAATATCAAAATCAGCATTTACTATTACAGGTTCTGTTTCATCTTGATAGTATAATTCTGATACTATTATTGTAGTTTTTCCATCTTGAGGTCTTTCATCTGGTGCATTAAATACTATTTTATATTTTCCATCACTTAATTTTGTTGCAGGTATCTTAACACCATTTACTAATACATGTGTTACATTTTTATCAGTATTATCATTTATTGTAAAAGTAGCTTCTACAATTCCTTTTCTAGGAGCATATTTATTCATACTAGATTCTTCTTTTACAATAGTAGCTTTTATAGGTTCTGTAATTTTCTTATCATAAGTTTTATTTTCTTTGATTTCTTTTCCATTACCTAAGTCATAAGTTATTTCTATTTCTACTGTATATGTACCTGATAAATCTATTTGTATGTCTTTTTGGTATGTTTCATTATCTGAATTTTTATCTAATATTTCTGTTTTAATTACATTGCCACTTTGATCTTTTATTTTAGCTTCCACACTTTTTATTGTATTGTCTAAATCTTTTATAGAAACATTTAATTTTACATTGTTTTCTTCTGATTTAGCTTCTATATCTCCAATTATTGGCTTATCTTTTAAGTATATATATTTTAAAGTTTTATTAACTGTGAAACTGTGTCCATTTTCTAATTTGACTGATTCTACTGTTATTTCATTATTTCCTTTATTGCCTTTTTGTAATTTTACTATATATTTTCCATCTTTGTTTTCAACTTTATACTCTTCTCCATTTATTGTTACATAGGTAACATCATAGTATGACTCTACTCCATTTTCAAATGAAAGTACTAATTCATCATTAGCTGATACTTCTGCAGTTAAAGTCATATTTTTAGCAGAAAAGTCATATTTTCTTGTAAACTCTAAATTTCCTTCTTCATTTTCAATGACATTATCCATAAAGTCAATGTTGTCTTCATGATTTTGTGTAATGCTATCATCAAAATAATCATGATCTAAGTCATATTTAGCTTCTAAATCATAGTGATAAGTTTTTCCATCTTCTAAGTTTACTCTAAATGTGTTATTGCCTACTTTTATATCTTCTGATGTGAAAACAATACCTCCAGTTTCATCAGTAATTATAAATTTTGCATTTTTTAATGCACCATCTGGATCTTCAATATTAAAGCTTATTTCTGGTGTTTCTGCTTTATCATTAATATAAAAATCTTTTACTTTAGGAACATCTTTTAATACATCTACTTTAATTCTATAATCTACACTAACTTTTTTTCCATTATCTAATTCTACTTTTGTAATATGTATATCTTGAACTCCTGCATTTGTTGGTGCTGGTATTGTTACACTGTAGTGATTATTTTTTTCTTCGTTTATATTTGTTGCAATTGTTTTTAATTTTACAGGTACAATACTTGCTATTTTCTGAACAGGATTTTCAATTTTTGTTACCTTATATGATTTTCCTTCAATTTCAACAGCATCAATTTCAGTATATGGTGTTACATCTATATATAAATCTAATGTTATCTCTTCACCTTTTTTTGGTGTTAGATTACTTACTTTTGTGTTTCCTATTGTTGAAGAATATTGTTCTTCTGGTTTTGTTGCTTCACTTGGAGTATTTGGATTACTTGGTTGATTTGAATTATTGGGGTTGTTTGGCGTGTTTGTGTTATTTGAATTATTAGTATTTCCTCCATTATAACTATTACCACTTGTTCCATTTACACTAGCATTATAATTTTGATTTGTTGCTTGGCTTGTAGATGCTGCGACATCTCCTATTGTAATCTGTCCATCTTTATTTATATCTTTGTCGCTTAAATTTTCATCTTCTTCTGGCTTTTTTATCTCTAATAAATATTCTACTATATCTTTTGTATCATCATAATCTATTTGACCATCTTTATTAACATCTGATCGTTTATTTATTAATATAGATATAGTAATAATTAGTAATAAAATTAATATAATAATAGATACTCCTATAATTGTCATTCTCTTATTTTTAGGAACATTTTTTTCTTTACTACTTATATAATAATAAATTGTGAATATGAATATAACGATTATTAAGGCTATAAATATATAAGCAATCCATGAGTAGTCTTCTCCTACTTCAATATTAGTTGTATCTTCTACAACCTCATTTGTCTTATTTAATGGAATACTTTCGCCTTCTGCTAATTCATCTTTTATTACCATAACATCTATTGCTTTGCCTTCAATATTTATATCTTTTTTTCCATCTGATGCAGTAATACTATTCACAGCAATAGTAGTATTTCCAGGAGTAGCGTTTTCTTTAACCTTTAGCCTTATTTGCAAAAGGTTTCTATTTGCTTCTCCTTTTTTATTAATCAATGCAAATTTGTTATTGTTTTTATTATAAGTAATATCAGACCAATTCTCACTTTCTTCAAAATTAGATTCATTAATTACTTCAAAAACATCTTTATCATAACTCAACTTTGCAGTATAAGCATATAAAGATGTTTCTTCTTTATCATCTAAATTTAGGTCTAATGAAACTATAAGTTCTTCTCCTAAATTTACTCTATCTTTTGTTGATTCTAATTCTATTTTTTCCATTGCATTTACATTTGTTGCAATAGTAAAAAATAAAATTATAGTAATTAAAAATACTATCGTTTTTTTCATATTTTCCATCCATCCTTTTTTTTCATTATATCTTTTATATAATATCATAAATGTACAAATAAAACAACAATTTTAACTTGTTTTAGAAACTTAAATTTGTATTTTTTAATAAAAAATTTTTATACGTTATTACCGGCATAACTGGAAAATTATATATAAACAAAAAATGAGTAAAAAATTTTCACTCATTTTTCTATGGAACTTTTTTGTAGCACCTTTATAATACTATATAAAAAGCTCCATCAATTTCAATACTATTCTGTTCTTAAAGCTTCAACCGGATCTCTTTTACTAGCCATTTTTGCTGGAATTAGTCCTGCTATAATTGTTAATATCATACTAATAACTACTAATATAACTCCTGCTGCTGGTGGAACCATTGCATGTACTACTACTCCTGTCATCTTATAAATTATGCTATTAATTGGTATTGTTAATAATATTGTTATTCCTATTCCTATTAGTCCAGAAATAAGTCCAACAATAAAGGTTTCTGCATTAAATACCCTTGATATATCTTTTTTAGATGCTCCAATAGCTCTTAATATTCCTATTTCTTTTGTTCTTTCTAAAACAGATATATATGTTATAATTCCTATCATAATTGATGATACTATTAGGGAAATTGCTACAAATGCAATCAATACATAGCTAATTGTGTTTACAATTTGGCTAACTGATTTCATCATAAGTCCAATCATATCTGTGTAATTTATAACATTTTCTTCCTTGCCATCATCTCTTTGTTTTTTGTTATATTCTTCTATTTCATTTGAAATAGTATCTTTTGCTTCAAAGTTTTTTGGATAAATAGAAATTGATGTAGGTTTATCAATATCAATTGCTCCTAGTGTTTTTAGATTTTTTTCATAACTTGCATTTTTATTTTGTGTATATGTTTCCATCATTTTTGCTATTTCTTCACTGCTTAATTTGCTCATGGCCATTCTTTGCTCTTGTGTTAAATTTTCTAAACTATTTGCTTGTTTTTCTTCTTCTGTTGGAAATTTTAAACCTGAAAATACATTAATATCTTTGTTTTCTTTTTGCTCTTTTACTATTTGTGTTTCATTTGATTTGTTAATAACATATTCTTTTAATTTCTTCGTGTACCCTATACCACTTGTTACAGCAGTTGATGCAACACTTTGTTCATTTTGTTTAATAATTCCTACTACTTTAATATTTTCTGCATCTTTAATTTTTTGTTTCATATAATCTTCATCATCTTCTTGATTAATCCATAAACCATTTTGTTTTTCATAATAATCAGAACTTAATATTAATTTGAATGATAAATTTAATAATTCATCATAAGTATAAGATGTTGCCTCTTCTGTTTCATCTAAAGTTTCTCCATTTTCTACTGCTTTCCATTTTTTCTCTAGTTCTTCTTGATTTTTTAATCCTAATGAATATAGAGTATAATCATCAATTCTTCCATCTTCTTTTAAAAGTAAAACAACTTCATTATATTCTTTTGGCCAGCTACCTTTTACTAAATCATATTGTGTAGATAACAATTCTTGATTATCTAGCATTTCAAACCAAATGTCTGTATTTGTCATCATTGAATTTCCAAACATAGATGCCACAGAAGAATTATCTCTTGCTTCCATCATTTCTCCCATTCCAAATGCATTCATAACTGTACTTGGATTTACTTTTACAATTCCATCATCTGTATTTTCTTTATATAAATTAATGTTTAAATCATATCCATATTCTATACTATTACTATTATTTTTGATTTCATTGTTTTCTTCTTCTAAATATTTTTTTAATTCTGTTAGATTATTATTTTGTTTCTTATTAGAAAGTGTTGTTATCATTTCGTTCATAATGTCTGCTGAATATGCTTTTCCCTCTTCTTGATTTTCATTTTCTGGTGCTTCTCCCATCATAGATTCCATCATGCTAGATATATCTACTGTTGATTCTTCTATTGTAATTGGATAAGAAGAAAGTGTGTCTTCTTCAACTTTATCAATATAGTTTTGTACTCCTGTAGAAATTGCAAGTATTAGAGCAATTCCTATAATTCCAATACTTCCTGCAAATGATGTTAAAAGTGTTCTTCCTTTTTTTGTCATTAAATTGTTTAAACTTAATCTTAATGCAGTAAAAAATTTCATAGATGTTCTACCTGATTTTGCATTTACTTGTTCCTTTTTTCTATCTTCTTCTGTAAAAGGTGCAGAATCATCTGTAATTACTCCATCTAATATTTTTACTACTCTTGTTGAATATTTTTCTGCTAATTCTGGATTGTGTGTAACCATAATAATTAATTTTTCTTTTGAAATTTCTTTTAAGATTTCCATTATTTGAACACTAGTTTTTGTATCTAGTGCACCAGTTGGCTCATCTGCTAAAATAATGTCTGGATTGTTGACTAATGCTCTTGCAATTGCTACTCTTTGCATTTGCCCTCCAGATAATTGATTTGGCTTTTTGTGTATTTGTTCTTTTAGACCAACATCTTCTAATGCTTTAATTGCTCTTTTTCTTCTTTCTTTTTTTGATACTCCTGATATTGTTAATGCTAATTCTACATTAGATAATATAGTCTGATGTGGTATTAAGTTATAACTTTGGAATACAAAACCTATAGAATAGTTTCTATAAGCATCCCATTCTTTATCTTTGAATTCTTTTGTTGATTTTCCATTAATTATTAAGTCTCCTGTTGTATATCTGTCAAGTCCTCCTATAATGTTTAACAAAGTGGTTTTTCCACAACCACTTTGCCCTAGAATTGATACAAATTCACTCTTTCTAAATTCTATACTAATTCCTTTTAATGCTTTTACAATAGTATCCCCTGATTTATAGTCTTTTGTTATATTTTGTAAGTTTAACATTTTTATTTATATGATATATTTAATAACTTAAATAAAATCATATGCTCCTTTCTTCGAAATTTCATTTTATTTTCCTAATATTATATATTTTATTATATATTTTTGTTAATAATTATCTTTTTTCTTGAATAATTTATCAAATATATTACTCGTATCATTAAATGAATATATATCTTTTTCATGTCTTTTTCTAGTTCTTCTTTTTGGTCTATTGATTGTAGTTGATACATTTTTGTTAGATGAATTATAATTATCATCATTTGATTTTGAAACTGCTTTAGTATTATTATTTACTTTTGGAAATTTATATAATAATTCTTGTTGTTCTTCTTGATAATCTTCATATGGGGCATCTAATCTTATATTATAATTAATATTTCTTATTTTTTCATACTTTTTGTTTTTATTTTTATTTTTTTCATTATATTCTTCAGTTTCATTGTTAAATGCATTATCTTCTTCATAGCTGTCATCTTCATCATTGTCTTCATCTTCATTGTCTTCTTCATCATAATCATCTTCATCATAGTCGTCTTCATCATAATCATCTTCATCGTAGTCATCTTCATCATATTCATCTTCATCATAGTCTTCTTCATCGTAGTTGTCTTCGTCATAGTCATCTTTGTCATAGTCATCTTCATCTTCATAATTATCGTAGTCATCATAATTGTCTTCATCATTATTTGCATATTTACCATAATCATCTAAATTAGAGTATTCATAATCATTAAATTCATCTATATCATCATAATACTTAAAATCATATTTGTTTTGGTGTACTGCAGTTTGAATATCTTCTAGTATGTCTATTTCCTCTACTTTATATTCTGATAAATCTTTATCAAATTTTTCTGTAATTTCTTTTTGGAATACATCATATACATTTTTTATTCCTTCAATTCTCCAATAGTTTGAATTAATTACAGTTCCTACATTTATTTTAATATTATTTACTTCTGCTTCAAATTTTTTCTCTTTTTGTTGAATATCTCTTAAATATGTTTTATTATATAAATCTTTATATGATTTTCTAGTTGCTTTACCTTCTATTTCTCTTATAATCAATTCATATAAATTATTAATTTGAGCAATATCCATATCGAAATTTTGACATGCTTCTTTCATCATTTTTTTATGTATTTGAGGACCACTTATTGCAGTCATTCTTTCATTATCTAAAAATTCAATAATATATTCTTTTTCTGCACTTAAAAATGCAATTTTTACATGAGTATCTTTTAAGATTTTTTCATATTCATTTAGATTAAAATTATCATTTTCTACTTCATTTAATAATTTTTTTAATTTTTCATATATCATTATATAAGCTTCTGCTTCTTTTTCTGCTATCTGAATTCTGACATTTACTGCTTTATTTATTACTTCTTTGTTAAATCCTATTTTTTCATTTTTTCCATTTTTTATCATAATGTTTACAATTGCGTCTTTAATGTCTTGTTTGTCACTATTTAAAAATCTTCTCATATTTTTTACATCTTGTATTGATATACTTTTAAATTTTTCGTCCGCTTCTTCCATTCTAGCTATGTGATTTGCTTCTGTTGTTCTTTTTCCTCTTGCAAATTTATTTCTTTCTTTTTGTCTTTCTATAAATATAACTAAATCTTTAATATAGTCTTCTCTTAATTTTTTTAACCCTTCATTATTTTCTTCTACAATTTTTTCTATTTTTTCTAGTCTATTTTGCACTATATTTGGGTTTTCATCAAGGGCATTAAATAGTTTATTTCTTTCATCTTCTAGCTTTTGATTTGATAAACATAG
Organism: uncultured Clostridia bacterium; assembly: GCA_947627555.1. GTDB lineage: Bacteria > Bacillota > Clostridia > TANB77 > CAG-508 > CAG-269. The sequence goes on along the minus strand of CANQWL010000025.1, from coordinate 387 downwards.
CTTTTCCTGTAACTTTTGTATTGATTGTATACCATTTGCTATTTTATCAAATTTATTTATTACTTTTTCTTCTTCTGTAACCATAGTTTGATATTCTTTTAATTCTTCTATTAAGTCATTGAAATCTGAAAAATTTTGTCTTAAGTTGTATTCTTTGTTAAATCCGAACAATTTATCTAGATATCGTTCTAAAACTATAGCACTTCTTTCATACATTGTAGCATTCTCCTCCAATATTTTAACTTTTTCCTATTATATACCAATTTTTATGAAAAGTCCATAAGTTTTTATCTTTAAAATAAAGTTCTAATGTATATGTGTCAATGATGTGAAACAAAATTCTATAAAAAAAATTTGTAGTATCATTGAATTTTCTATTGGTGCTTT
>CANQWL010000024.1 GCA_947627555.1 uncultured Clostridia bacterium | reverse complement strand
TACTCATACATTAAATGGACATACACATAGTGTAGGAGCACATAGTCATGGAGCAGGAACTTTAGCTGCTGCTAGTAATGGTAGTCATACACATACGTCAGGGAGTAGTTCAGATGGATTTGCTGCACATTTAACAGCTAATTTATCTGGAGAGTTCGATGTGCAAAGAGGTACAGGTGCTGCTGTAATGTGGAGAAAAATAGACTCTGGTGGAGCACATAGTCATAGTATAACGGGAAGCACAGCTAATTCAACAGCTTTTAATACAGGAGGAAATAGTGGAAACACATCGTCAGCTGGAGCTGTATCAACAACTAGTACTACTGCTGGAGGAACTATTGGCAATACTGGAAACGGTGATTCCCATACAAATATACAACCTTATATAACATGTTATATGTGGAAAAGAACAGCTTAATATAAAATAAAAATAAGCAAAGGAGTAAATAGTTATGCAAGAAATAATAGAAATGATAAGTAATTTTGGAATTTCATTAGTAATAGTAGGTTTATTTTTATATGACTGGTTTACAACAAGAAAAGACATGCAAAAGACATTAGAACAAAATTCTATGTGTCTTGAAGAAATACAAAATACAAATAAAAATACAGCCAAATCTTTAGAATTGTTGCAAAAAAGTATGGATAACCAGTCTGATTTCTTACAAGTACATGATAAAAGATGCGAAAATATTGAAAAAAGTATAGAAAAAATTGAAATAAGAATGGAGGGAAAATAAATGAAAATATCAAAAGGAACAATAGTAAGAACAGTAATGTTAGTTATAGTATTAATGAATATGATACTAAAATATTTTGGATTTGATGTAATCAATGTATCCGAAAGTGAAATATTATCTGTAGTAGAAATGTTAATAGAGATAGCGGTGATAATAGTAACATTCTGGAAAAATAATAGTTTTACAGATAAAGCAATAAAGGCAGATGAATTTTTAAGAAATTTAAAAGAAAGTGAGGAATAAAATATGAATTATAGTGAATTTATAAACACATATAATGGAAAAGGATTTGATTATGATGGAGTATCTGGAGTACAATGCGTAGATTTAATAAAAATGTATTTAGATAAAGTATTTGGAATAAAAGCAGGAGCATGGGGAAATGCCAAAGACTATTATGAAAACTTTAATAATTTGCCATTAAAGAATAGTTTTACAAGAATAGCAAATACATCTGCATTTATACCACAAAAAGGAGATATAGTTATTTGGGGTTCAGGACTAGGAAATACTTATGGACATATAGCAATAGCAACTGGAGAAGGAAATACAAATGAATTTTATTCTTATGATCTAAATTGGGGAAGTAAAGTAGTTCATAAAGTATTACATAATTATAGAGGTTTCTTAGGAGTATTAAGACCAAATGACCAATATAAAATAACAGGAGAAGAAATAACATATAAGGTTCATATACAAGATATAGGTTGGACTAATATACAGAAAGAAGGAGAAATTGCAGGAACAGAAGGAAAAGGCAAAAGAATAGAAGCAATAATTTTAGAAGGGCATAATGGATTAGATTTAAGTTATAGAGTACATATGGAAAATATAGGTTGGTCAAATTGGGTTTCAAACGGACAAGTTGCAGGAACAACAGGACAATGTAGAAGAATAGAAGCAATAGAAATAAAAGCTAATAAGACATTAGAAGTACAAGAGCATGTACAAAATGTAGGTTGGATGCCAGTTTCAAAAGGAACAAATATAAGAATAGGTACAGAAGAAAAATCTTTAAGATTAGAAGCTTTTAAAATAAATGTACTATAATATTAGAGGCAGATTGATTAATTTCAATCTGTCTATTTTTTTTGTATTATTTAGAATATAAGTTATCTACAAGTAAAAGTGAATCAAATTAAAAATTATAAAATTCTTTTTCGACAAATTCCAACATCAAATAACAACAAAAAATGATATAATATAATACAGGAGATGATGTTATGGAAAATTATTATATAATATCTCTACAGATGATAAAATATTTATGTATTACAAGTGAAGAAGAATATCAAAAGTTAGTAAATCAATATTTGATATTAAATATTGAAAGTTTGAAATACATATCGCAGACTAGAAGTTTCAATAAAATAATAAAGATAGCAGAAGAACTTGTTTGATTTATAATAAAGTTATTTTGTAAGACAAAAAATAATGCAATTTTAATGCAATAAATAATGCAATAGAAAAAGGAAATAAAAAATGAAAACAAATACTAAAAAAGAAATAAAACGCAAAAGTATTGACACAAGCGAAAAACAAGCATTGAATAAAAAATGATAAATAAAAACAAAACTTTAAAAAGTGTTTAAAATCAATACTTTTGACTACCCGCTCCATTGACGTTTCTGTTCGAACTTTTTTTATATACAACAGATAAATACAAATATCATTTTGAAAAAGATTAGAGGATGATAAAATGGAAATAATAGGTTTATATAATGGTAAAAGAGAAAAAATAAACAAAACCTGTTTAAGGACAGAAGAACCAGAAAATGGTGAATATAAATTGTCAGTGCATGTATGGTTTTTAAATAGTAAAGGAGAATTATTAATACAAAAGAGAAATAAAAATTTAAAAAGAAATCCAGGCAAATGGGCATTTACAGGAGGAGTTGTGGATAGTGAAGAAACTTCTTTGGAAGGAGCAATCAGAGAAACAAAAGAAGAATTGGGAATTGATATTAATATAAATAAAATAGAATTGCTATTATCATTTAAAAGGGAACACGGATTTGTTGATGTGTGGTTAGTAAAAGATGATTTTAATATAAATGATTTAACATTACAAAAAAGTGAAGTCTCAGAATCCAAATGGGTATCAATTAAAGAACTTAAAAGTTTAATCAATAGTGAACAATTTGTAAAATCAGTAGGGTTATATTATGATTTGTTTATGAAATTATTGGAAAAATATCATAATGTAGAAATTAAATAATCTTGTAGGTATTTATTAATGAGATAAAACATAAAAGTAGAAGTAGCAATGGAAATTTTGTCAATGTGTATGGCAAAAGCTATTTCAAATAATGATAATGCAATGATTAATGAAATATCAAAATTAAAACAAAGAATATATTTAGAAAATATCGAAGATATGGCGGTTGGAAGTACTTGTCTGATAATGGTATACAAATGGTATATCTTGCTAAAAAGAAACATGATGTTTTCTCTATAACAGGATTAGAAAATCAGATTATGACCACCAGCCCTGCCGAGATTTTAAGCCGTGTGAAACCAAAGATTTCTGAATTGTGGAAGTTTGTAAAATAATAATTCCATTTTTCAAAATTTCATACTCAAAAAAAACATATGCTAAGAGTCTAAAGCTCTTGGCATATGTTTTTTTGTATTTTTCAATTCTTCATCAATAGAATTTTTTTCTAACATTTGCTTAATAACTATTTAAATTTGGTATAGCTTCTCTACAATATTTATCTAACTTTCATAAGCTACCTCATACTACACATAGGATCTTTTTCATTAATACATTTTTTTAAAGTCAATATTTTATCTCCACTTTTAGTATAATTTTTCAGTATTTTTTGACCAATACAGCCACTTTTACATATAAGATATTTTTCACAAGATGAGCAAGAATTGTCAGTATTAAATTTTCGTATATTACTAAAATAATCTGAATTATACATTTCCATTAATGAGTTTTCTTTTATATTTCCACTAATTCCTAGTTTGGTAAAATATTTTATTGAATCACATGGATATGCTATTCCATCAAATCCAATAATCATTATTTCATCTGCAATGATACAAGGTGTATTTTCAATACCAAGTATATTCCAAGGTGTACCCAATCTAATTTTGTTTTTATTATTTGAATTTAAATAAAGATTTTTAATTGCTAATAAATCTTCTTTTGATAAATCCATATCAGTAGTTCCTTTACCATGTGGAACGAATCTTAAAAGACTTACATTTTCAAAATATTTTTTATTATTAAATGTATTAATAGTTTCGGTTAATATTGTTTCTAATTCAAGAAATGAATTTCTTGAAACAGTATAATGAAAGCCAAGTTTAGCATTATTATTTTTAAAAACTTTATCAAAAAATTGTTCTTTATTATAAATTGAAATATCTTTTTCATTAGACAATGAATCAGCAAGTGAATAAATTATTTTATTTAATCCTAGGTTTATCAAATTTTTATATTTATTTAAAGTTTCATCAGTTCTATAAGCAAATGTATATATAGTTGATTTCATTTCTAATTTAGAAGTTAGTTCTACAAGTTCGGGAAGTCTATCATACATTAAAGGTTCTCCACCAGTAAAAACAATAGTCTGAACTCCAATTTGTTTTGCTTCTTTTATAATTTTGCAAACATCCTCAAAATTTAACTCTTTCAAATTATTAATATTGTTTGTAGCATTACTAGAGCAATGCATACAGTTTCTAGAACATTTATTAGTTAGTTCTATTTTTATTTCTTTTAACATATAACCTCCTAGTATAAATGTATAATTATTATACTATAAACTATTTAAATTTTGTATAGTTGTATTGAAATTTTTAGTTAATGCATATAAGTATATCTTTTATTAAACAGAAGTTATTTGCTGATAAAGATATTGAAAGAGAAAAGTTAATAAAAGATAATAAATTAGAAGGAGAAATTCAAATAACAAAATAAAATATAAAAACATATAATTATATATAAGGTTATTATGTTATTACATAGAAAGGAGGTAATAACATGAAAAATAGAAAAAACCTTATAATTATTGCATTATTAATAATAATAATATTAACAATGGTAGTAGGATATTCAACATTCGTTACACAATTAAATGTAAAGGGAACAGCTGAAATTACAGGTGAATGGAATGTGAGAATTACTAATATAGAAACCCAGTATGTTTCTGAAGGTTGTGATGCTGGAGAACCGCAATATGACAATACAAATGTAACATTTTATGCTAAACTAGTAAAACCAGGTGATTCAATAACTTATTTAATAACAATTGAAAATTCTGGGAATATTGATGCAACCTTAGATAGTATAATTTTTAAGGAACAAGAAGATGGATCAGAAAATATTAAATTTACAACAACAGGAATTGCTCCCATTTTGGAAGCAGGAAATCAAACCACTTTAAATGTAAAAGTTGAATACGATCCTGAAACTAGTGAAAATCCAACAATAAAAACAAAAACAATAACTGGGGTTATAGAATATGCACAAAAATAATGGGAAAGAAAAGATTTCCCATTATTTTTAAAATAAGGAGGTGCAAAAATCAAAAATAAAGTTATAAAAAATAAAAATATACTAATTATTATAATTTTTTATTTGTGCATAGGAATTACATTAAATATTATAAATCATGTATTTTATAGTATAGTAAATACAATATTTTGGATATTAATGCTGATTTATTTAATATGGGATATAAAAAATTCGTATATAAGATTTAAAAATAATATAAAATATATTATTTTTATAATTATAATTTCATTTATTAATATTGGTATATATTTATATATTGGATTTTTATTAGGTTTTTCAAAGAGTCCATATAGTCATAAAATATTAACAGTATTAGCAAATATTTTACCAAAAATAATTAGTATTTTTGGTGTTGAAATAACAAGAACAGTAATTGTATCAAGAAACAAAAATAATAAAATATTACTAATATTTATAACGATATTACTTATATTAGCAGAGATAAATTTTAATATGTTAATAACTATGTTTTCAGATAAAGAACTGTTATTTAAATATATTTGTTCATCAATAATACCATTGATATCTTGTAATATTTTATACACATACTTGACATTAAATACTTCTTATATGGTAGTAATAATTTATAGATTATGCAAAGAATTAATAGTTTTTTTATTACCAATTTTGCCAAATACAGATTGGTTTATAACAGGTTCTTTTGAAACATTATTACCAGCTATAATTTATTTTGTTTTTAAATATAAACTTTTAAAAGAAAAAGGTTGTATTAGGGAGAAAAGGAAAAATCGCTTTGAAAAAATTAGTTATATAGTAACATTTATTTTTTTATTTACTTTAATTTGTTTTACATTAGGACTATTTAAATATGAATCTATAGCAATTATTTCAAATAGTATGATTCCATGTTTTGGTCGAGGAGATGTTATTATTTATAAAAAAATTAATAATGATGAATTAAGAAAAATTTCTAAAGATACTATAATCGTTTATAGCACAGGAGAGAGAAACATTGCTCATCGTATTGTAGATAAAATAGAAAAAAATAATAATGTTTTATATCAAACAAAAGGGGATAGGAATAATGTTGCAGATATGGAATTAGTACGAACAACTCAAATTAAAGGAGTATATGTTTTTTGCATTAAATATATTGGGTTTCCATCAATTTTACTATATGAGTATTTTAACAATGGAAAAGTAAAGTAGAATGTAGTAAGGAGAGAATGTTATGAAAAATATTAGAAAATATATGAATACTTTTATAATTGCTATAATTATGTGTGTAATAGGTATTTTCTGCATAATATATAATTTTTATATTAATAAAAATATAGCACCTGCTTATAATTACACAATACAAAAAAGTGATGACTATGAAGTTTTACTAAAACCAAATAATTTTTATGAAAATGAAATACTTAAATTAGGTTATTATTATGCTGCAAAATCTATTGATAATTATATTATAAATTTAAAGTATGATTTTGTAGGGGATAAAAAGGCTAATTTACAATATGATTATAATATTGATGCTTATTTAGTCGGAATTGTAAAAGATAATGAAAATCAAGATAAAGAAGTTTGGAATAGAAAATTTAAATTTAAAGAAAACACTCATGATAAAAAAGATAATGCAGATAAATTTTATATTAATGAGCAAGTAAATGTAGATTATGAGTATTATAACAATTTAGCACGTTCATATGAAAAAACATATGGAATTACAATACAGAGTACTTTAAAAATAAAATTTAATATTTCTTACACGATTAATTTAGGTGAAAACTTTAATAAAGTAGAGGATTTTATAGAATTAGAAATTCCTATAACTAATACAGTAAGTGAAATAAAAGAAAATTATGAAAAGGTTACAAATGGAGAAATTATACAAGGACAAGAAAATAGAAAATTTAAAGAAATTGCATTTTATATTATTGGAGGAATAATTTTTATAATATCATCAATAATTATTATACGTATTATAAGAAAATATATTAAAATGCAAAGACAACAATATGATTGGAAATTAAAGCATATTTTAAAATATTATAGAGATATAATAATTAATATTAGTAGTGAACCCAATTTAGATGACTTGAAAGTAATAAATATATCTATTTTCAAAGATTTAATAGATTTAGCAGAACAGACACAAAAGAATATTTTTTACTATAAAGACATTAACAATGGTGAAAGTAAATTTTTTGTAATTATTGATAACTATGTGTATGTGTATTTGCTAAAAAAATCTTATTAAAAACTGTACATTTAAGCCTTAATATGATATACTAACAAAAATTATTAAAGAATAAAGTAAAAGGCAAGGAGATAATAATGGGCTTTTTTGAAAAATTAAAAAATGGAATGAATAAAACAAAAACATCATTTGATGAAAAAATAAACAATGTATTTAGTAGTTTTAGAAAAGTAGATGAAGACTTTTTAGAAGAACTAGAAGAAATTTTAATTATGTCAGATATAGGAATGGATACATCTATTAAAATAATAAATAATTTAAGAAATAGATTAAAAAAAGAGAAAATACAAGATGAAAATGATGTAAAACAAGCTTTAAGAGAAGAAATGCAAAAAATATTAGATATTACAGATAATAGTTTGCATTTAGAAACTAAACCATCTGTTATTCTAGTAGTTGGAGTAAATGGAGTTGGAAAAACAACGTCTATTGGAAAAATTGCAAATCGTTTAGTGAAAGATGGAAAAAAGGTAGTTATAGCAGCAGCAGATACTTTTAGAGCAGCGGCAGTAGAGCAATTAGAGATTTGGGCAAATCGCTCAGGAGCGGATATTGTAAAAAGAGCAGAAGGAGTAGATCCAGCATCAGTCGTATATGATGCAATGAAGGTTACAAGAGAGAAAGAAGCAGATGTATTAATTGTTGATACAGCCGGAAGGCTTCATAATAAAAAATATTTAATGGACGAGTTAAGTAAGATACAAAAGGTAATTAATAAAGAAATGGCAGAAGCAGATAAAGAGGTATTGTTAGTAATTGATGGAACAACTGGACAAAATGCAATTTCACAAGTAAAAGCATTTAAAGAAGAGACAGATATTACAGGACTAGTTTTAACAAAATTAGATGGGACAGCAAAAGGTGGAGTTGTTATTGGAATTGTAGAAGAAAATCAAATACCAGTAAAATTTATTGGTATTGGAGAGCAAATTGATGATATGGAAAGATTCAATTCAGAAGATTTTGTAAAAGCAATTATTTAAAACAGAAATTAGGAGGTTGAAATAGTGGACAAAAACACAGATACAAATATTCCAAAGAAAAACGAGCAAGATGTAGAAGAAATAAAACAAAATGAAACAAAGCAAGAAACAATTATGGATACAGCAAATACAAAAGCAACAGGAATGAGAAATAAAAAGAAAAAAAGTAAAACAAGAATGTTATTAGTTATTTTATTTTTAATCGTATTTGCAATTGTGAACTATATACAATTAAGGGGAAGTTATTTAGAATATAAAGAGTTAGGAGAACAATATATTCAAATATTTAAAACTAACTTGATGTATAGATATTCAATTATGGCAATTAACTTTGTAATATTATATTTCATTATATATATGACAAATAGAGGGATAAAAAAAGGACTAAAACCATTTTTTGAAAAAGAAAAAAAACAAATGCCTAAATTGTTAAATAAATCATTATCACTAGTTATATCAGCAATTATAAGCATCATAGTTGCAAATGTGTTAATGCAACAAATTATGCTAATTGTAAACACTACATCTTTTGGAGTACAAGACCCAGTATTTGGATTGGATATTGCATATTACTTTTTCCAAAAACCAGCAATTCAAAGTTTTGTGATGTACTTTATTGTATTGTTAATAGGAATTACTTTATATATAGCTTTATATAATGTTATTATATTTAATAGATTTTTTGACGGTATAGATGGCAAAATGCTAAAAGAAAGTCTGTTTATGAAAAAGTTGTTAAGAAACATCTTTTTAGTAGTTATAGGAATTGCATTATTAACAATTTTAAATATTCAAAACATATTATTTGGGAAAATCTTAACAGTAAATGATGATATTGATATTATTGGGGCAGGTATGACAGAAACTACTATAAAATTATGGGGATATGCACTATTTGCTATTGTAATAATTGTTGTTGCATATCGTGCATTAAAGTATTTTAAGCAAGGAAATACAAATAAAGTATTAAAAAATTTAATAGTTATTCCTGCATATTTAGTTATTCTATTTTTTGTAATGGTAATATTTGATGTGGCATTTGTAAATTCTAATGAACTAGATAAAGAAAGAGAAAACATTGCAGAAAATATAAAAAATACAAAAAATGCTTATAATATTAATATAGAAGAGCAAAATGTAAAAAATTCAGGAACAATTACAAATGAAGAAGTAAGCAAAAATAGTAATATCATTAATAATATACCAATCATTAGTAAAGATGCAGTAATAAAATCATTAGAAGATAATCAAACAAATACGGGATATTTTTCATATAGAAGTGCAAATTTAGCTAAATATTCAATTAATGGTAAACAACAATTGGTATATGTATCACCAAGGGAAATCACAAATGCAGGAAGAACATATAATAATAAAACATATGAATATACACATGGAATGGGTCAGATAATTACATCAGCAACACAAAGTACAGATGCAGGAAATGTACAATATATACAAAAAGAAATATCAGGAAAAGATGAAATAATAAAAATTTCACAGCCAAGAATGTATTTTGGTGTAGGCAATAAAGAAACTATTGCAACAAATGCAAAAAATAAGCAAGAATATGACTATACAGATGAAAATGGAACAGACCATACATCAACTTATGATGGAAAAGCTGGATTACAATTAGGGTTTATAGATAGACTTATTCTAGGAATCACAAAAGGAGATGTTAATTTAGCATTTTCTAGTGAAATAAAAAGTGAAAGTAAAATTTTAATTAATAGAGACATAATTTCAAGAGCAAAAAAAGCCTTACCATATTTAATATATGATGAAAATCCTTATACAGTAATTACAAACGAAGGTAAAATTGTATGGGTAATTGATGCTTATACTACATCAAGTCAGTATCCATATTCTCAATACACAAATATACAACATGATGGAATTAAAGAAAATATTAATTATATTAGAAATTCAGTTAAAGTTATTGTAGATAGTTATGATGGAACAATGTCATATTATATTACAGATAGAACAGATCCAATTGCTATGGCATATAGAAATATTTATAATACGTTGTTTATGGATTTAGATACTGAAATTCCAAAAGATATTGCAAATCATTTTGTATATCCAGAATTTTTATATAAAGTACAATCTGAGGTTCTAAAAGTATATCATAATGTAAAACCAGATGTATTATATAGAGCAGATGATTTATGGGATATTGCAAAATATAATAGTGTAAAAACATCAAAATCAACAGGTACATATATGACCCCATATTATACAATGGTGAAAACAACTGATGGAGAAAAGTTTGGATTAGTACAAATTTATACACCTAATGAAAAACAAAATTTGATTTCTTATTTAGTAGGAAGTACTAATGGTGCAGTAAATGAACTTAAATTATATAAATTTTCAGCCGATAGTAACATTGTAGGTCCAATGCAACTAGATAAACAAATAGAGCAAGATGAGGTAATATCAAATGAATTAGAATTATTAAATACAACAGGAACAAAATTAACAAAGCAAATGCTTGTTGTTCCAATAGAAAATACATTATTATATGTAGAGCCAATTTATCAAACAATGTTAAATGAATCAGAAATTCCAGTTCTTAAAAAAGTAATTGTGGCATCAGGAAATAAAGTTGCAATAGGAGATAATTTAAATAATGCATTATCAAATTTACTTTCTCAATATGCAGTAGATATTGAAATTGAAAATACAGAAGATGTAGAAGGACTAATAGAAGCAATAATAAAGGCAAATGATAATTTAACAAATTCAAGTAATAATAGCGATTGGGAAATGATGGGTAAAGATATTAAAAAGCTTCAAGACTTAATTTCTTCTTTAGAAACAGTAAAAAAAGAAGAAGACAAAAAGAAGGAAGAATTAGAAAAGATGAATATTACAAACACTAATTCTATAAATGAAAATTCTATAACTAATTCAAAAAATGTAAGTATTAATACAACTGTAAGCGAATAAAAAATAAAAAAAAATCCACTATAATATTAAGTGGATTTTTTTATACAATAGAGCAGTATTACTTTCCTATTGTATAAAAACTTTGCATTAACATAGGTATATAAGAAATTATATAGCAAAGTTTGCTAATACCACGGAATGGAGCTTTTATGTTTGAAAAAAAGAAAATGAGTATTTTAAATCAATCTGTTGAAGAATTAACAAGAATTTTACAAGAAGGAAATTTAGTAGAATTATCTTATATTTTAGGAAATAGAAAAGAAATTATAAAAAGAAATTTAATTGCTGGAATTTTTAGAGGAGTTGGTATTGGAATTGGTGTAACAATTATTACAGCGGTTTTAGTTATCTTGCTACAAAAAATTGTTACACTGAATATTCCAGTTATTGGAGAATATATCGCAGATATTGTAGAAATTGTGGAGAAAAGTAGATAAAAATATATCATAATGTATTTTAAAATCTTATATTATAAAAAACGAGTATTTCGATACTGAAATACTCGTTTAGTTATAAAATTATTTTTCTAATTTATAGAATATTTTTTTACCTTTTTTTAAGATTGCATATCCATCTGAAAAATCTTTATCTGATAATTGATATGTTACATCTGTTATTTTTTCATCATTTAGTGAAATACCACCTTGATTAACTAACGTTCTTGCCTGACCTTTAGAAGGTGCAATATTTGTTAATATAATAGCGTCAACAATAGAAATATTAATATTATCTACTTTTATAGTTGGCATATTTTCAAGACTTCCTTGACCACCAAATAGAGCATTTGAAGCTTCTTCAGCTTTTAGAGCTTCTTCTTCTCCATGTATTAATTTAGTAATTTCAAATGCTGCTATTTTTTTTGCTTCATTAATTTTTTCATCTTTTAAAGAAGATAATTCTTGAATTTTTTCCATTGGCAAAAATGTTAACATTTTTAAAACATTTTCTACACTGCTATCTTCCATGTTTCTCCAATATTGATAAAATTCATAAGGAGATGTCTTATTAGCATCTAACCATAAAGCACCTTTTTCTGTTTTTCCCATTTTTTTACCTTCTTTTGTTGTAAGAAGTTTAAATGTTAGACCAAAAGAATCATCTTTTCCAATTTTTCTAATTAACTCAACACCACCAATAATATTAGACCATTGATCATTTCCACCTATTTGTAATTTGCATCCATATGTTTCATACAAATGTAAGAAATCATAAGATTGCATTAACATATAACTCATTTCGAAAAATGTTAATCCTGTTTCCATTCTCTGTTTATAACATTCTGCTGCAAGCATTTTATTAACAGAGAATAAACTTCCAATGTCACGAACAAAATTAACAAATTTTAAGTCTAATAGCCAATCTGCATTATTAACAATAATAGCAGCATTCTCTCCCTCAAAACTAACAAATTTTTCAATTTGCTTTTTTATACTTTTTACATTATTATTAATTTCTTCACGAGAAAGCATTTTTCTCATATCAGTTTTTCCTGTAGGATCTCCAATTGTTGCAGTACCTCCACCAACTAAAATAATTGGCTTATGACCACATTTTTGCATATGGCTAGCAACCATTAAAGAAACAAAGTGACCTACATGCAAACTATCAGCAGTAGGGTCAATTCCTATATAAAAAGGAACAGATTCCTTTTCAAATAACTCTTTGATTTCTCTTGGATGAGTCATCTGCTCAATATATCCTCTTTCTTCTAAAATATTAAAAACGTTTTCCATTTTATTAATCCTTTCTCATAGCTAATAATTTATAATGCTATGATATTTATTGTAAAATATTAATTGAAAGTAACTCCAATATTTCCATTGTTACCAGTTTTTGAATTATTCTGGCATTGACTTTGGTATTCTTTTATTTCTTCATATCCCATAAATCTATTTAGGTTTCTAACTGAAATTCCTGTTTGGCCAGAAATAGTATCTAAAGATTCTCCAAAGCCATTTTCTTGAAGGTAAGATTTGAAAGTTGAAAGTTCGAATCCATCTTTTGTACTACATTTAGGGCATACAGCACCGCTTGATACATAAAAATTACCACATCTACTACATTTATTAAATTCCATATTTTTTCCTCCATTCATCTTTTGACAATTACTTACAAAATTTATTGTATTGTATCATAGTTTTAAAAAAAGATAAAGTATTTTAAAAAAATATATATTTTTTATTATATATAAAGAAATTAAAGAAATGAGAAACATATAATTTTATTAAAACTATTGAAATTTACATAAAGATATGATATTATCTAATCATCAACGAAAGTTGAATGCAATTTTAAATGACTAATATTTAAAATTGTGGTAACTGAAAATCTCAACTTAAATAGGAGGATTTGAAATATGACAAAAGTGAAAAGCAATGATTTAAAACGGTTAATTGCTCAATATTATTGTAATTTTATTGAGAACGTATCAGTGTATGATGTTATTAATGGTAGAACAGATATAAATATTGAAATGAATTCAATTTATATTAAGGTTAGTTCTCATAATCGTTTCTCAGATGTAAAAGCTCGGAAGAAAAAAATGGAGAAATTTGCTAAGCATATAGAAGCTGTAACTTTTGGAAATCTCAAAGTAGCTTATATGATATGCAAAATTGATGGTCCTTTTTATGTGACACATATGGACATTGCAAATTCATACGAAGTTATTGAATAAGAAAACGAGAGGGTATAGGTGATTAGTCCACTTATACCCTTTTTTCTTTCATGAATTTATCAGAAATATCAGGAAAAGATTTGTGCAATCTTAGTGGTCTTAAGTTTGTATCTGTAAAGCAATGTTTAGTTTCTCCTGTAAGAACAACATCACCAGTAGCCTTATTTATTACATTATAACCAACAGTTAAACGTACACCATTAAAATCTTTTATAATAGGTTTGATTACAATAATATCATCAAAAGTAACGTGATGTTTAAATGAGCAATTTACTCCTAATACAGGAATCATAATTCCTTGTTCTTCAAGATAAGAATAGGGAATTCCCATTTCATCTAGCATGTAACATCTAGATTCTTCTAAAAAACGAATGTAGTTTGAGTGATGTACAACTCCCATTTTATCAGTCTCATAATAATTAATTCTTCTTTCATATTCAAAATTCATTGACAACGCTTCCTTTCAAATAATTATTATAAAAAAATAAAATTGAATTGTCAAATAGCAGTAGTTTAGTAATTAATTGATTTTAATACATAAATAATAATCTATTCATTCCAAGATAATAATATTTTTATATTTTTAAGAGAAATTGTGGGGACCGTTCAAAAATTCTCAAAAGTTTGTAAAAACTTTTGCTAGAATTTTTAGAATGGGGATAACGAAAAAATATAAAAATATTATTATCTTTGTTCTATTAGTGTTTTAACATAATTTTAAATTGATTAATTTATAAAGTAATATACTTCAGAATAGTAATTTATCTTGAAAAAAGAAAAAAGTATTATATAATAATGTATAATAAAAAATATAAAGAATTAAGAATTTGCAAACAATTAAATTTTATAAATATGTATATTTCAGAGTGAAGAAAGAAAGGAACGATAAAAAAATGAAAAAAATAAATGGAATTATGATGCAATATTTTGAATGGTATATGGAATGCAATCAAGACTTATGGAATCAAGTAGCAAAAGAAGCAGAAAATTTATCAAAGCTTGGAATCACTTCATTATGGCTTCCACCTGCATACAAAGGAATTGGAGGGAAGGATGAGGTAGGCTATGGAGTATATGATGTTTATGATTTAGGAGAATTTGATCAAAAAGGAAGCATAAAAACTAAATATGGGTCAAAAGATGAATATATAAATTGTATTACTGCTTTAAAACAAAATGGAATTGAAAGTTATGCAGATATTGTTTTAAATCACAAAATGGGAGCAGATAAGTTACAAACAATTCCTGCAACGAAAGTAGATTGGGGAAATCATAATCAGTTAATTGAAAATCAAGAAGTAGTAAGAGTTGCAACTAAATACACATTTCCAGGTAGAAAGCATAAATATTCTGATTTTGAATGGAATTGGACTCATTTTGATGGAATCGATTATGATGAAAATTCAAAACAAAATGCTATATTTAAATTTAAAGATAAAAATTGGGATGAAGCTGTTGATGAAGAATTTGGAAATTATGATTATTTAATGGGAGCAGATATAGATTTTACAAACAAAGAAGTAATAGAAGAGTGTACAAAATGGGGAAAATGGTATTTAGAAACAACAAAAGTAGATGGATTTCGTTTAGATGCAATTAAGCATATACCAGCATTTTTTTATAAAGATTGGATACAAAATTTAAGAGATGAAACAGGAAGAGAACTATTTACAGTAGGAGAGTATTGGAGCGGAAATATAACTAAATTACATAGATATATTACAGAAACAGAAGGAAGGATATCTTTATTTGATGTACCATTACACTATAATTTTGAAGCAGCATCCAAAAACGAAAATTATGATTTATCAAAAATATTGGAAGGTACATTAGTAAAAGAAAATCCAAGTAAGGCAGTAACTTTTGTAGATAATCATGACACTCAGCCTGGACAAAGCTTACAAAGTTTTGTAGAAAGATGGTTCAAACCAGCTGCATATAGCATCATTTTATTAAGAAATGAAGGATACCCTTGTGTATTTTATGGAGATTTTTATGGCATACCACATGATAATATAGAACCATTAGAAGAATTAAAAACTATAATGCAATTAAGAAAAGAAAAAGCATATGGCATGCAACATGATTATTTTGACAATCCTAATTATATTGGGTGGACATGTGAAGGAGAAAATACACATATGAAATCAGGTTTGGCAGTTGTAATTTCTAATAGATTTGATGGAGAAAAAAGAATGTACATAGGTTCACAACATGTAGGAGAGAAATTTATTGATGCTTTAGGAAATTGTGAAGATGAAATTATTATAGATGAAGAAGGATATGGAAATTTTAAAGTAAAAGGAAAATCAGTTTCTATTTGGGTTAGATATTAAAATAGTACAAAGAGGACAATATATTTTTTAGCTCAATTAGTTTTTAAATATTACTATATGATTATGGTAATTTCAAAAATAGCATGATATAATCATATAAAAATATAGAAAGTAGAAAATAGAAAATAAAATAAGGACTGTCCCTCAATCCCTCCAAACAGGGATTTTAAGGAACGTTCCCTAATCCATAAGAGAGGAGAAAAGGATGTCTAATTTTGTTCACTTACACATACATAGTGAGTTTAGTTTATTAGATGGAGCAAATAGAATAAAAGATTTGCCTAAAAGGGCAAAAGAATTAGGTATGGATTCAATTGCTATTACTGACCATGGT
>CANQWL010000023.1 GCA_947627555.1 uncultured Clostridia bacterium | reverse complement strand
TACTGCCGCAGACATAATTCCACCTGCATATCCTGCACCTTCTCCGCAAGGATAAACTCCTTTAATATTAGATTCAAGATTATCGTTTCTAATAATTCTTACAGGAGAAGAACTTCTTGTTTCTAAACCAGTCATTAAACTATCAGGATTTGCAAAACCAATTAATTTTTTATCAAAATATAGAATACCTTCTTTTAGAGTATCTGATACAAAAGATGGGAGAATATCGTTTAAATTAGATAAAGTAACACCAGGCATATATGTAGGTTTTATTTTACCAATAGAAATAGATTTTTGATTTTTAATAAAATCTTCAACTCTTTGTATTGGTGCATAATAATTAGAGCCACCTAAAACAAAGGCTTTTTCTTCTAAAGCTTTTTGAAAATTAATACCGAGCTAAAGGAGAATTACCTTCAAAATCATCAGGTGTTACATTAACTAAAACAGCTGAATTTGCATTTTTACCATTTCTAGAAAATTTGCTCATACCATTTGTAACAATGGTATTTTTTTCGCTAGATGAAGCCATTACTACGCCTCCTGGGCACATACAAAAAGTATAGCAAGAACGACCAGTAGGTGAGTGATAAGCTAATTTATATTCAGCAGGTGGAAGATGTAATTTTGTAATTGTTCCATATTGAGAATGATTAATTTGTTCTTGTAAATGTTCAATTCTCACACCAACAGAAAAATTTTTTCTTTCTAATAGAAAACCTTTTTCATAAAGTTTTGTAAAAGTATCTCTTGAACTATGACCAATTGCTAAAATAATACTATCTGTTTCTATTTCATTAATTACAGAGCTATCAGTTACTTTTTGACAAATAATTGATTTTACTTTATTATTCTCAATTTTAAAGTCAATAGCTTTTGTATTAAAATAAAAAGTACCACCATTTTTTATAATATATTCTCGTATATTTTTAATAATATGAATTAAATTATCAGTTCCAATATGAGGTTTTGCAATATATAAGATTTGTTTTGGTGCTCCAAAATTGACAAAAGTTTCTAATACTTTCTTACAAAAAGGACTATTAATTCCAGTAGTGAGTTTACCATCAGAAAATGTACCAGCACCACCTTCACCAAATTGTACATTAGAAAATACATTTAAATTTCCGTTATTTAAGAAATTGTCAACAGATTGTTTTCTTTCCTCTACAGGTTGACCTTGTTCTATAATAATTGGTTTAATTCCATTTTGAATTAAAGTAATAGCTGCAAATAAGCCACCAGGACCAGCTCCAATAATTACAGGTCTTTTATTAAAAGTAGCATTAATTTCTATTTTAGGAAAGTCAAAATCTTTTACTTTAGTCAAATTTTTATACTTATCTTCATTTTTTAATTCAATATCAATTGAATAGTTATAATGTACATTGTCTTTTTTTCTAGCATCAATTGATTTTTTTGAAATATGCCAGCTTATTACATCTTTTTGATTAATTTTATTCTTTTTTAGTGCTACCAAAAAAATTTCTTCATCTGAAATATCTTCAAATATTTTTATATTACTTATTCTAAGCATGTTAACCTCCAATTAGCATTATAACATAAGTATATAATAGAATCTACTATATAATAAAATTTTAAAGTTCTAATACCCTTATATTTAGAATACAATTAAACAAAAGTATTCATATGGGGGTTTTTATGTTTGTAGTGTGTAATAAACAAAAAATATATACATATTTTGTATCAATAGTAACAGTAGTACTATTGTTTTGCGTAGCAAATAGTTTAAATACAAGTGAAAATACAATATCGACATCATCAACAATAGGGCAAAAACTATTGCCAATTTATAATGTACAAACAGAAGAAAAGAAAGTAGCACTTACAATGAATTGTGCATGGAATGCAGATGATATAGATACTATTTTAGAAACATTAGAAAAAAATAATACAAAAATAACATTTTTTATGGTAGGAGACTGGATAGAAAAATTTCCAGAAGCAGTAAAAAAGATTAATAAGGCAGGACATGAAATAGCAAGTCATAGTAACACACATCCACATGTAAATAATTTAAGCTATGAAGAAAATATAGAAGAAATAGAAAAAAGCAATGAA
Organism: uncultured Clostridia bacterium; assembly: GCA_947627555.1. Taxonomy (GTDB): domain Bacteria; phylum Bacillota; class Clostridia; order TANB77; family CAG-508; genus CAG-269. Next base: position 15,169 of record CANQWL010000023.1, on the reverse strand, counting down.
AAAATTGAAAAAATAACAGGGAATAAAACAAAAATATATAGAGCTCCATATGGGGAATATAATGACACAGTTATCAAAGCAGCACAAGATAAAGGCTATTATACAATACAATGGAACTTAGATACATTAGATTATACAGGTATTACAGGTGATGAAATGTGGGGTCGCCTAAAAGATAAAATAAAAGCAGGAGATATTATTTTAAGCCATAATGGAACAAAACATACAGCAGATAGTTTAGATATGTTATTAAAAAATATTAAAGAAAAGGGATTAGAAATAGTAAAAGTATCAGATTTAATATACCAAGAAAATTATTCTATTAATCAAAACGGAACACAAATTAAAAACAAAGATGTATAAAACTACCAATCAAGGAAATAATAACAATATAATTTATAAGGGGAGAAAGCATGTCATTTGTTGGAATTGTTTCAGATTGCAAGTGTTTTGAAAATGTTAAAGAAGAATTAAAACTAAGAGGATATGATAAAACAATAAATTTAATACACATAACTCAAAAAAGTATACAAAATATAAAAAACATAAAATTTGAAATATTAATTATTAATAATGAATTAGAGAAATTGCAAAATTATCAAACAAATCTAGAAAAAATATGTTCAAATACAAAATATCTACTCTTAAATACTGATATAAATCAAATATTTAGCATTCTGAAAAAGCAAAAATCCAATATTATCACATATGGATTAAATCAAAAATCAACAGTAACAATTTCTAGTATCAGTGAAACAGATATATTAATATATTTACAAAGAAACATTATAAACAATAATAATAAACTATTAGAAGTTGAAGAAAAAAGAATAAAAAGAAAAGAAAAAGGAAAATGTAAAGTTTATGATATTATGATTATTTACTTACTTTATAGCTTATATGATTATCCCATAATTGATGAAATATAGGAAAAATCTAACTTTTTTTATAAAAATTAACTTTTTATGTAGACAAAACCAAAAAAATGGTGTATAATAATAACTGTAAGTTAAATATGCGTAAGGAAAAGATACAGATGAAAATTTAAATATAGGGAGGAATTAAATTGGATACAAATTATTTAGAAAACAACTATTTAACATTAGTTGGAAAAGTTACAGGAGAAAAAAGATTTAGTCATGAAATATATGGAGAAAGTTTTTATGTTTTTAATTTATCAATTGATCGTTTAAGTGGAAATGCTGATATAATACCAGTAACAGTATCAGAAAGACTAATTAAAGATGAAATGATACAAGAAGGAAAAACTTTATTAGTAAAAGGACAATTTAGATCATATAATAGCTATGAAAGTGGAAGAAACAGACTAATATTAACAGTATTTACAAAAGACATAATGGAAATAGAAGAAAAAGAAGAACAAGAAGAAAATGAAATTGTAAAAAAAGATATGATAACAAACGAAGTAGTATTAGTTGGATACATATGTAAAAAACCTATATATAGACAAACACCATTTGGAAGAGAAATATCTGACATATTACTTGCAGTTAATAGGGCATATAATAAATCTGACTATATACCATGTATTGCATGGGGAAGAACAGCAAGATTTTGCCAAGATTTAGAAGTTGGAACACAAGTTAAAATAGTAGGTAGAGTACAATCAAGAATTTATGAAAAGAAATTTGAAGATGGAACAGTAGAACAAAGAGTTGCATATGAAGTATCAGTAGGTAGCCTAGAGGTAATACAAGAAAATGAAGATGCAAAAGAGATAGATAATCAAGAACAAGAAGCTGTTTAAGATATAATTGCTTAGTTCCTACAAATTGTTATTAATAAAAAATAGTAATAAATTGAATAGTAATTAAATAATTTTATAAAAAGTTTTAAAAGACTAGTCTTTTAAAACTTTTTTTGATATAATCAAAAAAAACTGAAAGGAATTTATAAAAGTGAAAACGAAGAAAGAAGAAAATAAAAAGAAAATATCAACTCCTATAAAATTTACAATATTAGCAATAATTTTGATTGCAATTATTAGTGTAGCACTATCACCAGTTACATTGCAAAATGATACATATTATAATATAAAAGTAGGAGAACATATTGCACAATATGGAATAGACATGCAAGACCCATTTTCATGGCATGAAGATTTAGGGTATACTTATCCACATTGGGGATATGATTTGATTACATATTTTATTTATACAGCATTTGGAATGACAGGTATATATATAACTACTTGTACATTAGCAGCAATTTTAGGAATAACAATTTACTTGGTAAATGCGAAACTTACTAAAAATAAGCTAGTATCATTTCTTATTACAATAGGTGTAATGTATATAATTAGAGGATATATAGCAGCAAGAGTGCAATTAGTTACATTTATTTTATTTGCATTAACAATATTTTTTATAGAAAAGTTTCTAGAAACTAAAAAAGTGAGATATGCAATAGGATTAATTATAATTCCTATTTTAATTGCAAATGTACATATTGCAGTATTTCCATTTTATTTTGTATTATATTTACCATATATTGCAGAATATGTTATCGCAATAATTGCAGAAATAATTTTATATAAAAAAATAGGAATAAGAACTTTACAAAATACAATTAAGAACTTAAAGAAGAAACAAGCAGATAGTGAGAGAATAGAAAAGCTAGAAGCAAAGTTAGATGAATTAAAAGTAAAAGCAGATAAAATTAAAATAAAAAGATCAAAAGAGTTACAAAATCCATATAAAATAAAACTAACTAAAAACGATAATACAAAGTGGCTAATATTAATAATGGTAATATGTTTATTTACAGGTCTACTATCACCTCTTGGAACAGAACCATATACATACTTATATAAAACAATGCAAGGAAATACAACACAAAATATTAATGAACATTTGCCAATGACAATATCAGAAGAGACAGAAGTTATGTGTGCATTAATTCTATTTTTAGCACCACTAATTTTTACAAGAGTAAAAATTAGATTATGTGATTTATTTATGATTAGTGGACTATGTTATTTAATGATAAGTTCAAGAAGACAAGTTACCATGTTTGCAATTGTAGGTTCTGTAATTTTAAACAGATTAATAATAAATTTATTAATACTTTATGAAAATGATAAATTAATTGAATATTGGGAAAAAAAGATGACTACGATACTAGGAATAATAATTACTACAATAATAGCAATTGGGCTAAGTTATTATTTTGTAAAAGATAAATTAGATGATAGCTATATTGATGAAACTTCTTATCCTGTGCAAGCATGTGACTATATATTAGCAAATATTGATTTAGGAAATGCAAAATTTTATAACGAATATAATTACGGAAGTTATATGCTTTTTAGAGGAATTCCAGTATTTATAGATTCTAGAGCAGATTTATATGCACCAGAATTTAGTGGAAAAGAAGATGATATATTCATGGATTTTATAGAAACATCAAGTATAAGTAAGTTTTATGAAGATATATTTGAAAAATATGACATTACACATGTTATTACATACAAAAATTCAAAAATGAATATGATTATTGAAAAAACAAAAGATGCAAATTATAAGCAATTATATAGTGATGATTATTTTGTTATCTATGAAAGAATTAATGATGTAAAAAAAGAAGTTAAAGAATAACTATAATTTGAGAATATTAAATTTATTAATAAGATTTAATACTTTTTAAACTAAATCAGTATATTGGAAGGAATAATAAAGATGGAAAAAGATAAGAGTCTAGTAAATAAAAAATCAAAGCATGAAAAAATAGAAAAAGAAAAAATTTTGTTATTAATAATTGTACTTTTTATAATTATAATAGATCAAGGTATAAAATTATATGTTACAAAAATACAAGAAATTCAAGTTATTCCAAATATATTAAAATTTAGTGTAATACAAAATACAAAACCTGCCTATGGAATTGGATCAGGTTCAACATTTATGTATATATTAACAAATTTAGTAGTATTAAGTGTTATCTTTAAATTTATGACAACACAAAATGAGTATGTAGATACAAAATTAAAAGTATTTTTGTGTTTTATATTAGCAGGAGGAATATCTAATATAATTGATAGATTAATTAGAGGATATGTAGTAGAATTTATTGACTTTAGACAAATAATAAATTTACCAATATTTAATATAGCAGATTTATTTACTTTAGTAGGCTGGGTTTCTATTGCAGCAATATTTGCAGTATTTACTATAAATGAATGGAGAGAGAAAAAACATTAGTAATATAAAAAAGTTATTGCAAAAAATAATGAATGTTAAGAAAATTTGTGTCTTAGAAAGGACGTAATTGAATATGAAAAAAGTTATTGTAGGTAATGAGGAAGAAAACAATAGAATAGATTCATATTTATCAAATAAAGTAGAAATATCGAGAGTAACAATTCAAAGACTAATAAAAGAAGAAAAAATACTAGTAAATAATAAAAGCACAAAGTCTTCATACAAAATACAACAAGGAGATGTAATTATTGTAAATGAAGATGAACCAAAAGAAACAACAATAAAAGCGCAAGATATACCAGTTGAAATCATTTATGAAGATAATGATATTATAGTAGTAAACAAACCTAAAGGGATGGTAGTTCATCCAGCTAATGGAAATCCTGATGGAACATTAGTAAATAGTTTAATGGCAATTTGTAAAGATTCTTTATCTGGTATTGGAGGAGAAATTAGACCAGGAATTGTACATCGATTAGATAAAGATACTTCTGGAATTCTAATTGTAGCAAAAAATGACAAAGCACATATTAATTTAAGTGAACAAATAAAAAAACATGAAATAGAGAAAACATATATAGCATTAGTTAAAGGAATAGTAAAAGAAAACGAAGCAACTATTAATATGCCAATAGGTAGAAGTACAAAAGATAGAAAAAAAATGGCTGTTGTAAGAACAGGAAAAGAAGCAATTACACATTTTAAGGTTATAAAAAGATATAACAATTACACATTATTGGAAATCAAAATAGAAACAGGAAGAACACATCAAATTAGAGTACATCTATCACAAATTGGCTATCCAATTGTAGGAGATACTACATATTCTAATGGTAAAAATGAATGGGGAATTATGGGGCAATGTTTACATGCAAAAAGCTTAAAATTTGTTCATCCTATTACAAAAAAAGAAATGTTTTTAGAAGCAAAAATGCCAGAATATTTTGAAAATGTTATAGAAGAGTTAGATAAAACAAATAAACCACAAAATTAAGGAGGAATCCATAAAATTGGAAGAAATAAGATTACAAAAATATTTAGCTGATTGTGGAATTGCATCTAGGAGAAAATCAGAAGAATTAATTATTCAAGGAAAAGTAAAAGTAAATGGCAAAGTTGTAACAGAGTTAGGTACAAAGATTATACCTAATAAAGACCACGTTCAATTTGAAAATAAAGAGGTAAAACAAAATACAAACTATGTATATATATTATTAAATAAACCAATAGGATATGTTACAACTGTAAAAGACCAATTTAATAGAGATTCTGTTTTAGATTTAGTAAAAATAAAAGAAAGATTAGTTCCTGTAGGTAGACTAGATATGTATACATCAGGAGCTTTAATTCTTACTAATGATGGAGATTTTGTTTATAAAGTAACGCATCCAAAACATGAAATTGATAAAACATATACAGTTACATTAAAAGAAATTATACAAAATGATGCTATTGAAAAATTGAGAAAAGGCGTAGAAATAGATGACTATGTAACAAAACCAGCAAAAGTAAAAATATTAAAAACAGATGAGGAAAAGAATCAGTCAAGATTAGAAATTACTATTCATGAAGGGAAGAATAGACAGGTAAGAAAAATGTGCGAAACAGTTGGATATAAAGTTTTAGCTTTGCACAGAAGCAAAATTGGTAATATAGATGTAAAAAATTTGCCTTTGGGTAAGTGGAGATATTTAACGGATGCAGAAATAAACAATATATTATATAAAAAAGCTTTATAATTATATTTTTTCATAACTTTGTGTGTCACAATTTCTATAATAGAAAAAAACTAAAAAACTATTTACAATTAAAACAAATATTTATATAATAATACAAAACAAAAGAAAAAGGAGTAAATAGACAAATGAACACACTACAATTCAAGCCTGAAGGATGGGAAAATGAAATCACTAGGTTGAACGAAAATAATGTAAAGCAATATTATAACGAAGGAAATATACTACAAGGTTTAGTTAAAGAATGTGATGAACAATACAATTTGTATATCAAATTTGAAGATGGTCTAACTGGAATTATGCCAAGAGAAGAAATAGAAGCAATCAATATTGAAGAAAATGGTCTACCAAGAGTTAATTTATGCACAGGAAAAGTACATAAATTTGTTCAATTTAAAATTAAAGAAATGACAAACAACAGTGAAGTTATATTATCAAGAAAAGAAGTACAAGAACAAGCTTTAGATTGGGTAAAAAATGATTTGAAAGAAGGACAAATTGTAACAGGAATTGTAAAAAACATTAGACCATATGGAGCTTTTATAGAAATAGGTGGAGGAATAGTAGGGTTAGTTCATATAGAAGATTTATCAATAGCTAGGATAAAAACACCATATGAAAGATTAAAAATTGGACAAAAAGTAGATATTGTGGTAAAATCTATAAATAGAGAGACAGGAAAAATCATTTTATCATATAAGGAAACATTAGGTTCATGGGAAGATAATGCAAAAAAGTTTGAACAAGGAGCAAAAACAACAGGAATTGTAAGAGAAACAGAAAAAAATAAAAATGGAATTTTTATAGAACTTACTCCTAATTTAGTAGGAATGGCAGAATACCAAGAAGGATTGCAATATGGACAAAATGTTGATGTTATGATAAAAAAGATAGACAATCAAAAGAAAAAAGTAAAATTAATGATTATTTAAATACTGATGCTGCAACAAAAAATTTAAGCAGTATAGTAAAGGAGGAATTAAAATGGTTGAAGATAACCAAATTAAAGCACAAGTATCTCCTTTTGCAATAAGAGAAGGAGAAATAAAAACATTTGATGGGAAAGATGGATATGTATCTATGAATCAAATTGTACATAAAATAAACATAGGACATATTAATGAAATTCATTTTGCTATATTAGATTTAGTAAATGAATTCGAATTTATTACATCAAGACAATTATATCAAATGCTAGAAATAAAAGGAATTGACCCTAAATCACAAGATAAATTAAACAATAAATTAGATCAACTAGTAAAATCTAAAATATTAACAAGATATTATTTTAATTCTGATGAAGGAAAAGGAATTTATAGAATATATTGCCTAGAAAAAATGGGAAAATATTTACTAACATCAAAAGAAATTGAATGTAAATGGCAACCCTCAGATAATACAAAACCAGTAGGAATGATTAAAAAAAGATTAGCTGGAAATCAAACATTAATTGCATATTTAAGAAAAGTAAAAGCATTTGACAGCTATACAGTAAAACCAGCAATTACAGCAAAAATAACAGGAAAAGTTTTTAAAGCAACAGGAGGAAGCGTAAAATTAACAAAAAATTCAAAATCAATTCAATTTTTATTTGAAGCAGTAAGGAGAGAACAAGATTGGCAAAAAAAATTAGTTGAAAAGATGAGACTATATAAAGAATTTTATGAGAATTTTATACCAGGAGATTCTGGATATGCAAGTTTACCACAATTAATATTAATATGTGAAGATGAAAAACATATGGCAGAAACATTTAAAGAGATTGTTACAAATCAAGTAGAAATACCACAAATAAAATTATATTTCACTACTGATTTAAGACAAAATAAAGAAACATTAGAAGATACTTTAGCAGAATTTAAATTAGTAGATGGAAAATATAAAATGGAAAATGTAGAACTAAAATTATTAGGAATGTAATAAAATAATTAATCATTTTAAAATCTAAACTGAGACATTTAAAGATTATACATCTATGTCTCAGTTCTTTGATTTCTGCAATAAAAAAGACTTGCAAAATTTAAAAACATATGATAAAATAGCAATGTTAAAAAATAAATAGACATTTTTTAACATCTCTACTTACATAAGAATGTAGGTTTTATATCCAAAGGGAGGTGAAAAATAATGAACAAATACGAAAGTATTATCATTGTTAATCCAAATGTTGATGAAGCTGGTTTAAAAGCTTTAGAAGAAAAATTTACAGGATTAATCAATGAAAATGGAAAGCTAGAATCAGTTGAAAATATGGGAAAAAGAAAATTAGCATATGAAATCAAAAAATTTAGTGAAGCAACATATATGTTATTTAATTTTGAAGCAAAACCTGATTCAATAGCAGAACTTGAAAGAGTTTATAGAATAACAGACGATATTATTAAATTTATCGTAGTAAAAAAATAACATTAAATAAAGATAGGGGCCTTTATTTAAAGTAGTAAAGAAAGGTGATTTAAATGAACAAAGTAATATTAATGGGAAGATTAACAAGAGATCCAGAAGTAAGATATACACAAACAAACAATACATTAGTTGCATCATTCAGCCTAGCAGTAAATAGAAGATTTGTAAGACAAGGTGAAGAAAGACAAGCAGATTTTATAAATATTGTTGCTTGGAGTAAGTTAGGAGAATTTTGTAGCAAATACTTTAAGAAAGGTCAACAAGTAGGAATCATAGGAAGAATACAAACTAGAACTTGGGATGATGACCAGGGAACAAAACACTATGTAACAGAAGTAGTAGCCGAAGAAGCATATTTTGCAGATAGTAAAAGAGAAGGAGAAGCAGGAGCAAGCTCTTTTGAAAATACATTTGGTAATACTGCTCCAGGTAGCATGGGTGAAGATTTTGAGGTATCTTCAAGTGATGATTTACCATTTTAACTAATAGAGAGGGGGAAATAAAGAATGGCAGACAAGAAACAAAATAGAAAAAATAATAATAAAAATTATGACGAAGATTTTAATCCAAGATTTAGAAAACAAAGAAAAAAAGTATGTTTATTATGTAGTGATAAAAATTTCGAATTAGATTATAAAAATCCTGAACAATTAAAAAAATTCGTTAATGATAAAGGAAAAATTTTACCAAGAAGAACAACAGGTGCATGTGCAAAACATCAAAGAGATATTACAATAGCTGTAAAAAGAGCAAGACATATTGCAATATTACCTTATACACAAAATTAATTTAATAAATAAAAAGAAAAAACCGCTGAAATATCAGTGGTTTTTCAATTTTTATATTATAATTTAATGCAATTTTAATTCAACTATAATTATTTTAAATGTTTTAACTATTTTTATTTTTCAAATTATATAAATTTAATTATGAGTTGTAATTTAAAATAAATTAAATCGAAAATAAATTTTAGAATAAAATATTTACAATTTTGGAACCCTATGATATAATTTTAAAGTGGGAAAAAGAGGTGAAAATATTGAACCAAATTTTAAGTTTAGAAAATACTAAAAAAACCAAAAGAAATAGCTCATGGAGCGATTTACAGGTAGAAATTCATAAAGTTATAAAGTTTTTTGCAATAACGATAATTATATATGGAGCATTCATAATTGGTGGAGCATCATATTCTATGTATGAACAATCACAAAAAGCATATGCACAAGCAAAACCAACAATATATATAGAGGAACCATCACAAGAAGAAATAATTGTAAGAATACAGCACACAAAAGATTTAGCAAAATTAACATACTATTGGAATAATGAAGAACCGATAGAAAGACAATGCCAAGGAAAAACTTTTGAAGAAAGTATAGAAGTGCCTACGGGAGTAAACACCTTAAATATCTATGCAACAGATGTTACTGGACAAGAAACTAAATATCAAAAAACATATACTTTAGAAGGAGATATTTCAATTAATTTTGAACCAGAAGGTAGTGATATAAAAGTAACAGTAGAAGGAAAAAATGAACTTTCTTATTTAACATATAGATGGGATGAAGAAGAAGAAACAAGAGTAGACATTAATGATATGAGCATAGATCAAATAATTGAAATTCCTAAGGGATTACACAAACTAACAGTAATTGCAGTAGATATAAATAATACAACAGAAACAAAATCAAAAGATATAAATGGAGTAACGAAACCAAAAGTAGATGTAACAACAGATGGTTCAGATAATTTTATTATACATGCAACTGATGAGCAAGGACTTAAAAAAATAGAATTCATAATAAATGAAGATGAAAAATATATGTTAAATATAGAAGACAATAGAAAAGAGCTAGAATATCCATATCCATTACATGATGGAGAGAATAGGTTAGAAATAAGAGTTTACAATATAAATGATGTAAGTGAAACAGCAAAAGTATTAGTTAATAAATAAAAATATCCTCCTACAACTCTAATAGCAGTAGGAGGATGTTTAATTAAAAGGGGATGATAATAAATATGAATATTTATTTAAAAATACTAACTTATTTCATAATATATTCTTTTTTAGGATGGGTAATGGAATCAATTGTAAGGACAATTTGTGAAAAGAAATTAATTAACACAGGATTTCTTCACGGACCATTTTGTCCAATTTATGGTATAGGAGCAATAATTTTATTTTTGTTTTTAAATCGTTTTGAAAATCAGCCAGTTATATTATTCTTTACAGGTGTTGCGGTATTAACAGTTTGGGAATATATTGTTGGAGTCATGTTAGAAAAAATGTTTAAAACAAAATATTGGGATTATTCTGATCATAAATTTAACTTTCAAGGACGAATTTGTTTAACAAATTCTATATGCTGGGGAATATTAGGAATATTATTTGTAAAATATATTCATCCATTCATAGAAAGTTTAGTATTAGATATTAATCCAATTTTACTATATTGTATTGTTGCAATATTATCAATTATAATAATAATAGATATGATAGTAAGCATTATAAAAGTAAAGAGCATTCAATCAACATTACAACAAATTGAAAAATTAAATGCGGAAATAAAAGAAAAATTAAAGGAAATTAGAATATTAAAAAGAAACAAAAATACAACTATTTCAATTGAAAATATTCAAGATATAGTAGAAAACCTAAAGAAGAAAAGAAATAGAACTATACGACATTTATACAGAAATGTATATAGACTAAAAAAAGCTTTCCCTGCTATTAATACAAAAGAAATAACAGAAGTATTAAATAAAAAAATAGAAAAATATAAACAAAAAAGAAAAAAGATATAAAAACTACTTGAAATAAAATATTCCTTTTGTATATAATTAAATCAAATAATATGTGGAGGAATAAAATGGAACAAGAAATTTATATAATAGATGATGATGATTCTTCAATATTCATATTTAGAGAATTATTTAAAAATGACAAAGAATATAAATTTATCAGTGTAAAAACAGAAGATATTGATATAGCATTAAAAAATATTCCGTCATTAATTGTTATCAATGAAGACGCAATTGATAGAGATGTAGTTGATTTATGTAGAAAAATTAGAAAAGACGAAGATAATACAATTACACCTGTTATTGTGGTATCATCAAAATCTGATAAAGAACATAGAATTAAGATAATGCAAGAATCAATAGAATATTTTATAAAAAAACCAGTAGATGAACAATATTTATACCATACTGTAAAAAATTTAAATAGATTATTAACAAGCAATAGAAGAATGAGTCCATTAACAGGGCTACCAGGCAATGTACAAATTCATGCAGAATTAAAGAAAAGAATATCAAAAAAAGAAACTTTTTGCGTTTTATATTTAGATTTAGACAATTTCAAAGCATACAATGATGTGTATGGATTCTTAAAGGGAGATGAAATCATAGAATTTACAGCAGACACTATACTTACATGTATTCATAATAGTGGCTTTCAAGAAAATTTTGTAGGTCACATTGGTGGAGATGACTTTGTAGCAATTATTCCAGGTAGTGAATGTGATAAGATATGTCAGCAAATACTAGCCTATTTTGATAAAGGAGTTAGCAAATTTTTTACAGAAGAAGATTTAGAAAATGGTTATATAGAAGTTGCTAATAGAAGAGGAATTATTGAACAATTTCCATTAACATCATTATCTATTGGTGTAGTAGTAGCAGATTCAGGAAGATTTCATAATATACTTGAAATAGGTGAAGTTGGAGCACAAGTAAAACATGCAGCAAAATCTGTAATGGGAAGTAGTTATGCAATAGATAAAAGAAAAAATGAAGAATAAAAACAAGAAATTCCTAATATAAATATAATAAATATTTATATTAGGAGTTTTTTTATGATAGTAATTAATAAGAAAAGAATACAAATTATAATATCATGTATATTAATAGGCTTATTTGCATTCTCAATTCAAATGACCAATGATAATAGACCATCAGTTACAAAAGAAAAAAATGAAAATATTAACACAATAGAAACAACATCAACACCAGTATCAGGAAAAACAGTTGTATTAGATGCAGGCCATGGCGTACCAGATGAAGGGGCTGAAAGTAGTAATGGAATAACTGAGGCAGAAACAAATTTAAAAATAACACTAAAAGTACAAAATTTATTAGAACAAAGTGGATGTACAGTTATTTTAACAAGATCAGATGAAAATGCAATTTATGATTTAGATAGTACAACTTTAAGACAAAAGAAAATATCAGATATACGAAATAGAGTAAAAATAGGAAATGAAAGTTCTGCAGATATTTTTGTTTCTATACATTTAAATAAAATTCCACAGCAACAATATTATGGATGGCAGTGTTTTTATAAAGATGGAAATGAGCAAAGCAACAAGTTGGCGAAGAAGCTTCAAGAAAATTTGAATAAATCAATTCAAAAAGAAAATAATAGAGTTGCTATGAAAATTGATAATATTTATATTATTAAACATGTTGAAATTCCAATTAGCATAGTAGAATGTGGATTTTTATCAAATCCAGAAGAAGAAAAACAATTGCTAGATGATGCATATCAAAATAGGTTGGCATGGGGAATTTATAGTGGAATTATAGAATATTTTAATGAATAATTAAAGGTAATCAAGAGGTGCGTTCAATGATCAAGGACACACTCCCTGGTTACCTTTTAATTTTAAATATGAAATTAATAGCAATATTAAGCAAAGATATATTTAAATAGTTATTTTGTTAACTTTTAATAAGAATTATTAAAAAAAAAAAGTATTACTTATTGAAAAAAATATGTATGTGTGATATAACATAAAATGTAATATATAATAATATAATATTATATTATTATGTGGTTTATAAGTTATCCTATTTTAAAACTTAAATATTTTTTTTACAGGAGATAAAGATGAATAAAAAGGTAAAAATAACGATTATATTAGAAGTAATGATTGCAATTTTAATGTTAATTCCAATAACATCAAATGCAGCATTACAAGCTAATGGAAAATCTACAAAAACAGATTCAGTACCAGGTTGGTTATTAAATATAAGAAGAATGGAAGCAACAGGTGGAACACTTGGACTAACAGATACAATAAACACAACTGATTTAACATCTTCAGCAGAGACTTCTAATAACTTAGATATTCATATGCAATTAAATACAGAATATGGTGCAATGGCAATTTTATCTGCAAGTGCATATGGGAATCAAGATAAAATAACTGATGGACAAACTACAACAGGAAATAAATCAGGAGTGTATATTTATTTAAATAGTGAGTGGGTGGCAGCAGGCGAAACAACTTTAGGTGTTGGATTATTTCAAAATGCAAATGGCAAATATAAAAATTTATATTCTGATACGAATAAAGAAAAAAAAGGAGATGCAACAATGGAAACAAATGGATGGCATAATAGTTCTTCTCGATGGTATTGGAACAACAGAAATTATGGATATTACGGAATGATAAGAGGTATCTCTACTAGCGTTTTTGGCTTTTATAATGGTGGTGATGGAAATGTACAATCTAATATTGCTTATTTCGACAAATCCCACTATAGCAGAGCTGTTATAGTCGTTGGAGAAGGAATATAATAAGTATATAAATTTTATATAAATACTAATAAAGGAGATTGTTATATAGTAATGTGGAAAAAAATACAATATATGAACCATTCAAAAAAGATTTTTTATATTAGCATTACAATAATATTAATATTCTTAATTGCAATTAGTATTATATTTGGAGTAAGAAACATACGAGAGTACATTCTAAATAAGCAAAAAGAAGAAATCAAAGAGATTTCATATCAAATTACTAATATAGATGGAAATAAAGCATCTATAGTTATAACGTTTAATAGTGAAAATGGAATAAATAATATTTCTTACCAAGGACAAGAAAATGAGATAGTTTTAAATTGCAATGGGAAAGATAAGGTTGCTATAGATTATGAAGTTGAAGATGAAAAATCTTATGATTTTTGGGTAGAATATGCAGACTCAAATAGAAAGGAATTGAATATTGATTTTAAAATCCCAAGGATAGAAGGAAAATATTCTTTAAATCATGGAATATATGTTAATGAGCCAGATTTAACAGGATTTGTTCCTGAAAAAACTAGATATTTATGTTTGGATGAAAATGATAAATTAAAACAAGATAAATGGATAGTTGATGAAGAAAAACCAGAAGATTGGTATGATTATAAAAATCAAAAATGGGCCAATATATATGTAGAAGATGAAGGAGCCGGATCATACTATGTTTGGATACCAAGATATTGCTATAAATTAGCACAAGGTGAAAGGACAGATGTAAAATTCATAAATGTATATAACGAATATATTGATCCAGATACAGATGTGAAAACAACTTGGGAAGAATTAGAAAGAGAGGGGTATAAAATACCAGAGGCTTTTTGTTGGAATTCTCAATTTGATGAACATGCATATAAGCAAAATGTAGATATTATTATACCAGGATATTGGATGTCAAAATATCAATTAAACGAATTAACTAGTTATGAAATTGATTATTCTGCAATAGTTAATAAAACATCAATAGAAGTAACTAATTTAAAAGTAAGCACAAATGAAGAAATTGCAAAATATGTATATGCATTAGATGGAGTTGTTTGTGATACACAAGGACAAGAATCTAGTGGATATACGTTTAGTAATGTAGATCCAGGTAATAAAGTAGTTAATGTAACTGCTTTAAATTCAAATGATGAAATAATTGCAAGTATGACAAAAAGAATGGAAATTGCAACTCCAAATGCACCTGACATAAATGGATTTGATAAAGATAC
>CANQWL010000022.1 GCA_947627555.1 uncultured Clostridia bacterium | reverse complement strand
GAAAAGGTGGAATAAGTTTCTTAACAAAAGATGAAGTGTCAAGAATTGATTTAACAAGAAATGCTTTTATTATGGCATTAACAAAACATATAAATGGAGATATATGGAGATAATTGAGGAGTAATATTATGGAATATATAGATATATTTGATGAAAATAACGAGCCAATTGGAAAAGTTAAAGAAAAAAATCAAGCATAAGAGCAGGAGAAAGTGTAATAGATGGTGCAATACGAGAAAAATTTCGTAAATTAAATAAAAAATTGAGAGGGATATAATTTTGAAACAAAGTAATAAAGATAAATTAAAACAAAAAAGAATTGCTGAAAAAAAGAAAAGAGAAGAACAGCAAAGAATTATAAGTAAACAGATTATAAATACGATAGATAATGAACAAATAATGGCAATTAAAAATTTCAATATTAGTACATTTTCAGATGAAGAAGTAAATAAAGAAAAAATGATAGACTGTTTGAATGTACTTCTTAAAATTGTAATGAATTCTAGTTATCTTGATGAAGTTATAAGAATGACAAGGCAAAATGTTTCTAGCACGTGGTTTGATAGAGAAGTAAACGAAGAATTTATTAGAGAAATATTATTAAAAGAATTAGAGGTGGCAAAATCGAGTTCAACTGAAAGTATAGCTTTAAAGTTATGTTTTTGGTCTAACAGAATAGCACATCATCTTGAAAATGAAGTAATTCAGAAACAACCCAAACATAAAATGAATGAAATATATATAAAATATTTTCTAAATCCTGAATATAATTATGACTTGACTAAAGCAAGAGATATAAATAATGGAAATGTTACTAATGAAATAGGTAGAAGATTAGAGAATATAGTAATTAAAGAATGTACAACATTATGTGATATTGATACAGTAGAAAAATTAAATAATTTGTTTTTAGGACTTAATATTAGAAATGAATTATGGACTTTAAAGCAACAAATGATAAAAGTTATTATATTAAATATATCAAGAAATAATAATTCTAATGTAAGAGTAACTACGTTAAATGAAAAAAAGGATTTATCTATTAGTGGTAGTGAAACTTTTAGACTAATAATACGAGAAATTAATGGTGTTGCCCCAGTAGTAATGCATTGTGATAAAGAAAAAGTCGATGCTTTTTTACAACAAAATGGAATTGAATCAATATGTACAGAAACATCAGATAAGATTATAGAATTTGCAAAGAATGGAAAGGTTGGAATTCATTTTATATTAGATGAAGAGGGCAGAGAAATTTTAGAATATGAAGCTGATGAGAACTCTAAAGCTAGAATATTAAATGATATTGTGTATAGAGGTGATATTGTAGATGAAAGATAATTCTATATTAGAAATGATAAAAAGTAAGGATTCCAAAGGAGCCTTAAAAGAAATGGAAAGTATACTAAAAAAAATATTATTAGATAAATTAAATAACGAAAAAAATATAAATATTGATTTTAAAGAAAATGACTTTATTTTACTATTAGATTTTTGTATAAAAAATTTTACTGAATATTATGATATACTAACATATGTAAGAAATTTATATTTTTTCTCAGAAAAATCAGACTCCGAGAAACTATATGAATTAGCAAATATTTATGAAATTATATCCAAATAAAATTTTACATTAATTAAAAAATATATATTGTTACATATCAATCTTATGCTTTGAAATCATTGAAATACAGCTATTATATTTAATTGACAAATAAATAATGATTATGCTAAAATATTAAAAATAGAAATGTATGGAGGGGAAATATGAAAGTAGCAATAGGTCAAGATAGTCATAGAATAGACTATAATAATAGTAGTAAAAAATTAATATTAGGTGGAATTGAATTTGAAGAGGATTATTCAATAATAGCTAATAGTGATGGAGATGTTGTTTTACATGCTATTACTAATGCAATTTCAGGGATTACATGTAAAAATATATTAGGAAATACTACAGATGATATGTGCAATAAAAAAGGTATAAAAAATAGTGAAGAGTATGTAAAAGAAGCACTTAAATATTTAAAAGAAAAAATAATTCATGTGTCTATATCAATAGAATGTAAAATACCAAAAATAAACCCAAAGGTAGAAGAAATGAGAAAAAATATAGCAAGAATATTAAATATAAACAAAAATTGCGTAGGAATAACTGCGACTTCAGGAGAAGAATTAACAGAATATGGAAAAGGAAACGGAATAAATGTTTTTGTATGTATTACCGTGGAATAAATTTTAATTAATGGGAGATAAATCTATGGAGGATATATATGTAAAAGCAAGAGCAAAAATAAACCTAAATTTAGAAGTATTAAATAGACGACAAGACAATTATCATAATATAAAATCAGTATTTCAAAAAATTAATTTTTATGATGAAATGTATATAAGAAAAATAAATGGCAATGAGATAGAATTACAAACTAATATAAAAGATTTAAATAATGAAGAAAATATTATCTATAAAGCATATAAAAAATTAAAAGAAAAATATAAAAATATTACAGGAGTTAAAGTAATATTAAATAAAAATATTCCAATGCAGGCAGGGCTTGGAGGTGGCAGTACAGATTGTGCAAGTTTCATTTTATGCATGAATAAACTTTTTTGTTTGAAATTATCAAAAATGGAAATAGAGGATATTGGAAAAAGTTTGGGTGCAGATGTAATACCATGTCTATATAATAGAGCTTTAGTGGCCGAAGGAATAGGCGATAAAATAACTACTGTAAATACTAATTTTAAATATTATGTAGTTATTATAAAACCCAATATTTCTTGTAATACAAAGGAGATGTATGAAAGAATAGATAACAAAAAACAAACAGTTCAAGTTGATGGCACAAATGAAATTGTTAATGGTTTAAAAAATAATGACATACAAAAAATTGCAAAAAATTTACACAATATATTCGAAGATGTGATACAAGATAGAAAGTTAATAGACAGTATAAAAGATGAATTTACAAAAAATGGTGCAATAGGAAGTCTAATGACAGGTTCAGGGTCATGTGTTTATGGTATTTTTACAAATAAAAAAATAGCTAAAATGGCATATATAAAATTAAAGCAAAAATATCAAGCTTATATATGTACATCATATAATTCAAAAAGGAGAGAAGAAATTTGTTAGATACAAAAACAGTTACAGCAATAATATTGGTAGCAGGTAATAGTACAAGGTTTGGACAAAACAGAAATAAAAATTTTGAAAAAATAAATGGAAAGACTGTATTATATTACAGTTTAAAAGTATTTGATAAAAACAAATATGTAGACAATATAATAATAGCAACTAAAGAAGAAGAAATTTCAAAAGTAAAAGATATTATAAAACAAGAAAATATTACTAAAAGTGTAAAAATAGTAGTTGGTGGAAACTCAAGAAAACAATCTGTATATAATTGTATAAAAGATGTAAACTCAGATATTGTAATTATTCATGATGGAGCAAGACCAATGATAAAACAAGAATATGTAAATAAATGTATTGAAAATATGGATAAATTTAAAGGAATAACAATTGGAGTAAGGTCAAAAGATACAATAAAAATAACAGATGAAAACAATATTGTTATAAATACAACTGAAAGAGCTAATACATGGATAATTCAAACACCACAATGTTTTAATAGAAAAATTTTATTAAAAATGCACAATAAATATAAAAAGGAAGAAGTAACAGATGATTGCGCATTACTTGAAATTGATAATTATAAAATTAAAGTTATAGAAGGAGATTATACAAACATAAAAATTACAACTTATGGTGACCTTAGTATTGCTAAAGAATTTTTAAAAGAAAAAATGTAATACTTGATTTTAGAACAATAAATCTATAAACAATAAGATTTATGGAGGTATTTTGATGATAAAAGATATAATTTTTGATTTAGGTAATGTAATTATAAATTATAATCAGGATAAAATAATAAATAATTTTACAATAGATGAAGATGAAAAAATCTTTATAAAAGAAAAAATATTTAAATCACCAGAATGGGAATTATTAGATTTAGGTCAAATTAATAATAATGGTGCTATAGAAGAAATTCAAAAAAGAAATGATACAAAATATAATAAATTAATAAATATTTTTTTGCATGAATGGTATAAAACACAGCCTATAAATGAAGATATTGTAGAAATCGCAAAAAAATTAAAAGAAAAAAATTATAACATCTATGTTTTATCAAATATGGCACAAGAGACTTATGAATATTTTAAGGATATAGACTTTTTTAAATTATGCAATGGAATAGTTATTTCATCTTATGAAAATGTGAAAAAGCCAGATGAAAGAATTTTCAACATATTGTTAACAAGATATAAATTAAATCCAAAAGAATGCTTATTTATTGATGATGATGACACTAATAGAAGTTACGATACAGCAAATAAAATTGGAATATTAGGAAGAAAAGTAGAGCCTAATTCAAACAAAGATATTATAAAATTGTTAAATGAATTTAATATAACATTATGAATAATGATAAGTTTAAGAAAAAATGAGTTAGTTTATATACTAACTCTAATTTTCTATTTACAAAATACCCTAACAGGTATATAATAATCAAAGGTGGTATATATGGAAAAAAATAAATGTTGTAAAAAAACAACACATAGAAAAGAAGAAGAAAAGAAAACTATAAATAACAGAATAAATAGAATTGAAGGACAATTAAGGGGCGTCAAAAAAATGATTGAAGAAGATGCTTATTGTAATGATGTTTTAATTCAATTATCTGCTATTGAAAATTCAGTAAAAAGTTTATCAAATTGTGTGTTACAAAATCATTTATATAGTTGTGTAACAAAAGATTTGAAAAATGGAAATTTAGAGATAATAGATGAACTAATAAGTTTATTTAAAAAATTTAATAAACCATAAAAAACAATATAATTTTAAAATTTATAAAAAAATAATAAAGAGAAAGGAAGATATAAAAATGAAAGAATTAATAATTAAAGTAGAAGGAATGGTTTGTAATGGATGTGAAAATAGAGTGCAGAATGCACTAAAAACAATAGAAGGAGTAGAAAGTGTAGTTGCAAGTCATATAAATAAAACAGTTAAGGTTACTGTAAAAAATGAAGTGACAGAAAATGTCATAAAAGAAAAAATCGAGGATATTGGATTTAAAGTAAAGGAAGATTAAATATGAAAAAAATAAATTTATCTATTGATGGAATGACTTGTAGTAGTTGTTCTAATGGACTTGAAAAATATTTAAATAAGCAAAATGGAATTGTAAATGCAACAGTTAATCTTGTTATGGCAAATGCTACTATTGAATTTGATGAAAAATTATTAAATCAAGAAAAAATAGAAAAATTTATAGAGCAAGCAGGATTTAAAAGTTTAGGTGAGTTTAAAGAAATAAAGATAGAAAGTAAAAGTAAAAAAGAGAAAATTATGTTTATTATTTTCTCAATATTAGCAGTAATTTTAATATACATATCAATGGGACATATGATTAACTTACCAATAATAGAAATTTTAAACCCACATACAAATCCAATAAATTATACTATATCTTTATTTTTGTTAACTATAGCATTTATTATATATGGATATGATATTTTAAAAAATGGTTACAAAAATTTAATACATAAAACACCTAATATGGATACATTAGTAGGAATTGGAGTAATCAGTAGTCTTTTATATAGTTTATATAGTATGTATATGATTATAAGAGGAAACTATAGTTATACAATGAACTTATATTTTGAATCTTCAAGCATTGTAATATATTTTATAAAATTAGGAAGATACATTGATGGAGTTAGCAAAGACAAAACAAAAGAGGCAATACAAAAATTAGTAAAAATAACACCAGAAACAGCTGTAATAAAAATAGATGGATTAGAAAAGAAAGTTACTTTGGATGAAATAAAAAAAGGTGATACAGTTATATCAAGACCAGGAGAAAAAATTGCAGTAGATGGCGAAATTATAGTTCGGAAAAGCACATTTAGATGAGTCTTTTATTACAGGAGAAAGTAAACCTATAACAAAAGAAAAGGGAAATAAAGTAATTGCTGGAAGCCTTAATTATGATGGATATATAGAATATAAGGCAGAAAAAATAGGAAAAGAGTCAACAATATCAGAAATTGTAAGATTAGTTATAGAAGCAAGCAATACCAAAGCACCAATTAGCAAAATTGCAGATACCGTTTCAGGATATTTTGTACCAGCAGTAATAATTATTGCAATTATAACATTTCTGGTATATTTAATTATAGGTCAAAGTTTTAGTAATGCTATTTCTACATTTGTAACAATATTAGTTGTTGCTTGTCCTTGTAGCCTTGGATTGGCAACACCACTTGCTATTGTTGTAAGTGAAGGTTTATGTGCTAGTCATTTTATATTAGTAAAGAAAAGTGAAATATTAGAGAATGCACAAAAAGTGAACACTATTGTATTTGATAAAACAGGAACATTAACTTATGGAATATTAAAAATTTCAGAAATAAAAAATTATAGTAATATAGAAAAAGATAAACTTTTACAATTAGTAGGAAGTATCGAAAGTAAATCAACACATCCAATAGGAAAAGCATTTGAAAATTATTTAGAAGAAAACAAAATTGAAAAATTAGATGTTAAAGAATTTGAAAATGTAACAGGTTTAGGAATTATAGGAAAAGTAGATAGTCAAAAACTAATACTTGGAAATTCTAAAATTCTAAAAGAATATAATATTGAGAATATATATATAAAAGATGAAGAAGAACTTACAAAAAAGGGAAATAGTATTGTATATGTTGCAAATGAAAATAAAGTACTTGCATTAATTGGAGTAAATGATATTATAAGAGAAAATGCAAAAGATACTATTAATTTATTAAATAAAAACAAAATACAAACTATAATGTTAACAGGAGATAATAAAGAAACTGCTGAAAAAATTGCTAAAGATATAGGAATAACAAAAATAATTGCAAATGTACTACCATCAGAAAAAACAAAAACAATAAAAGAATTAAAACAAGAAGGTAGATATGTAATGATGTGTGGAGATGGAATTAATGATAGTCCAGCTTTAGCTAGTAGTGATATAGGGGTAAGTGTAAATAGTGGAACTGATATTGCAATGGACTCGGCTGATGTTATCTTAACAAAGAATGATTTAAAAAGCATCATAAACTTAATTAAAATTAGTAAAAAGACAATTAAAAACATTAAACAAAATTTATTTTGGGCATTTTTTTATAATTGTTTAATGATACCAATAGCAATGGGAATATTAAAGCCTATTGGAATTTCAATTAATCCTATGTTAGCAAGTATTGCTATGGTATGTAGTAGTATTACAGTCATATTAAATGCTTTAAGATTAAAAAATATAAAATGTGATTAGATTACATATATAAATATGAAAAAAAGCTTTAAAAAAAATACAAAATATTGTACAATAATAAAAAACAAAATTAGGAGAGAAACATGAATAAAAAGTGGCAAATATATGAAGCAGATGAAAAAACAATAAAAGAGCTACAAAATACTTATAAAATTAACAAATTATTAGCTACGATATTAGTAAATAGAAATATTACAAAACCAGAGCAAATAAATAAATTTTTAAAACCTACAAGAAAAGATTTTTATAATCCATTTCAAATAACAGATATGGAAATTGCAGTAGAAAGAATATTAAAAGCTGTTGAAAACAAAGAAAAAGTAACAATTTATGGAGATTATGATGTTGATGGAATTACTAGTATAACTGTTTTAAAGAGTTTTTTACAAGATATTGGGTTAGAGGCCTCAACATATATTCCCAATAGATTAGATGAGGGATACGGTCTAAATAAAAATGCAATTGAAACAATATCAAAAAATGGATGTAATTTAATGATAACAGTAGATTGTGGAATTTCTGGAATAGAAGAAATAGAATATGCAAATACATTAGGAATAGAGACAATAGTAACAGACCATCATGAACCAGGAAATAAATTGCCAAATGCAATTGCAGTTATAGATAATAAAAGGAATGATAGTAAGTATCCTTTTAGAGAATTAGCAGGAGTAGGTGTTGTATTTAAATTAATTCAAGCATTAGGAATAAAATTAGGATTAAAGGAAGAAGCATATTTAAAATATTTAGATATTGTATGTATTGGAACAATATCTGATATTGTTCCATTAGTAGATGAAAATAGAGTAATAGCAAAATTAGGATTAATGTTAGTACAACAGACAAAAAATATAGGATTGAAATCTATTATAAATTCATCAGGATATAAAAAAATAGATTCTAATACAATATCTTTTGGAGTGGCGCCACGAATTAATGCATGTGGTAGAATGGGAAAAGCAGAAGAAGCATTAAAGTTATTTTTATCTAAAAACATTAATGAAGTAAGTGTATTGACAAAACAATTAAATAATTATAATAGTTTAAGGCAAGAGACAGAAAAAGGAATATTTGAAGAAATTATAAAGAAAATAGAAAAAGAAGATTTAAATAGAAATAAAGCAATTATAGTAGGAGGAAAAGGATGGCATCATGGAGTGATTGGAATTGTATCTTCAAAAATAACAGATATGTATTTTAAACCTAGTATTTTATTAGGTTTTGAAGAAGATGGCATCGGAAAAGGTTCAGGAAGAAGCATACCAGGATTTAATTTATATGATGCATTAATGAAATGTTCTGATAAAATAGAAAAATTTGGTGGACATAGTATGGCAGTTGGAATTACAATAAAAAAGGACAAGTTAGAAGAATTTATAGAAAAATTTGAACAAATTGCAACAGAAGAACATATTGAAGAAATTATACCAATTATTCAAATAGATGCAAAAGTAGATTTAAGTGATGTTAATAAAGAAATGATAGAAAGCTTAAAACAATTAGAACCATTTGGTGAGGGAAATAAAATGCCAATATTTGCTTTTAGAAATCTTAAAATAGATTCAATAAGAGCACTATCAGAAGGAAAACACCTAAAATTAACGTTAAAAGATAACAATAATGTAATTAATGCCATAGGATTTAATATGGGATATTTAGCTAATGAATATAGAATTGGTGATAAAATAGATATTGTTGGAATATTAGAAATTAATACTTATAATGGAGTAGATAATTTACAAATTAATATTAAAGATGTCATGAAATCAATATAAAATAAAAAAATTTGTAAAAGACAAAAGAGGGGATGAATATATTGCAAGAGACAAATAAAGAAATAACAATACAAGATATTATTTCAAAAAGAAAAGAACATTCAAAAAAAATAGATAATAAACTAATTATGAAGGCATATGACTATGCTGCTGAACATCATGGAAATCAATGTAGAAAATCAGGAGAGCCATACATTATACATCCACTAAATGTAGCATATATTTTAGCAGATATTGGTATGGATGAAGCAACAATTTGTGCAGCTTTATTACATGATTTAGTAGAAGATACAGATGTAACTGATGAAGATCTTAGAAGAGAATTTGGTGATGAAATTGCAGAGATGGTAGCAGGAGTAACAAAACTTAGCAGTATGATGTTTGAATCAATAGAAGAAAGACAAGCAGAAGATTACAGAAAAATGTTTCTTGCTATGGGAAAAGATATAAGGGTAATTTTAATTAAGTTAGCAGATAGACTTCATAATTTAAGAACGCTAAAATATCTAAAAAGAGACAGACAAATAGCAAATGCAAAAGAAACAATGGAATTATATGCACCTTTAGCAAATCGTTTAGGATTATATTCTTTGAAATGGGAATTAGAAGATTTATCATTCAAATATCTATATCCAGAAGAATATCATGAATTAGTAGAAGGAATCAATAAAAAAAGAAACGAACGATTGAAATTTATAGAAAAAATAATGGGAGACATCAGAGTAGAACTAAAAAAACAACATATTGATGCAGAAGTCACAGGAAGAGCAAAACATCTTTATAGTATATACAGAAAAATGAAAAGAGATAACAAAACATTAGATCAAATTTATGATTTATTTGCACTTAGAATTTTAGTTAATTCGGTAAAAGATTGTTATGCAGCATTGGGAGTGGTACACGAATTATATAGCCCAATGCCAGGAAGATTTAAAGATTATATTGCTGTTCCAAAACCCAATATGTATCAATCAATTCACACAACTTTATTAGGAGAAAAGGGAACACCATTTGAAGTGCAAATTCGTACATGGGATATGCATAGAATTGCAGAATTTGGTATAGCTGCACATTGGGCATATAAAGAAGCAAGTTATTTTGGAAAAAAACAATCTATAACAGTAGAACAAGATAAACTAGCATGGCTTCGAGAAACATTAGAATGGCAAAATGAATTACAAGATCCTCAAGAATTTTTAGAAACATTAAAAACAGAACTATTTGAAGAAGAAGTTTATGTATTTACACCAAAAGGAGCGATTAAAGTTCTACCAAGAGGAGCAACTCCAATTGATTTTGCTTATAGTATTCATGCAGAAATAGGTCATCATATGACAGGATGTAAAATTAATAGTAAAATGATGCCAATTGTAACTGAACTAAAAAGCGGAGATATTGTAGAAATTATTACATCAGATAATGCTAAAGGACCAAGTATAGATTGGCTTAAATTTATAAAAAGTACAAGTGCAAAAAACAAAATAAAGGCATGGTTCAAAAAAGCACAAAAAGCGGAAAATATTGAAAAAGGAAAAGAATTAATAGAAAAAGAATTAAAGAGAATAGGAATTTCTTATTCAGATTTATTTAAAACATCATACATAGATGCAATGTTAGAAAAATACAAATATAAAAACTTAGATGAAATGTATGCAGCAGTAGGATTTGGAGCTAATTCTCCAGTAAAAGTAATTTCAAGAATGTTACAAGAATACAGAAAAGAACATGAAGAAGAAAATATCGAAGAAAAAATAAAACAACTACAAAAAGAAAAACAAAGGAAGCCAAAAACATCTAATTCAGGTATTATTGTAAAAGGAATTGATAATTGTTTAGTTAAACTATCAAAATGTTGTAATCCACTTCCAGGAGATGAAATTATAGGATATATTACAAAAGGAAGAGGAGTATCTGTTCACAGAAAAGACTGTATTAATGTAAAAGACTTAATAACACAAGAAAATAGAATGATAGATGTAGAATGGTATAATGAAAATATAACAACATATCAAGCAGACATCGAAATATATTCAAACGACAGAAGCGGACTATTAGTTGACATTTTAAAAGAAATAGGAACAACAAAAGCAAAAATATTAGGAGTAAACACAAAAACAACAAAAGAAAGAATTGCAATTATAGAAGTAACTCTAGAAGTAGAAAATCTAGAAGAACTAAACAAAGCACAAAAAGCTATAAGAAAAGTAGATAGTGTATATGAAGTAAGAAGAAAGAAATGAGACAATGGGGACGGTCTTCAAATGTCTCACATAAATTGTCGTAAAATAGCGAAAAAGCATATACGACAAAATATGACAAAAAATACAATAAAAAGTGAGACATTTGAAGACCGTCCCCATTGTCTCAAAGGGAGAAAAAGTTATGATATTAAAGGAACTAAAGATAGATACTTGGATAGGAGATCCGACTAATTGTTATATAATATTAGATGAACAATCAAAAGAAATTATGGTAATTGACCCAGCAGGTGATGTAGATAAAATTGAAGAATTAATAAAAATTTTAAATGGTAAATTAAAATACATTTATTTGACTCATTGTCATGGAGACCATATATTAGGAGTTACTGAATTAAAAAATAGATGTGGTGGAAAGATTTTAATTCATAGAGATGATAGTGATGGCCTTAATAATCCAGAAATTAATTTATCACCATATATTGGTGCTGGAAATATAGAATTAGAAGCAGATTCAAGAATTGATGATAATGATTTTATTCATTTAGGAGAATTGCAATTTAAAGTTATTCATACTCCAGGTCATACTAAGGGTGGAAGTTCATTATATTGCGAGAAAGAAAAATGTTTGTTTTCAGGAGATACTATGTTTAGAGGAACATGGGGAAGAACAGACTTACCAACATCAAATAGAGAAGATATTATTAATTCAATAACAAATAAGCTACTAAAATTACCAGATGATGTTATTGTATATCCAGGACATGGATTAAGCACAAGAATTAAAGATGAAAAACCTATTTATTTAGAATTGAAACCAAAAATGTGGTAACTTGATCTGTAGCGTATCTTCCAAAGTTAAAGAAGATTTTGATAACTTCCGACAACACAATAAAATTATTAAAATTTGATTAAACCTTGCAAAAATGAGGGGAATATTATAATGTATAATATTCCCCAAAAATTTATTATATAGATAAAAATTATAAAGTATTAAAATAAAATGTTATTTATAAAGTAATGTAATTTTATTTCCAGATTTTTTAACAATACCTTCTTCTTTTAAATATTTTAACTCTCGCATCATAGCACTTCTATCAACACTCAAATAATCGGCTAAATCAGTTAATGAAAAAGGCAATGAAAAAGTTTTAGTTAGATTTCTAGAAGACAATATATTAAAATATCCAAGTAATTTATCACGAATGGATCTTTTGGCTAAAAGTTCAATACGCATATTTAGTTGTGTTACTTTGCTCAAAATAAGTTCTGGTAAATTTTCTGACAAAGTATGATGAAATTTACAGTTATTTTTACATTTATAATGAATATCATCATAAATATAAATTAAAACTTCACATTTAGATTTTGCTTCAACAAGCAATTCATTATTAGTTGTAATTGTATAAAATACTTCTCCAAAGATATCATTTGCTGAAAAATGTTCTACAATTGTTTTATTTCCATTTAAGTCATATCTAACTAAATCAGCATTTCCACTTTTCAAAATACAAAATTGATTTCTTTTTTCTATGTATGTAGTAATAATTTCGTTTTTAGCAAAAAATTTTTTTTGTACTTTATTACAATTGTTTTCAAAATCTTTAATAAAATTATCGATATTAAAACTTAAATTCATACAATCCTCCATATTTATATAGTAACATCTTATAATAGTAAGAATATTATATAATAAAAAAGTTGCAAAAGCAACAAAAACCTCTAAAATATATTAAAATCAAGCAATAAGAATTAATGTTAAAATAACAAACAAATTGTAATAATTTTGTAAAAAAATTGTAATAAACGATGAAAAGTTACAGTCAAGCATATTTTCAAAATGGAAAAAAAAGTCTTTGAAAAATTGTTGCTTTTGCAACAGAAATACAAAATTCTTAGTATATAATAAAGCCATACAAAACAAAACAAGGGGGAAATGTAAAATGAAAGTAATAAAAAGAGATGGAAGAGCTGTAGACTATGATAGGGAGAAAATAAGAGTTGCAATTGAAAAAGCAAATAAGGAAGTAAAACCAAAAGAAAGAGCAAATAAAGAAGATATTAAACAAATTATTTTATATATAGAAGAGCTAAACAAAAAAAGAATGCTTGTAGAAGATATTCAAGACATAATTGAAGAAAAATTAATGGAAATTGAAAAATATGAATTAGCAAAGAAATATATTGTATATCGTTATACAAGAGCATTAGTTAGAAAACAAAATACAACAGATGAAACAATTTTAGGTTTAATTAGAAATGAAAACAAAGAACTAGCAGAAGAAAACTCAAATAAAAATACTTTATTAGCATCTACACAAAGAGATTACATAGCAGGAGAAGTTTCAAGAGATTTAACAAAAAGATTATTACTTCCAGAAAAAGTAGTAAAAGCAAATGAAGAAGGAGTTTTACATTTTCACGATGCAGATTATTTTATCCAACCAATTTTCAATTGTTGCTTAATTAATATAGCTGATATGTTAGATAATGGTACAGTTATGAATGGAAAAATGATAGAAAGTCCAAAAAGCTTCCAAGTAGCATGTACTGTTACAACACAAATTATAGCAGCTGTTGCAAGTAATCAATATGGTGGACAATCAGTAGATATGATACATCTTGGAAAATATTTAAGAAAAAGTTATGAAAAATTTAAATCATCATTTGAAGAAAAATATGGTGATAAAGTACCAGCAGACATTATAGAAGAAATGGTACAAGATAGATTAAAAACTGAATTAAAAGCCGGAGTTCAAACAATTCAATATCAAATTAATACATTAATGACAACAAATGGGCAATCACCTTTTGTAACTTTATTCTTACACTTAGAAGAAGGAGATCCATACATCAAAGAAAATGCAATGATTATAGAAGAAGTGTTAAGACAAAGATATGAAGGAATAAAAAACGAAGCAGGAGTATATGTAACACCAGCTTTCCCAAAATTAGTTTATGTTTTAGATGAATTTAATAGCTTAAAAGGTGGAAAATATGATTATTTAACAAAACTTGCAGTAAAATGTTCATCAAAAAGAATGTATCCAGATTACATTTCAGCAAAGAAAATGCGTGAAAACTATGAAGGAAATGTATTTAGCCCAATGGGATGCAGAAGCTTCTTATCACCATGGAAAGATGAAAAAGGAAACTACAAGTTCGAAGGAAGATTTAATCAAGGTGTAGTAAGTATTAACTTACCACAAATAGGAATTGTAGCAGATGGAGATGAAGAAAAATTCTGGAAAGAGTTTGATGAAAGACTAGAAATATGTAAAGAAGCATTAATGTGCAGACACTATGCTTTACTTGGAACAAAATCAGACATAAGCCCAATTCACTGGCAATATGGAGCAATTTCTCGTCTAGAAAAAGGAGAAAAAATTGATAAATTACTATTTGGCGGATATTCAACAATATCATTAGGATATATTGGATTATATGAAGTAACAAAATTAATGACAGGAGAATCACACACAACTGAAAAAGGACATGAATTTGCAATCAGAGTAATGAAACATTTAAGAGAAACAGTAAACAAATGGAAAAAAGAAACAAATATTGGATTTGCTTTATATGGAACACCAGCAGAAAGTTTATGCTATAAATTTGCAAGAATTGATAAAGAAAGATT
This sequence comes from uncultured Clostridia bacterium, assembly GCA_947627555.1. Taxonomy (GTDB): domain Bacteria; phylum Bacillota; class Clostridia; order TANB77; family CAG-508; genus CAG-269. Next base: position 3,104 of record CANQWL010000022.1, on the reverse strand, counting down.
TGGAACAATTAAAGATATAACAGATAAAGGATATTACACAAACTCATACCATGTAGATGTAAGAGAAAAAATAGATGCATTTGAAAAACTATCATTTGAAAGTGAATTTCAAAAAATATCTTCAGGTGGTGCAATTTCATATATTGAAATACCAAATATGAGCAAAAACATTGATGCATTAGAATCAGTAGTTAAATTCATTTATGATAATATCCAATATGCAGAATTTAATACAAAATCAGACTACTGCCATGAATGTGGATTTGATGGAGAAATTATTATAAATAAAGACAATGAATGGGAATGTCCAAATTGCGGAAATAAAGACCATAGTAAATTAACAGTTGTAAGACGTACATGTGGTTACTTAGGAGAGAATTTCTGGAATGTTGGAAAAACAAAAGAAATAAAACAAAGAGTAATGCATTTATAAAATTTCATAAAAAATAGCCTCTACATATAATTGTAGAGGCATTATTTATGTTATAGAAATAATTAAAATATTTACTACTTGTTCCTAGAGAATAATATTTTTATATTTTTTCGTTATCCCCATTCTAAAAATTCTAACAAAAGTTTTTACAAACTTTTGAGAATTTTTGAACGGTCCCCACAATTTCACTTCAAAATATAAAAATATTATTCTCTTTATGCTATTTATACTTTAATATACTTTTATAGTAATTAGTTTTTATTAGTGCTTTATAAAAAAGTTTTATTTAATAAACTAACATTATGAAACATTCAAAAATCTATCTAATAATTGATTTCTACATAAGTTTTCAAAATTATCATCTAAATCTTCTAAAGTAATATTTTCATCATATTTTCTATCTAAACAATATTTAATAATAAAATCAGCAAGTTCAGGATTTTTTGAAAGAAGAGGACCATGTAAATAAGTAGCAATTACATTATTCAAAAAGAAACCTTCATCATGTGCACCAAACTGATTTCCATTACCAAATAAAACATTACCAAAAGGAGAAGAAACACCATAAGTTTGACCACCATGATTTTCGAAACCGATAATTTTTGTTAAATTTCCATTCAAATTAGCTTCTATTACAATATTTCCAATGCATCTTTTTTTTCTATCTTCTATTGCTTCTGTATAGTAATCAAAAATTTCTAATCCAGGAATTATATTTCCTTCAACGCCTTTATAATATTTTCCAAACAATTGATAAGCACCGCAAATTAATAAGAAAAACACGCCATTGTCAATTGCTTCTTTTATATTATCTTTATGTTTTAACAAATCTTGAGATAAAATTCCTTGTTCTTGGTCAGCACCTCCACCTGCAAAAACTAAATCATATTTTGTAAAGTCAGGAGCAATATCACCAATAGAATATGAATCAATAATAGCTTTGATTCCTCTTTGTTCTAAACGATAACGGAGCACTTGTATATTTCCAAAATCTCCATATAGTTCTAATATATCAGGATATAGATATAAAATTTTTAATTCTTTCATAAATAAACTCCTTTGATTAATTAATTTTGTTGATTAAAATTCAAAATTTCTTTTCTTGTTGATTGAAGAGAAGTATAATTTGCAATTACATATTTTTTTGTATCTGTTTTATATAAATTTTTTACAGCATCAGATAAGTTTAAATATGGCTCTATTTTTTCAGGTGAAAAGCCAGATGTTTTTATTCTAATTGCTATATCATAAGCTCTTGTACCTGCTGTTATAATTCTAGTTACATTATTAAGAGTATCAAAATTAATATCCCATATCCATGAAACATCAAATCCATCTGCAATATTGTCATTTAAAACAAATAGTAATTCCTTTTCGCTATCATCTTCATTTAAAATTCGAAGACTAACATTTGCACCTGTTGGATTTTTTGCTAAATTAATAATTGTTGGGATATTATTAATTTCAAGTTCTTCTAATCTTCCATTGTTTAATACAAATTCAGATAGAGCTTGTCTTACTATTTCTGTATCTATATTGTATAAACTTGCACAAGTAATAACAGCTACAAAGTTGTAAATATTATAAATGCTATTAAATCTTATTTGATATGTAATATCACCAATATTAAAGCATCTATTTTTTAAATCTACATTAGTTGCGAGTTTATATATTTCATTATCTCCATATCCACAATTAGGACATTTGAATTTTCCAATATGAGAATATTGATAATATTCATATTCAATGCGAGTATCACAAAATGGACAAAACTTTCCTTCACCAGCTTCTTTAATGTCTTTTGTTGCATAATCATATTGGTCAACACTAAAATAATAAACATTATTATTTTCAGAATTTGCCATTCCAAGTCTTGCAACATTTGGATCATCTGCATTTAATATTAAATTTCCAGTATAGGTTTTCAAAAATTCATTAATTTTCAAGATTAAAGATTCAACTTCACCGTTTCTATCTAATTGATCACGGAAGAAATTAAGAACTACTAAAGTATCCAATTTCAAATCTTTAAATACAATTGGAACATATCCTTCATCAACTTCAAAAACACAATAATCTGCTTTGATTTTTCCAGTTAAACTACAAGATTTTAAAAGAGTAGAAAGAATTCCTGTTTCCATATTATTTCCTTCTATGTTACTAATTACTTTTTTTCCAGCAGTTTTAAAAACATATCCAATCGCATTATTTGTCATTGTTTTTCCATTTGTAGCTGTAACTGCTATAATAGGACAATCAATTTTAAAATAATGAAAGATTTTTGAATTCCAATCATAAGCAAGTTTTCCTAAAAAGTTACCACCATTTTTACCAGCTATTTTTAATATTATATATAAAATTTTTGTTATTAATATAATAAAAAAGTTTTTCATAGTTAAAATTATTCCTTTCCAAAACACAAAACACTATTAATAATTTTCAAATTTTAGATATTATTTAAACTTTTTATAATTTTGATTTATTATATCATATTAAAATAATATAAGACAATAATTTATTATTTAAGTTTTAATTTTTTGTTAATATTCAGCAAAATGTAGCATTGTTTATAAAAAACAAAGATAAAATTTTCCAAAATGTAGTGTTACAATTGATGTGAAACAAAAATAATATAGAAAAAAAGTGATTCAAGTAGTATAATTGAATTGTT
>CANQWL010000021.1 GCA_947627555.1 uncultured Clostridia bacterium | reverse complement strand
TTATTGATATACAGCCTAAAACCCTTGATTTCACTAAATTACATAAACCTCTCAACTAGCCCTCATAACCCGAAGGTATATAATTCAAAAATTCACAAAAAAAATTAAAATCCAAACAGTAATTTTCAAGTAATAAAAATCAACATAAAAAGCAATAATACAGCTAAAATATTACAAAAACATTACAAATATATTACAAACATATTACATTTTATGAAAATGCAAAAAAAGCATATACAAAAGCGAAGTTTTATTATATAAATAAGAAGTATTAAATAAAATAGGAGGAAAAAAATGATTACCTATGAACCATTTAGAGCATATGTAGCAACAAAAAATATAAAGAAAAAAGACATAATGGAAAATACAGGAATATCTCCAGCAACTATGAGCAAATTAAAACATGATAAACCTGTTTCTATTGAAATTATTGGTCGATTATGTGCATTTTTAGATTGTTCAGTAACAGAAATAATTAAATATAAAAAGGAGATATAGTAATGAATAAAAGAACATATATAAGCTTATTTAGTAGTGCAGGAGTTGGATGTTACGGTTTTAAAATGGAAGATTTTGAATGTATAGCAACAAATGAGTTACTAGAAAGTAGACTAAATATTCAAAAAAATAATAATAAATGTAAATATGAAACTGGATATATTTCAGGAGATATTACTAAAGACAAAACAAAAGAAAAAATATTTAAAGAAATTAAGTTTTGGAAAATGAAAGAAGGACTAGAAGATGTTGACTTAATTGTTGCAACACCGCCATGTCAAGGAATGTCAACAGCAAATTACAAGAAAAACAATGAACAAAAAAGAAATTCGTTAGTTATAGAAGCAATTAAAATTATAAACAATATAAAACCAAAAATATTTGTAATTGAAAATGTAAGAGCTTTTATGAACACAATTTGCACAGACATTGATGGAAAAGATAAAAAAATATCAGAAAGTATATATACTAATTTAGGTAATGACTATAATATATATTATAAAATAATTAACTTTAAAGACTATGGCGTACCTTCTAGTAGACCAAGAACAATAGTTATTGGAACTAGAAAAGATTTATTAAACATTTCTCCTTTAAATTTATTTCCATCTAGACAAAAAGAAATCACATTAAGGGAAGCAATAGGAAATTTAAAAAGTCTGGAATATGGTCAAATTGATCAAAACGATATATATCACTTTGCTAGAAAGTATCCTAGATATATGGAAGAATGGATTGCAGATTTAAAAGAAGGGGAAACAGCATTTGATAATGAAGAAGCAAAAAAACCATATAAAATTGTGAAAGGTAAGCATCAAATTTTAAAATCTGGGCATTTAGGAAATAAATTTAGAAGATTATATTGGGATAAATGTTGTGCGTGTGTTGCAACACGTAACGATTTATTAGCTAGTCAAGATACGATACACCCAAGTGACAATAGAGTATTAAGTATCAGAGAACTTATGAGAGTAATGACTATACCAGATACATTTAAATGGGTAGAAGAAGATATTGACAAAATAGAAGATAAAGAAATGTTTTTAAAAAGATATGAATTAAATATAAGAAGATGTATTGGAGAAGCAGTTCCAACTAAAATAATGAATTCTATCGCTAAAAATATAAATATTATGTTAGAATTTGAAGAATTTGTTAAACAATATAAAAGCAAAGATATAGATAAATATTTAAAAGAAGACGATAGATTTAATAATAACTTTTATATACAATCCTTTTTATATGAAGAAATGTTAAACGACAGAAAAAAGACAGGGTCTTTTTATACTCCACAAAGTGTTGTTTTTGATGCAATAAAACATTATGAAACAAAATTACATAATATTAGAATATTAGAACCATCTGTTGGATTAGGTGCATTTCTACCACAAATAATATCGATGTTAGATAAATGTGAAGAAATTCAGCTAGATTTAGTAGATATAGATGGAAATGCATTAAATGAATTAAAGAGAATAATTAAATTATTTAATTATGGATCTAGAGTGAAAATAAATTACATATGTGATGACTTTTTAAAATACGAATTTTTAGAAAAATATGATTTAGTCATTGCAAATCCACCATATTGTAAACCTGAAAAGAAATTTCTTACAGAATATAGAAAAATATTTGATGAGCCAAATGTTAATAATTTGTTTGCCTTTTTTATGAAAAAAATAAACAAAATATCAGATGAAATTATTATAATTATTCCAAAAACATTTTTAATGGCTGCCGAATATGCAAATTTAAGAAAAGATTATGAAAAAATGCCAATTATCTCAATAAATGATTTTGGAGTTAAATATTTTAAAAATGTCTTTGTTGAAATAATATCAATACATTTCAAAAAGAATTATAAAAATAGTGTAATAATAGAAGATAAAATAAATAATAAAATAATTATACAACCACAATTTTATATAGTTCATGATAAATGTTGGCTTTTATATAGGAATGAATGGTTTGATAAATACATAAAAAAAATAAAATTAAATGTATTTGATTTTTTTAGAGATAGACAAATAACTAATAAATATTTAAAAGAAGATGGTAAATACAGAATACTTAAATCAAAAAATATATTAGATAATGGTGAAATTATTAATATTAAAGGTTATGATAAATATGTAAATAATATTGATGATTTTAATGCAAAAAAATTTTTAAACAGTGCTTCAGTAATTATGCCTAATTTTACGTATAACACAAGAGCCACAATTTTACCTAAAAATACAATTCCTAATGGTTCAATTGCTATTTTGCTACCAAAAGATGAAAAAATACTAGAAAATATAGATTTAAGCTTATATTCAACACAAGATTTTAGAGAATATTATAGTATTGTTAAAAATAAATCAAAATTTACGATAAATATAGATTCAAGTTCGATATATTATATAGGAGTAAAAAATTATGAATAAAGAAACTATAAATAAAGAAATTATAAATAAAATGATACAATATTTTAAAGTACTAACATTATCAAAAGAAGAAGGAAAGTATTTATCTGATAAAGCATATGGTTATGATACAATATTTTTTATAGCTAAATTTGTTGAAAGAAATAAAATTGGAAATAATTTTAATAAAAGGGAACATAGACAAAGAGCTATAGAATATATTGAAGATATTTTTAATTTATCACCAGGAACTGCAGGAGCTGTTAATTATTATTCTGAAAGCTTGAACTTATTAGAATTTGCTAATATTATAAAAAAAGTAAATAATAATAATTATATAATTTTAAACAATGAAATTCTAAATTTCATATGTCAATACCCAGAAAATGCATATATTTTTATATATTTATTAACTTATTCTACTATGAAAAATGATGGTATATTAGAATTATATAAAAAATTATATAATAGAAGCAACACAGAAGAAACTAATAAAGAAATAATTAATCAAATATACAATATATTTAATAAAAAAAGTGTAAGCATACAAACAAAAGGATCAAATTGGTCAAAGCAATTATTAAAATATACTAATATAATATTAGGATTTATTAACAATGGAATTTATTTTGCTAGAACACTAAATATTAATTATAGAAAAAAAATAACAATATATGATATCTCATTAAATGTTGAAGGAACAAGAACTCCTAATGATTTAAAAAAGAAAAACGATTATATATTAAAATTTTCAATGGACTATGTTAAGTATATGCTTGAAGGATATACATTTGAAACAGTAACATATGACCAAAATAAAATGATTCCTGAAGAGACTATTGCTAGTGAGTTAGCAGGGCTAAAATTAGATATTATAGATAGTAAAGTAGAACCTAATGTTACAAATGATTTCGATAAGAAACAATTTGTTGAAGACAAAATGAAAACAAGAAATCAAGCAGTACAAAGAGAATTTAAAAAGAGATTATATGAAAATAACCCTAAAGTTTGTCCTATATGCGGTTTTGCTTTTTCAAAATTCTTAATAGCAAGTCATATTAAACCATATGCGCTATGTGATAATACATATGATGCTATAAATCAATATAATGGATTATTATTATGTCCTAATCATGATAAGCTATTTGAAAGTGCAAAATATATGACAATTGATAGTAGTACAGGAGTAATAAAATTAAACGAAGAAGCACGAAACTCTAAAGAATATGGTATGTTGGAAGGCAAAAAGGTAGATATGAGATTAATAAATTGTGAGAGAACACATTATTTAAGATGGCATAATCAAAGATTTCTAGAAAATAATGCAGCTACAGATGCAAATTAAAAGTTGCTAAAAGGTTACATAAAATCATGATATATAAAAATATTATAAAATATAGTTTAAATGTAAACATAAAAAAGAAGCAAAGTAATTAGTACTTTGCTTCTTTTGCTGATTCATCCCATTCCATTATATATTCTTTTTCACCAGTATTATTGTCAATTTGAATTTTTTTATTTTTAAATCCCATTGAAATACAGAATAATAAAGCATTTATATTTCTTTCATAAACTTTCAAAACTAATTTACTATTAATATCTTTACAATGGTTGATTAATTGTTTACCAATACCTCTTCGTTTAAAATCTTGACTGACAAATAAAGCACCAATGTATCCATTTTTTAGAAGACTAACAAAACCTTTTATTTCATTATTTTCTACATATACATAAGTGTCTGCTTTTAATAAATAATCATTTTTTACTCTATTAAAATTTTCAAGCCAATAATCTTTTTCAATAAAGCTATGAGCGGTAAAATTACCTTTTGTCCAAATAGTCATAACTTTTGTAGTATCATTTGGTTCAAATTTTCTTATCATAAAAATCCTCCATTATATTTTAATATCATTATATCATATTTTATAAAAAATAATAAAATTATTTTTAAATTTTTTATTATTTTTGGATTTTATTTTAATTCTATTTTTTTATGAAAAATCAACAAAAAATGTAGTACTCTTTATAGCATTTTTAATAATATTAAAGCAAATGCATTATAAAATTTTAAAATTTAGAATAATATTTCGATTTTTGTATACAACTAAAAGTGTTACATTGAATTTTTATTATTAAATATAATTTATTTGTAAATTCTAATTTCAAAGTTATTTTTTACATATTTTACCTTATTTTTTCTCGCAGTGTTAATGTGTTCAACAACTAAAAAGTAATTGCTATACTATTACTAATACTTAATATAAATATTAAGGAGGAACAAGATGGATACTATTTCAAAATCAGATGTTGATAGAATTTTTGGTAAGATTTTGAGAAATTTCCGTATAAAAAGAGGATTGACTCAAGAACAATTATCTGAAAAGTTAGGAATATCTCTTAAATATATTTCAAGAATAGAAAATGGAAATAATGGTGTAAAAACTCAAACTTTAATAAAATATATTAATATTTTAGGTATTAATCCAATTATATTATATAAAGAATTTATCGAAAATCCAGAGATTTTTGATGATATTGAGTTATATGAAAAGATAGATACTTTATCAAGTGATAATAAAGTTTTTATTTCTTCTGTTATTGACTTATTAAATAAAAAAGACTATTAATAACTAGTTTTCAGTTTTAATAGTCTTTTTATTATTTTTTATTCTGACCAGAAAGCTTTATATGTTTTGTAAGCAGAATAAATATCGAATTTACTTGTTACTTCATATGGTGCATGCATTGAAAGAACAGGAACTCCACAATCTATTACATCTGCTCCTTTATTAGCTAAAATGTAAGCAATTGTTCCTCCACCACCAATATCTACTTTTCCTAATTCTGCAATTTGATATAAAATATTGTTTTTTTCTAATATATTTCTTACCCATGCTACATATTCTGCATTTGCATCAGAAGCTCCTGATTTTCCTTTTGCTCCTGTATATTTATTTAAGCTAATACCTTTGCCAATAAATCCTGCATTATTCTTATCTGAAACGGCTGCATAAATTGGATCAAATCCTGCATCCACATCAGATGATAACATTTTTGAAAAACAAAATACTCTATCTAGTAAGTTAGGGCGGTTTACACCTAATTTATTTAATATTTCTGATATAAAGAAATCAAACATATGTGATTCCATACCAGTGTTTCCCATACTTCCAATTTCTTCTTTATCAGATAAAATACAAATAGCTGTATTTTTAACATTATTCAATTCCATCATTGCATTAAATGAAATATAAGCGCATACTTTATCATCTTGACCATAAGCTGCTACCATACTTTCATCAAAACCTAAACTTCTTGCTTTAAATTGAGGTACTAACTCAATTTCTGAGCTTGTAAAGTCAACTTCTGTAATTCCATATTTTTGATTTAAAATATTTAAGATATTTAGTTTTACTTGTTCTGAGCAATCTTTTTCATCATAAGGAATACTACCAATTAATAAATTTAAGTCTTCTCCATCAATTCCATTTTTCAACTTTTTCTCCATTTGTTCTTGTGCTAAATGTGGTAATAAATCTGTAATTGTAAATATTGGATCATTTTCATCTTCTCCAATATTAATTTCTATTTTTTCTCCATTTGTTTTTACAATTACTCCATGCATACTAAGTGGAATTGTTGTCCATTGATATTTTTTAATTCCGCCATAATAATGTGTTTTGAAATAAGCTAATCCTGTATCTTCATATAAAGGATTAGGCTTTAAATCTAATCTAGGAGAGTCAACATGTGAACCTATAATGTGTAATCCATTTTCAATTGGTTCTTCACCTATAATACCTAAATACATACTTTTATCTCTATTTATAAAATAGACTTTATCTCCTGGTTTTAAAGTTTCATATTCTATAATATCTTTGTATCCATTAGCATCTGCCAGTTTTCGAGCATTTTTTATAAATTCTCTTTCTGTTTTTGATATATTTAAAAAATCCATATATTTTTTAGATAAATCAAAAGCCTTTTTCTTTTCTTCTTCGCTTATTGTCTTCCAGCCATTTTCTTTTTTATCAAAAAGCTTATCTTTTAAATTTTCTTCCATATTAATCCTCCTTTGTTTTTTACTTTTGATAGTATATCATTATTAAATTTATTTTTCCACCTTTTTCATAATTTATTCTAATATTTACCATTTATATTTGTAAATAATAATTATTGTCAATATAAATTAATAAATTTTTAAATAAAGCGAATTGAAAGTAATTTGAATTAGAAATTTTTTATCAATTTTATGGAAAGAGTTCAAGTTTATCTTGGAAGGGTGCCATAAAATTGATTTAAAATTTCTTTGAAAATTAACTTGAACGAGCTTATTTAAAAATTTATTAATTCACATTGACAATATCTAACGTTAAAAATTAGGCTAGTAAAAAGTTTTTATGAATAATTAACAAAATATTTAATCATACTAAACAAAGATATAAAGGGTGAATGATATCCAAAATTTAGAAAAATAAGGGTTTATTTATTGGAAAGGAATGATTTTTAATATGGAGTCTTTTTGGATAGATTCAATAAAAAATAATATAGAATTTGATACTTTAAATGAAGATAAAGAAACAGATATATGTATTGTAGGTGCAGGGATATTTGGACTTACTTGTGCTTATTATTTATCAAACTTGGGATATCATGTGACTGTATTAGAAAAGTATGAAATAGGAGAAAAAACAACAGGACATTCAACAGCTAAAATTACAAGTCAACATGGTTTATTTTATGATTATTTAATTCAATCTTATGGTGAAAAATATGCAAAAGATTATTTAGAAGCAAATGAAAAAGCTATAAAAAATATTAAGCAAATTATAGATAAAGAAAAGATAGAATGTGATTTTGAATATCAAAATAATTATGTTTATACAACAAAGCCAGAAGAAGTACGAGCAATAAAAAAAGAAGTATTAGCATTAGAACAAATAGGCTTTCAAAATTGTGATTTTGTTACAAAAACAGGTCTTCCATTTGAAATTGCAGGAGCAATATGTTTTAAAAAGCAAGCACAATTTAATCCAATGAAATATGTAATGGGACTAGCAAAAAATGTTGTTTCAAATAATGGAGAAATTTACACTAATACAACAGTTACTGATGTAAAAAATGAAGATGGCTTATATGTTGTTAATACAGAAAATAATAAAGTAAAATCAAAATATGTAATTATTGCAAGTCATTATCCATTTATTAATTTTCCAGGATTTTATTTTGCAAAAATGTATCAATCAACATCGTATGTAATAGCAGTAGATACAAAGAAAACATTATTTAATGGAATGTATATTAATTTTACTAATCCAATTTTTTCTTATAGAACTGCAAAATGGAATGAAAAAGAAATTTTATTAGTTGCAGGTGGAGATCATAAAACAGGACAACCGACCGCTTATCAAGATAGTTATGGAATTTTAGAGAAAGAAGTAAAAAAATATTATCCAGATTGTGATATAATAAGCAAGTGGAGCACAAGGGACTGCATTCCTATAGACAAAATTCCTTATGTAGGAGCATATTCTAATATTATGCCAAATATGTATGTAGGTACAGGATTTAAAAAATGGGGAATGAGTTCTTCAAATGTAGCAGCTAATATTATTGTAGACAATATCATAGGAAAAACTAATAAATATGCATATCTATTTGATTCTACACGTTTAAAGCCAATAAAAAATAGAGATGAAATGAAGAATATGATTGTTCAATCTACTAACTCTTTGTTTTTAGATAAAATAAAAAAGCCTAATATGAAATTCGAAGAAATTAAAAATAATTCTGGTGGAATTATAGAGGTAAATAGTGAAAAAATAGGAATTTATAAAAATGAGAATGGAAAAATATATGCTGTTAAACCAGTTTGTACTCATTTAGGTTGTTTACTTTCTTGGAATGATGTTGAGAAAACGTGGGATTGTCCTTGTCATGGTTCTAGATTTAATTATGAAGGCAAAAATATTTATGATCCAGCATTTAGAGACTTAGAAATTTATAATTTAGATACATGACAATTAGATATTTTTATGAATTTTTTATTTAGTTTTTAACTTAATTTTTTTGTATTTTTCAAATGTTTTTGTTGACTTATATAGCTTTTTTTGCTAAAATGCTTATAATAAATCATATATTTATATATGTTTATTTTTTGTTTATTGAACTAGATTTCTTCTCGACAAGTAATCTAGTTCTTTTATTTTGACTTTTTATGTAAAATGTGATATAATAGTAGTATTAAAAATTAAAGGAGGGATATTCGGGTGTATGATTTAACGACTGTGCGGAACAAAATCGGCAGGGAAGGAAGCACAAGCTTTCTTATGTTACTAAAGTCAGAATTACCCCAGGAAATAAGAGAAGATTTAAAGAAGATCAATATTCTTCTCAAAAATGGGGAGCCGAATCATCATGAAATTGACAGGTTATGCTAATTGCATAACCCAACTAAAGTGACCAAGGGAAATGTCCCTTGGTTACTTTTTAACTTTATTAAGTTTAAACATTATGTTATAATAAACTTGATAATAATTAAAATATAAAAAATTAAACTAAAAAATACCTATAACTAAATTAATTTAAAAAAGGGAGTATTTTTATTATGAAAAATAAAAAAGAAAATAGTATTAAAGATAAAACAGCAGTAATAGAAGAAAGAACAATAGAAGAATTATTAGAAGAATTAAGAAATAAAAAAAACTGGAGCTATATAGATGTTATTGAAGAATTAAGCAAATTAGGAGTTATAGTAGATATTAAGACTATAAAAAAATGGGAATTAGGACTAGAATATCCAGATACAAACATATTATATAAATTTTCAGAATTATATTTTTTTCCAGCTGAAAACTTTATTATGGCAAAAAGTAATAGCTATACCAAGGGTTATAACTCAATACATAGGACATTTATAAAATGGATTTGTTATTTTACAGGTGTTTCATTTAAGGTTGGGTATGTAATTTCAATTACTGCAATTTTTATTGCTCTTATATTAGCTTTTATGTTTTTCATAAGTAAATGTGATGAGTTTCTTCAAATGAGAGGACATTAACAAACCAGAAACCAAGGAATGTTTCCTTGGTTTCTGGTTTATGATGTTGTTATGATCGTATTGCTGTAGTATTTGCTTCAATCAACAATAATTTTTTAAATCCAGCTGTAAAGTGTAAATAATTAGCTGATGGAAAATTCACTAACTGATAATAATCACTACAATTGGAAATAAAACTTGCTGAGGATACTAAAGGTGAAGAAAGATCACTTTCGTGATATCCATACCAAATTTCTCCTCCAGACTTGTCATCATCTTTATTATAATGGAAACAACATGGTCCATTAAATTGATAAACATGATGCTCTGCACCATTTCTCTGCAACTCTTCAATCAACTCTTTTGTTACAAAAATTTGAATATACTTTGTAACACTTAGTGATTGATTTATTACTTCGAAAATCTTTTCTGCCTGAGTTATAGACACATACATCTCTTCAACTTTCATAATATTACCTCCTTCAATATTTATTGTGTTGTCTAGTACTCATCTATGTTAACTCCAAAAGGAGATTATAAAATTGAATTAGCATTTGCTAAATTATGTGAATTATACTATAAAAATACTAAAATGTAAATATAAAAGAATCATAAAAAAGTAATAAAATGTTGAAAAAGTTCTAAAAATATGCTATAATTTAAGTAGATGTAAATAGCAAAATAAACGAAAGTTTATGACGCAAAGCCATAGGTCTAAAAGTTCAAAAAAGAACTCATGATAGCTAGGTTGCCTTCCAAAATAAAAAGGGAGGTATTTTTTATGGAAAAGAAAAAAATGAAAATGTGGAAAAAAATTCTATTAATTATAGCAATAATTATAGTAATATTAATCTTAGCTTTTGTTTCTTATAAAATATACTTAAAAATTAGTGATGAAATAGAAATTAATAGAAGATACAATGAGTTTGAAGAAATAAAAGCTATAGAAACAAAAGGAACACTGACATATGTACAAGAAGATAATTATGCAAAAGTAGAAAATATGGATTATATAGTGCAAGATGGAATTGGTGCTAAAGTAGATACAATTATGCTAAATGATGACACACTCTCTGTAAACATGAATTTTAAATTAGACAAAGAAATTAATTATGAAACACTTAGTTATGGATATGCTATATATGATGAAAATAACAATATTTATCAAGTATCATCAAGACATCATATCGGAAATCTTGAAAAAATGGATTATGATTCAATTTCTATGTTACGTGAATTGGGTGCATATAACAAAAAAGATATACATAGTGTACAATTATCAGATTCTTCTGGAATAGGAAGCGAAGATATTAATAGAGAAGAGAAAATAGTAGTAAGTAAAATAACAATTGATGCAAAAGATAAATTTCCTTTAAGTCAAAAACTTTATATTAAAATATTTGATTTAGGATATTTTACAATAGATAAAGATGAAAATGGAGAATATGATTCTAGTACTGCAAAAAATATAGATTTAAGTACTGCAAAATGGTTATTTGAATTTGATGTACCACAAGAAATGAACAAAAGAGAAACAATAAATTTGAAACTAGCTAATGAAATTCCTGGGTTAGAAATAAAAAGCATGACTTTAACAGATACAAAATTAGTGATAAATTTTGTTTCTAAAGAATATGTAAATTTAATATCTGCAGGAAAAGATATGCCAACAGAAGAATTTAGAAATAAAAGAAATGAGACATTAAGCATTACAGATGGAGAAGGAAAAGTTTATCAAGAACTTAGTGGTGGAACAAGAGAAGAAAATATCTATAAAATGGTATTAGATGCAAATAAAAAAGATTTAGCTAAAAAGCTATATATTAACTATAAAGTAGGAGAAGAACAATATAAAAGCGAATTGGTAAAAGATGAATAGTATAAATATTTTTAAATTAGATAACAAATAAAAAAGTTAGAAAGCAAATAATTAATAAAATTATTTGCTCTTATATTGTATAATTCACTTAATAATAAAATTATTTAGACAAGTGAATATTTTATTTTTAAAAATTTTGTTTAAAATTGTAACCTTTTTATAATTTTAAGTGAATATATAAGTGTAAGACATAAAAAAGGAGAAGAAAATGGTAGAAGAAAAATTAATAGAAAGTTATATACAACATAAAGAACTAAATATGCAAAAAGTCGTCGATGACTACTATAACTATATAAGAAGTATTATAAAGAATTCTTCAAATGTAACAGAAGAAGATGCAGAAGAAATTATATCAGATGTATTTTTTATTCTTTGGAAAAATACAAAGAAATTAGATAAAAAGGTTAAGTTTAGTTCATATATAGCAGGCGTAACTAAAAATGTAATATTCAGAAAATGTAGTAAAATAGCCAAAGAAACACAAAATTATCAAATTGAAGAAATAAAAGACTTTGATATAGATAGCGGAATACAAAATAGCGAAATGAATGAATACATAATTAAAAATTTACAAGAAAAAGAATGTAAGATATTTGAAATGTTTTATTATGATGGATTAAAAACAAAAGAAATTGCAAAAGAACTAAATATAAAACTTAGTAATGTTAAAACCACATTACATAGAACGAGAAAAAAAGTTAGGAAAATATTAAGAGAGGGAGGATTTTATAAATGAGCAAACAAGAAATATTCAATAGCCTAAAAAGTGAAATAACAATTGAAGAGTTTAAAAAAAGGGAAAAGACTCACAAAAAAGTAAAAAATATAATTCAAAATACATTAATGGTAACATTTTGTTCTTTATCTATAACAGGAATTGTTTTTGCAAGAGACATTTCTAAAAGAATATATGATAATTTCTATCAAACAGGTAATGGAATTGCAACAGCAATGAATGAAGGTTATATAGAAAATATAGATATGGAATATGAAAATGCTAATGCAACATTACAAAATGATGAAACAGGACAAGTGATTGATGACATTGATACTAAAATAAAAGTAAATGATTTAGTAATGGATAATTTTAACTTAAGTTTGACATTTAGTGCAGAGTTATCTGAACAAGCTAAAAAATTTATAAATGTAGAAAAAGTTTGGAATTTTAATTTTCCAGATTTACTTATAACAGATGAAGAAAATAAAGTTTTATATTGTATGGATAAAACCACATTTGAAAATTATTGCAATGAAAATAATTTAGATTATAAATATGATGAATTTGATGAAAATCATTGTAATTGTGGTGTTAATAATTTTGTGAATAAAAAAGAAGGAAATCAAGTGAATGTAATTTATAATATATATACAGATAGTAGTACAACATTTCCAAAAAGTAAAAAATTGAAAATACATCTTAGCCAAATTAAAATTTCGGAAAAAGTAGAGGCAATGCAAGGAGATGAAGAAATAACACTAAAAGGTAACTGGGATTTTGAAATAGATGTTCCAGAAAAAATGTATAATAGACAAGATACGATTTATGTTCAAAAATCTACAACTAACGAAGACTACAAAGTTATTGCTGCAACATTATATAATACCGGTTTAGAGTTAAAGGCTAATGTAAAATCTGAAAAACAACCTCAAGTGCCAACATCTGATGAATTGGAATTTTATAAAACTATAGCAGATGAATTTAAAGGTTCAAATGAAATTTTACGTTATATCTCATGGAAGGAAAGACAGACAGAAGAAATGAAAGAATATAATGAAAAAATTAGTTATTTGTTTAATATAAAAATATACCTAACAAATGAAAATGGAGAAAGATTTGATTTAACAATGGGACCACGAGAAAATGGATCAACGGGAATAAATGATGAAGGAATATTGGAACACGAAGGAGTGTATGACTTAACCCAATATAACGCAACAGATAAAATAACAGTTCATTTTGAATATAATGGACAAAATGAGGAAGTAGTATTAGAAAGAGAGGAAAACTAAAATGCGAATAAAAAGTGTATTAATTATGCTAATATTCATATTTATATTTGCAGGTAAAACATTTGCTATTGAATATTATGAAATTGATAATAAGGATAGGACTTCTATTATAGAAAATGCATATTCTGAATGGATGGAAAGCTTTAAAAAAGATGATGTACCAGAAGAACAAAGAATATTAGAATATAAAAATTTTGCAATGTCAATGTATGAGTCAAATGAAAAAAGTATTAGAGCAAGTGTAGAATTTGTAGTAACACCAGTATCAGAAGAAAATACTATATGGAATAAAAATGTAGAATATTTAAGAAGCTTTGAAAAAGATAGCGAGAGTATGGTAAATGAAAGAAAAACTAATATTTGTTTTTTAAGAATGACCAATGTAAATGGTAAATATCAGTTAGATTATATTGGAACACAACCTGAGGATTATGATAAATTTTTAGAAAGATATGAAGAATATAAAAAATTACATCCTGATCAAGAGAAAAAGTCAATTAAAACTGAAGAAATTGAAAAAGCTACAACAAATAATGAACTAGAAATGATAAATAAAAAAGTTATAATTGTTAGTTCCATAATATTAGCAATAATTTTTATAATTGTTATTATTAAATGTATACGTTTTTATTTTAAAAGGATAGTAAAATAAGAAAATATTTACAAGCATTAGTTTTTTTGATATACTTTTATCAAGAGAATTCGTATAAAGAGGTAGCTAGTTATGAATAAAAAATATTCTTTAGAAATTTTATTTTTAATAATTATTATTTCAATAATTATTATGGGAATAGTTATAATTGATAAAAAAAAGAATACTAATAATGATGAAAACATTTATAATACATCTACTAATGCAAATCAAAATGCTCAAACTAAGGTAGAAATTGATAATAATACAATTTCTCCTTCAAGTGTTTCAATAACTATTATAAATAACAATGAAAATATTACTGGTTGTGGAGTAGAATTCAAAATTCAAAAAAAAGTGGATGGTAAATGGGAAGATTTAGAATATATATCTAATGATTTAACATGGATAGATATAGCTTATAAGTTTAATGAAGAAAATAAAATAACTCAAAAATTAGATATAGAAAAATATTATGGGAAATTACCTCAAGGAATATATAGAGTAGTTAAACCAGTTTATGGAAAGACTTTATACTCAAATGAATTTGAAATTAAATAGTAGTGATACATTGTATTAGCGAGTGATTAGTTCACTCGCTTTTAAAAAATTGTAACCTTTTTCTAATATAACTACACTATATAAATGTAAGATATCTTATAAAGGAGTTTTAAAATTGAAAGAGTCAAAGCAATTAGAAAATTATTATAAAAATAATGAAATTGATATGGAAGAAATAATAAATGATTTTACATCATATATAACTACAATAATCAATAATGGAACAGATGGTACACTAACTTTTGAAGATAAGGAAGAAATTTTTTCTGATACATTTTTTATATTATGGAAAAACAGAAATAGATTAAATATAAAAGTATCCTTAAATTCATATTTAGCAGGGATAACAAGAAATTTAATAAAGGAAAAATATAGAAAGTTAAATATTTTTTACGATATTGAAGACTTTGAAGATAATACATTTAATAGTGTAAACATGTATGAAAATGATAGAGAATTGATTCTTGATATAGAACAAAAAATTAAGAGTCTAAAGGATATTGATATAGAAATAGTAAATTTATTCTATTATTCATGTATGCCAATTAAGGATATAGCAAAAAGATTAAACATTTCTGAATTAAATGTAAAAACAAGACTACATAGAATAAGAAAAAAGATAAAGAAAGAATTAAATTGAGGAGGAATTTAGAAATGGAATTTGATAAAAATATGATTAGACTTAAAATAGCTATATCAAAAATTAAAGAAGAAAACGATATAGTAGCAGAAAATAAAACAAAGAATACTTTTAAAATAGTTTCAACAACAATTGCGGGAATATTATTGAGTACAGGAATAGTATTTGCAGGAACTAAAATATATGAAAAAATTTGGAAAAATCCTGAAAAAGTAGAAATAGTAACAACAGTATTAACACCAGAAGCTCAAAAAGAGAATATCAGTGAAGAAGAAGCAAAACAAATTGCGATTAATAAATTAAAAGAAATAGGTTTTAATACAAATATTGTAAAAACAGATAATTATAAATTAATTGATTCTAATAAAATAATGTATAGATTTATAACAGAAGACAATTATAAAATTTCAATAGATGGACAAAAAGCAGAATTTTTTGAAATATGGAATGAAAGTAAAAAATTAGGAGAAATAGATAAAAAATTTTATGGATATGGTAGTGGAAAAAATGTGAGTTCAGACTATCTTATGAATAAAGATAGAGCAATAGAAATTGCTAATAAATATTATAAATTATTTGGATTTAAAGAAGGAGAATATGAAGTTACGAAAGTTAGTCCTTTTAATAGTGATGGAGATGAAACAACAGAAATGGGATATAAATTTCTCGTAACTTATAATAAAAAATATGGAGATACTTATAATCCTTATGAATATGTTGATATACAAGTATATGCAAAAGATGAGATACTTTGGATGCTTAGAACAGAAAATATAAAATATGATAATAATCCTACAGAAATTACAGAAGAACAAGCTTTAAAAATAGCATTAGAAGTAGATAAAGATATAGAAGATAAAGAAATTGCTGAAACTAAAGTAGAAAAAATGATAGTAAATATGAATGCAAATGCTTATTATAGATTAACTGATAAAGAAAGATTTTATAAAGAAATGTCAACAACAGATTATCCAGTAGAAGAGAGAGTATATTATCAAATGGAAGATAAAATAAGAAATGCCTGGGTAGTAGTTATTACTTATGTTGATGACTGGCCAGATGTTGTAACAAGATATACAAGAGGACAATTCAGTTATTTTATAGATACAACGACAGGAGAAATTATAGGTGGCGCTACAGGGGATTATATATATTCTGCTAGATAATTCTATTAAAAAATTATAAGGAACTAGGATAGAAAAAAATATTATAAAATATTGTAACAAAATATAAAAAAAAGATACTAATTAAGTGAAAGGGGGAAAAGTTATGCAGGATATAGAAGATATATATATAAAATATGGTGAAATTGTTTATAAATATGTATTCTGCTTAACGGGAAACGAAGATATAACTGAAGAAATCGTCCAAGAAACTTTTTTAGTAGCTGTTCAAGATATAAATAAATTTAAAGGTGAGTGTAAACTATCTACTTGGCTATGTCAAATAAGTAAGTATATATGGTATAAAAAATTAAAAAAACAAAAAATAAGGAAAGAAATACCATTAGATACTATAGAAAATTCGTTATTTATAGATGAATCAATAGAAGAAGAAATCTGTATCAAAGAAAATAAGATGCAATTATTTAAAAAATTACAAACTTTAGATGAAGATACTAGAAATGTAATGTATTTAAGAATACTTGGAAATTTTGAATATAGTGAAATAGCAGAAATAATGGATAAAAGTTCAAATTGGGCAAGAGTTGTATTTTTTCGTGGTAAGCAAAAATTAAAGGAGGAATTTGATAAATGAAAAATGAATGCGATATTGTCAAAGATTTATTATTTAGTTATAGTGATGGCATTTTAAGTACAACATCTAAAGAATTTGTTGAAGAACATTTAAAAAAATGTGAAAGTTGTAAGAATATACTAGAAGAAATTAAAAAAGATTGCAACGATCAGAAACAAGCAAAAGAAATTGATTTCTTTAAAAGTATAAAAAAGAAATTAAGTAAAAAAAATATAATTATATTTATTAGTATAATATTTTTAGTATTTATAATTACATTTAATATATTGGTATTCCAACATTATAATGCAATAGCCTCTACAATGGAAATATATTTACAAGATAATATATTAGATGAAGAAATAGAAAATATAAAAAATAAAATAATTGAAATTGATAATAATGTAGAATTAGAATATATTTCAAAAGAAAAAGAATTGGAAAAAATGAGAAATAAACTTGGAGACAAAGCCAATTTATTAGATAATTATGAGCAAAATAACCCATTTCCAGCTTCAATTAAAATAAAAACAAAAGTAAAAATTGAAAGGATAGAAGCATCTATACAAGATATGCCAGGAATAAAAAAGATAACTACTCATGAAAATAATAATCCATATGAATTATTTATATATGACTTTTTTATAAAGTAGGGTTAGTATAATTTTTAGCATTTACCTAAAAGGTAAGTGCTTTTTTTGAAGAGCCTAAATTTTTTAAATACAAACCCTATTATTTAGAAAATGGAATAATAATATATTTTTATTATTCATAATGTCCTTTGCAATGTATTTATAAATATTAAGTATATACTAAATAAAGTGAAATTATTCTATAAGAATAATTGTAAATAAACTAAATATATTATATAATTTATTTAAGTAGATTTTCAGAATAATTGTAAAAATTAATATTATCCATAAAAGATAAATTAAAGGAGGAATAAACTATGCAATATTTTAAAAAATTAATAGGAGATAGAATATATTTATCTCCAAAAGATGTATCAAATGAAGAAATAGAAA
>CANQWL010000020.1 GCA_947627555.1 uncultured Clostridia bacterium | reverse complement strand
ATCCACCTTGTAGCATAAGTGCTAAATTTAAATCCCTTTGTATAATCAAATTTTTCTACTGCTTTTATAAGTCCCATATTTCCTTCTTGTATTAGGTCTAAAAATAACATTCCTCTACCTACATATTTTTTAGCTATACTTACAACTAATCTTAAATTTGATTCTGCAAGCTCCTTTTTAGCACTTTCATCTCCATCTAATATCCTTTTTGCTAATTCTAATTCTTGATCATAAGTCAACAGTGGAATTCTACCAATTTCTCTTAAATACATTCTTACAGGATCATCTACATTAATTCCTTCATAAGTTGTCTCTGTGATTTCATCAAGTTTCAAATCTTCTACTTCTTTTAAGTCTTCAATGTCTGGTTCTTCATCTCCATCATCATTTAATAAATCTACACCTAATTCTTCAAAAGCATCAAATACTTTATCAATTTGGTCTGGATTTACATCATCTAATTCTGAAGCTAAATCGCCATAAGTTATAGTTCCCTTTTCTTTAGCTTTTTTTAGTATGTTATTTACTTTTTCATCTTTTATTTTATCATCTTTACTTTTTTCTTGTTGACTGTTTTCTTTGCTATTATTGTCTATTTTTTCAATAACTTTTTCTTTTACTTGTTTTCTAGCTTTTTCTATTTTTTCATTTTTCTTTTTTTCTTTGCTATTAGTTTCCTGCTTTTCATTTTCTTTTTTTACATCTACTGTTGTTTCTTCTTTCTTATTCTTTGTCTTTTTATCTTTATTTTCTTCGATTTTTTCAATTTCTTCCTTTAACTCTTCTTTTTTCTTTGCCATATTATTGATTCACCCCTATTTTATTTTGGCTAATTGAATTATAATTTCACTTAGCTCTTTTTCTAGCTGATTTTTTTCTTCTGGTTCTATCATCTTTTTTTCTAATTTTTCTAAAATTTCAAATTTTTTGTTATTTAACTTTTCTTTTTGATAACTTTGTATTATATCATCAATTGCTTTTTCTATATCTTCTATCTCATAATCATCTGCCATTATCATAGTAATATGATTTTGTTCTTGCTCATCTAAATTGTCTAATATTCCATTTATATTACTATTTCCCTTTTCAAATTCTTCATACAATTTTTGTGCAATTTTATGATTTAATTCTACTTTAAAATCTTCTACTTTTATATTTTGTTCAATTACTTTGTAAATTTGCAAATCTCCCATTAATAAAATTGCTAAAATTGTATTTTCTCTTTTTTTGATTGATTCTGGGACATTATCTTTTTGTATCTTTTGATGCTTAATAACTGGTTTAGCTTTTTCAAGAATCTTTTCTCCATTTGAGTTTGAATATGATAATTTGTTAACCTCTGCATATATTGCTTCTTTTGTAATATTATATGCTTTTGCAATTTTTTCAATATAAATTTCTTTTTCTATTGTATTATCAATTTTTGAAATCAGTTTTGCTATTTCATTTAAAAATTTTATTTTATCATTAGTATTGTCTAAATTTAAATTCTTCTTTAAATTTTTTACTTTAAATTCAATTACTGATAGTGCTTTCTCAATTAAAACTTGAAATCTTGCATTTCCATATTTAATTATAAATTCATCTGGATCTTTTGCACCTTCCATTTGCAAGACTCTTATGTCACATCCCATATTTTGCAATATATCTAATGCTCTCATTTTTGCTGTTAAACCTGCTTCATCAGAATCAAAGCTAAGAATAATTTGCTCTGAATTTTTTCTAAGCAACCATCCTTGTTGTTGTGTTAGAGCTGTTCCTAATGATGCTACTACGTTTGTTATTCCTCTTTGATGAAGTGAAATAACATCCATGTATCCTTCAACAATTAATATTTTCTTAATGTCTCCTTTTTTTGCAACATTTAATCCAAATAAGTGTCTTCCTTTGCTATATACAATATTTTCTGGTGAATTAATATATTTGGGTTTTGAATCATCTAGAACTCGTCCGCCAAATGCAATAACTCGGCCTCTTACATCACATATTGGAAACATTAGTCTATTTCTATACCTATCAATATATTTTCCATTGTCATTTTTATTAACTAATCCTGATTCTAGAATTTCTGGATCTTTAAATCCTTCTTCTGTTAATGCTTTATAAAGCTCATCAAATTTTCCTGAAAATCCTATTTGGAAGGCTTGTAATGTCTCGTTTGTTAGTTTTCTTTTTTTTATGTATTCTTGTGCTATTTTAGATTCTGATTTGTATAAGTTTTCATGATAATATTTTGCTGCAAATTCGTTCACTTTATATACTTTTTGTTTTAGTTCTTCTTTTAATGCGTCTCCTTTGTTTTCAATAGTTGGTAATTGTATATTTGATCTTTCAGCTAGATTTTGTACTGCTTCTATAAAACTAATTCCTTCTATTTTTGTTAAAAATGTAAATACATTTCCTCCAACGCCACAACCAAAACAATGAAATATTTGTTTATCTGGTGAAACAGAAAAAGAAGGTGATTTTTCATTGTGAAATGGACATAGTCCAAAATAATTTCTACCACTTCTTTTTAGTTGTACATATTGCGAAATAATATCTACTATATCATTTGTTTGTCTTACTTCGTCTATAATTTCATCACTATATCGTGGCATTTTTTCCTCTCTTTCTTTCAAAATATTTCATTTTAAGATGCACTATTATATTATTCGACGTATTTTACATAAATCCTTCATTTATTTTTATAATTTTTAAAAGAGAACAAAGTAAGTTTAAACTTTATTTGCTTTGCTCTCTTTTATTTATAATTTAATTTCTAATTTACTCACTAACTTTTTGTAGGAATTCTTATTACTACTTCTGTACCTTGTCCTACTACACTTTTTATATCAATACTTCCACCATTTTTATCTAATATCTCTTTTGCAATAGAAAGACCTAATCCTGTGCCTCCCATTTCTCTAGTACGAGCTTTATCTACTCTATAAAATCTTTCAAATATTCTTGTTAAGTCATCTTCTGGTATTCCTATGCCATTATCAAATACTTTTATATATGCATCATTATATACAAATCCTACATATATCTTAATTTCACCATTTTCTGGCGTATATTTAATACTATTTGTTAATATGTTTAATACTACTCTTTCGATATCATATTTATCTGCATAAACTGGTGGCACATCAGCGGTTACAAAACAACTAACATTATGATTCTTCTTTTGAATTTCTATTCCTAATTTTTCTTGACAACTTTTTACTAATTCTCCCAAATCAAATGATTCTTTTTGTACACCTTTTTTATTACTATCATATCTTGATAATGTTAATAAGTCTGTTACAAGTCTTGCCATTCTTCTTGCTTCTGATGCAATAACATTTAAAAATTTATCTTGTGTTTCTTTATCATATTCTCCTTCTAATAAAGTATCTGCATATCCCATAATTGATGTAATTGGTGTTTTTAACTCATGTGACACATCTGCTACAAATTCTTTTTGCATATTATCTAATTTAACATGTTCTGTTATATCTTGTATAACAGCAATTACTCCATCTGGTCTATCTGATTCATTTTTAAATGGTGCAAAAAGTACATTTACATATCTATCTTCTACTTTTATTCTTTGTTCTGTAGATGTCCAACTTTCTAAATATATTATTTTTTCCATATTAATATCAACTTTTATTTTTTTAAATATATCATCAAAGTTATCATCTTCAGGCTCAATTCTTAAAAATTTCTTTGCTGCCGGATTAATTAAAATAATTTCTCCTTTCATGTTAAATGCAATAATACCATCTGTCATATGCAATAAAATTGTTTCAATTTGATTTTTTTGTGTTGATACTTCACTTAACTTTTGTTTTAGCTCTGTTGTCATTATACCAAATACATTTTTAAATTCTCCTGCATCATTTACTTTTTTATTCTTTGTTTGTATCTTTGATTTTTTATCATCATCTGATATTTTCTCTGCACTTTTTATAAGTTTATTAATTGGATAAATTACAAATTTTGAAAGGAATATAGCAATTAAAACACCAACAATTGCAAAAACAACTGTAGCAATAGCTAACATGACTTTTGTATTAATACGAATTATATCAATACTATTTGAAACTTGTTGAATTGTATTTACTTGTCCATTGTCTATTTGTACACTAATCTGATTTATTGAATTTAAAAAAAATACACCTAATCCGCTAATAATAATTATACCAATTAAAAAGAAAATGAGTATTATTTTAAATTGTATATTTTTAAACATTTTTCGCAACCTCTATTTTACTAATTTTTTTATTTCACTATATATTTTTTCTTCTGCATTTGTTGTTGAAATTGTTAATGCTCTTTCTCCCATTGTTTTAATTTTATTTTTATCTAGAACTATTTCTTCAATAGTATCATTTAATTTCTTTGCTTGCATTTCATCATCTAAAATAATTTTTGCAGCACCTACTTTTTCTAAAACTTTTGCATTATATAATTGATGATTATGGCTAACATTAGGCAATGGAACTAATATAGATGGCTTTCCTAAATTTGATATTTCTGTAATTGTCATTGCTCCACTTCTAGCTAAAATAACATCAGATATATTCATTATTTCTTCCATATTATATATATATGGAACTATTTTTATATCTTTAATATAATTTATATTTATTTTTTCTTTTTCTAATTCTTCTTTTATAACATCATATTGTTTTGGTCCTGTTGCCCATATCATTTCATAATGTTCATTTTTTTTACTTTTTATAATTTCAATAATTGCTTCATTAATTCTTTTGGCTCCTTGGCTTCCTCCAAATACTAAAACAATTGGTTTTTCTCCTGTTAATCCAATCTCATTAATTATTTTACTCTTTTGCATTGAACTATATTCATTCTTTTTAATTTTTACTGGTGTTCCTGTAAATACAATTTTATTTGCACTTTTTATTCTGTTAATTGCATCTTCAAAAGATACTAGTATTGTATTTGTCTTTTTAGCTAACATTGTTATTGCTTTTCCTGGAAAAGCATTACTTTCATGCAACATTGTTGGTATTCCTAAATTATGTGCTGCTGTAATAGTTGCTCCACAAATGTATCCTCCAGTTCCAATTACAATATCTGGTTTAAATTCTTGTATAATTTTTTTTGCTTGGCCATATCCTTTAAATGTTTTATATATTTTTTTAAAATTATCAATTGATATTTTTTTACTTAATCCATATGCATCTATTGTTTTTAATTCATATCCAGCTCTTGGGACTAAATCATTTTCTAGTCCTCTTATTGTTCCTATAAAAATAATTTCTGCATTCTTATCTTCTTTTTTTATTTTGTTTGCAATAGCTAATCCTGGATTAATATGTCCAGCTGTTCCTGCTGCTGCAATAATTACTTTCATTTTAAGTTTCTCTCCTTTTAATGATTTTTGGAATAGAGAAAAAGATAATCTTATTTTGCACTTGCTCTTGATATATTCAGCAAAACTCCCATTCCACACAATAGTATAAATAGTGCTGTTCCTCCGATAGCTAAAAAACGGTAATGGCATTCCTGTTGCTGGCATTGATGAAGTTACAACTGCTACATTTATAATTACTTGTATCGCTACTAATGCTGTAATTCCAATTGCAATTAAGCTTCCAAACATATCTGGTGCTCTCATAGCAATTAATACACCTCTCCAAATAAATATAGCAAATAATATTAAAACTATTGCACACCCAATAAATCCTAATTCTTCTCCTAAAATAGAGAAAATAAAATCATTATGTGGCTCTGGTATGTATAAAAATTTTTGCTTACTTTCTCCTAATCCTACTCCAAATAAACCTCCTGAACCTATTGCATATAAACTTTGGATAACTTGCCATCCTTTTCCTTCTGCATCCTGCCAAGGATCTAAAAATGTAATAACTCTTTGTAATCTATAGGGTTCTTTAATAATTAAGAATATAAGTCCTGGAATACCTACTAATCCTCCTGTAACTATGAAATGCCAAAATTTACATCCTGCCATAATCATCATAATACTACATATTCCAATAATTACTATTGATGCACTAAAATGGGGTTGTAATAATAATAGTCCTATTATTGGAGCTAAAAAACACATATTTTTTATAAAACCTTTTCCATATTTATCAAGCTCATCTCTATTTTTTACAAGAATTCCTGCATAAAATATAATCATTAATAATTTGACTAATTCTGATGGTTGAAAAGATAGCGTTTCTGTTACATATATCCATCTTTTAGCACCATTAACAGTTTTACCTGCAATTAATACTAACGCCAATAAAATAAGAGATATTACCCATGCATGTTTATAAAATTTTTGATAAAATCTATAATCTATTTTTGATATGAACATCATTGCAATAATCCCTAATATTGCAAAAATAAGTTGTTTTGAAAAATAGGAATAACTATTTCCACTTTCTGCTAAAGCAGATGGTGAACTTGCAGATAATACCATAATTAATCCAATAGCTAATAATAGCATAATTGTAATTAACAAAGTAAAATCCATTGGATTATTTAGAAAACTTGAAAAAGTTTTTTCTTTTCTTTTCTTTCCCATCTTTAATCGCCTTCCTTGAAATTTTTTATTATACAGCTATCAATCCTACAATACATAAAATTAATGTTACTAAACTAAATATCATGACAACTCTACTTTCTTTCCATCCTGATAACTCAAAATGATGATGTAATGGTGCCATTTTAAAAATTCTATTACCAGTTTTCTTAAAATATGCCACTTGTATGATAACAGATAAAGTTTCTAAAACTGGAATAAGTGCTATTATCAAAAGCAATAATGGCATTTTTAAATATAACACCATAGCAGAAATAACTCCACCTAATAATAGCGAACCTGTATCTCCCATAAATACTTTTGCAGGATGTAGATTAAACATTAAAAATCCTAGAACTGCTCCTATCATAATACTTCCAAATATTGAAATTTCTTGTGTTTGTGATAATATACCAACAATTGTCAAACAAGTAATAATAATCGCACTAATGCTTGAAGAAAGTCCATCAATTCCATCTGTTAAATTAATTGCATTTGTTGTTGCAAGTATTACAATAATGGCAAATGGAATATAAATAAATAGTGGCATTGAAATCATTTTCTTTATAAATGGAATATATGTATCTGTACCAATTTGTAGTACATAAACTAAATATATAACATATCCTACTGATATAACTAATAATCCTAGCATTTTATAAAGTGGTTTTAATCCTTCTGTATTCTTTAAAACTAATTTTTTAAAATCATCAATAAATCCTATTAATCCAAATCCTATAGTTAATAAAAGAATTGGTATTAATTTTCCTGCTATTTCACTTTGTCCTTTTATCATTAAAAATATATCAACACATGTGGTCATTATAATCATCGTTATAATAATTATAATACCTCCCATTGTTGGTGTTCCTTGCTTTTTTAAATGTGATTGTGGTCCATCATCTCTTTCAATTTGGCCTACTTTTAATTTTTTTAATATTGGTATAATAATTATTCCTAAAATAATTGATACTATAAATGTTATAATTAATATTAGTGTCTCAAATCCCAAATTTATCAAACCTTTCTCAAAAAACATATACGGAGTCTATACTCTAAACTCCGTGACATATTTTCTATTTTGTCTTTTTTTCTTTTTCAATTTCTTCTACTAATTCTTTTACGATAACTCTTTCATCAAATGGATGCTTTACACCATTGATTTCTTGATATGGTTCATGACCTTTTCCTGCTAAAACTACTATATCCCTTTTTGTTGCCATTTTTATTGCTTGTTTAATAGCTTCTGTTCTATCTACAATAACTGTATATCTTCCTTTTGTTTTTTTCATTCCTTCTTCTATTTGATCTACTATTTTTTGTGGTTCTTCTGTTCGTGGATTATCTGAAGTAATAAATGTATAATCTGCTATTCTTCCTGATATTTCTCCCATAATTGCTCTTTTACTTGTATCTCTATCTCCTCCACATCCAAATACAGATATTACTTTTCCTCTAGTATAGCTTTTTACTGCTTGCAAAATACTTTGTAAGCTTTCTGGAGAATGTGCATAATCTATCATTATTGGAATTTCTAATTTGTTATCAACTAATTCTGATCTTCCTGGAACTCTAACTATTTCTAATGCCTCTTTTATTATTTCTGGTGAAACACCAAATTTTTGTGCAACACAAATTGCTGCTAATGAATTATATACACTAAATCTTCCTGGTATTCCTGTTTTTACTCTTTCGTTTCTATCTGTTATCTTAACTTTGAAATCAACGTATGAATTTGTAATTGTAATATCTTTTGCAAGTACATTTGCAAAATTATCTATTCCATATGTTGTAATATTGTTCTCTGGGAATAATCCTGGAATTTTTGCTCCATGTAAATCATCTACATTTACAATTCCATTTTTGCACATTTTGAATAATTTTAGCTTTGAATTGAAATAATCTTGCATATCTGGATGTTCATTTGGACTAATATGATCTTCTGAAAAGTTTGTAAATAATACAATATCAAAATTACATCCATCTACTCTGTGTAATTTTAAACTTTGTGAAGAAACCTCCATTACAACTACTTCTACGCCTTCTTTTACCATTTGTGCAAAAATTTGTTGTAATTCTAAACTTTCTGGTGTTGTTCTATCACTATCCTTTAATTTCTTACCATTAATATATGTGGCAATTGTTCCTATTAACCCAACTTTTTTTTCTGCTTTTTCTAAAATCTCTTTAATCATAAAAGTTGTTGTTGTTTTTCCTTTTGTTCCTGTTACTCCTATCAATTTAAATTTATTTGATGGATTACCATAAAAATTAGAAGAACAGATAGCTAACGCTTCTCTCGTATCTTTTGCCATAACAATTGTTATTTCTTCTGGTATTTTATGTGCCTTTAAATCACATCCTTCTTCTACTAATATAGCTGTTGCTCCATTCTCAATTGCACTTTCTATAAATTCATGTCCATCTACTGAAAATCCTTTTATTGCTACAAATAAATATCCTTCTTTTACTTCTTTAGAATTTTTTTCAACTCCATTAATTTCTAAATCTAAATTTCCCTTTGCTTTTAGGCCTTCTAAACCTACTAAAATTTCTTTTAATTTCATTTTATCAATCCCTTCGATTATTAATAGTAAATTACAAATAAATTATTATTTCTAATTCTTTTATATTATATAACTAAATTATTTTTTTGTATAGACTTTAATAAATAATATTAAGGAATTTTTAGTTTATTCATCTTTTTAAGCTCATTTCGCAATATTTACAACGATAAACTTGATTTTCTTTATCTGTTAAAATAAAAATATGGTCTAAATCTTTTTCTACTGATGTAATACATCTAGGATTCTGACATTCAACAATATTTATTAATTCGTTCGGTGCTTCAGGATGAAATTTATCTATAATTTTATCATCTTTAACTATATTTATTGTAATACCAGGATCGATAAACCCTAATATATCAATATCTATATTAATGTTTTTATCAATTTTTATAATATCTTTTCTTCCTGTTTTTTTGCTTTTTGCATTTGTAATAATTGCTACTTGACAATCTAATTTATTTAAATTTAATTTTTCATAAATTTCCATTCCTTTCCCAGCCTTTATATGATCAATTACAAATCCATTTTTTATACTATCTATATTCATTTTTTTCATTCCTTGTCAATGTATTTAGGTTTTTAAATGGTATACCTATAAACCATTTTAAGTTTTTTCTTTTTAATTATTTTATCTCTAATAGCTTCAAAATTAGTGCCATTCTGATAAATTTTCCATATCCTGCTTGTTTGAAATAACATGCTCTTTCATCATCATCTACATCTGTTGCAATTTCATTAACTCTTGGTAATGGATGCATAATACATAAGTCTTGTTTTGCTTTTTTTAATTTTTCTTTGTTTAAAATATAATAATCTTTAAGCCTAACATAATCATCTTCATTGAAAAATCTTTCTCTTTGCACTCTAGTCATATATAAAATATCAAGTTCTTCCATATATTCTTCTATATCATTTGTTTCACAATATTGCATATTATTTTTTTCTAAAATTTCTTTTTTGATATAATCTGGAATTGTTAATTCTTTTGGAGAAATTAAAACAAATTTAATATTTTTATATCTTGACATTGCTGTAATTAAAGAATGTACTGTCCTACCAAATTTTAAGTCTCCACAAACTCCTATAGTTAAATTATCAAATCTACCTTTTTCACAATTTATTGTTAGTAAATCAGTTAAAGTTTGAGTTGGATGATTATGTCCTCCATCCCCTGCATTAATAATTGGAACTGTAGACTTTTGTGCTGCTACAAAAGGTGCTCCTTCTTTTGGATGTCTCATTGCAATAATGTCACTATAACAACCTACAACTCTTATTGTGTCTGCTACACTTTCTCCCTTTGATACAGAACTTGATGATGCTTCTGAAAATCCTAAAACATTTCCTCCAAGCTCCATCATTGCAGCTTCAAAACTAAGTCTTGTTCTTGTACTTGGTTCAAAAAATAAAGTAGCTAATTTTTTACCATCACATTTATGAGAATATTTTTCTCTATTTGCCATGATATCTTTAGCTACTTCAATTAGATTATTAATTTCTTCTACTGATAAATCTTTTATATCAATTAAATTTTTCATTTTTCCTCCTTATATACATTCTTTAATTTCTAGTATTTTTAATTACTTGTCTAATTAAATCAAATTATCTTATATTTTGTCAAGTATTTTGTTGTAATCACTTGAATTAATTATTTAAAATTTGTAAATATCCTTTTGTTATTTCTAGACAATAATATTCAAAAAATATACTTAATTTTATCAATTCTCTTTTTTTATATATTTTTTTATTATATAATGGAAAAAGAAAAGAGGTTAATATGAAATTATTTAGAAAGTTGTTAATTATATTATTAATTATTATTTTAATTATATCTTGCTTCTTATTTTTGATTGGATATAGTTATTATTCAAAAGCTTTAAAAGAAAAGCCATTAATATCAAGAGTAGAAGAAATAACAAATAAAGAACACTATATTCCTTTTGATCAATTATCTGAAAACTATTTAAACGCTGTAGTTGCTGTTGAAGATCACAGATATTATGACCATGGTCCAATAGATTTCATTGCGATTGCAAGAGCAATGTATACAAACATACGAGACAATGAATTTGATGAAGGTGGAAGTACAATTACCCAACAAGTTGCAAAAAATGTCGTATTTAATCAAGATAAAAGTATTGTTAGAAAACTTGGTGAATTATTTGCAGCATATGATTTAGAAAAAAATTATAGTAAAAATGAAATCCTTGCTTTATATGTTAATTCTTCTTATTTTGGTGATGGATATTATGGCATTTATGATGCAAGTATGGGATATTATAAAAAAGAGCCAAAAGATTTGAATTTAGATGAAGCATCTATGCTAGCTGGTGTTCCAAATGCACCTTCTGTATATGCACCAACTGTAAATCCTGAATTAGCTAAAAAAAGGCAGAAACATGTATTAAATAAAATGGTTGAATATGGATATATTTCTGAAGAAGATGCAAATATTATAAAATGAGACAATGGGGACAGTCCTCATTGTCTCAACTAATTATTTAAGTATACTCTATACAATTTTGCCCAAGTATCAGAGTACCTTCCAAAAATACGAATGCTTATTCTAGTAGTATTTTCTAAAATACTAAATATTCTTGTAGTCGCTCGGCCATAAATATCATCACCAAAAAAACAACCCGAATCATAAATCATAGTTCCTTCCGAATTATAAAACATAACTTGTACATAATTATCCCATACATTTCTCCACTTCGTACCATAAATAATTGAAAAATTTTTTCCAATTGCACTATTATCAACATTCATATAAAAATTTTTTGTTGCACCATAATTAGCAGAAACATGACCACCATTAGGTGTACAGCAGGCCCATGGAACTGCATCACCAGGAACTCTAATATTCTTACTTACTATTGTTGATTCCAGACCATTTGATTTCTTAACATTTTTTGCATATATTGTTCCTGTTTCTATACATCTAATTTGTTCATTATATATATTCCAATTTGTATTGTCAAAACTATAGTAAGTTTCAATATTATCATCTTCTTCAGTACATGTTATATCTATCAATCCATCTTGTAATATTATCCCCGTACTTGTAATTAGTGGATAACCATAATCCGCTTTAGTTTCAATTACTGGTGCACTTGGCGGTGTTAAGTCATTAATTACAACCTCTTTTGTATACACAGTTCCATCCAGTGTTGATACATTAAATTCTTTACTTATTCCGTATTTCTAATTCATAATCTATTGCTATTTTTTGTTTTCCGCCTTCATCATTAACAGTTATTGTATTATGTTCTTCTTCTGGATATTCTATACTTTTTATCTTTTCACCTTCACTTTTGGATGAAAATATTAAAAGACATTTAATCATATTTCTTGTATCTCTTTTACTTTTATATCTACACTTATAATTTCTCCTTCATCTTCGTTTTTTAAGTTTTTTCCAAATGCATTATAAATAAATCCTATATTTTTATAATTTGTTATAATGCCTAAAATTACTAATAAAAATATAAATATAAGTAAAATTATAAATATTAAAATTTTATTATTCTTTGGTTTTATTTTCATATGTTTGACATCTCCATATATTCGTTTAATTTATGTAGCTTTATGATTACATTTTTATTATAACATTGTACATTTTATTTGTAAATAATCTTTATATTACTTTTCTATTACATTGACCAAAGAGACTCTCATTTGGTCATTTTCTTTGCCACAAGATATTAAAAAAGGCTGAAGCTATTTAACATTGTTTTTTATAAGTTTTTTTTAATTATCATAGATAAAAAATTATATAAAAAAGCCTCAACCATTTTCGACATCTTTTGACAAAAAAATGAGACAAATGAGGACTGTCCCCATTGTCTCAACTAATTATTTAAATATACTCTATACAAATCCCCAGAATCATCAGAGTCCCTTCCATAAAGACGAATGCATATTCTAGTGGTATTTTCTGAAATGTTAAATGTTCTTGTAGTCTTGTGATAATAATTTCCAAGAAAACAACCCGAATCATAAATCATAGTTCCTTCCGAATTATAAAACATAACTTGTACATAATTATACCATAGACCTCTTGTTGTACTATAAATAATTGAAAAATTTTTTCCAATTGCACTATTATCAACATTCATATAAAAATTTTTTGTTGCACCATAATTAGCAGAAACATGACCACCATTAGGTGTACAGCAGGCCCATGGAACTGCATCACCAGGAACTCTAATATTCTTACTTACTATTGTTGATTCCAGACCATTTGATTTCTTAACATTTTTTGCATATATTGTTCCTGTTTCTATACATCTAATTTGTTCATTATATATATTCCAATTTGTATTGTCAAAACTATAGTAAGTTTCAATATTATCATCTTCTTCAGTACATGTTATATCTATCAATCCATCTTGTAATATTATCCCCGTACTTGTAATTAGTGGATAACCATAATCCGCTTTAGTTTCAATTACTGGTGCACTTGGCGGTGTTAAGTCATTAATTACAACCTCTTTTGTATACACAGTTCCATCCAGTGTTGATACATTAAATTCTTTACTTATTCCGTATTTCTAATTCATAATCTATTGCTATTTTTTGTTTTCCGCCTTCATCATTAACAGTTATTGTATTATGTTCTTCTTCTGGATATTCTATACTTTTTATCTTTTCACCTTCACTTTTGGATGAAAATATTAAAAGACATTTAATCATATTTCTTGTATCTCTTTTACTTTTATATCTACACTTATAATTTCTCCTTCATCTTCGTTTTTTAAGTTTTTTCCAAATGCATTATAAATAAATCCTATATTTTTATAATTTGTTATAATGCCTAAAATTACTAATAAAAATATAAATATAAGTAAAATTATAAATATTAAAATTTTATTATTCTTTGGTTTTATTTTCATATGTTTGACATCTCCATATATTCGTTTAATTTATGTAGCTTTATGATTACATTTTTATTATAACATTGTACATTTTATTTGTAAATAATCTTTATATTACTTTTCTATTACATTGACCAAAGAGACTCTCATTTAGTCATTTTCTTTGTCACAAGGTATCAAAAAAGGCTGAAACTATTTAGCATTATTTTATATAAGTTTTTTATTTAATTATTATAGATAGAAAATGATATTAAAAAGCCTCAACCATTTTCTACATCTTTTGACAAAAAAATGAGACAAATGAGGACTGTCCCCATTGTCTCATATTACAACTTCAATATTGTATATTCCATTTTCTTGTAGTTTTATCTTATTTTCTGTTTCTTTTCCATTTAATTTTACTGATGTTATTCCTGTGTTTTTTCCTTCTGGATTTTTTATATTTATATTGTATATGCTTTGTTTCCATCTGTATTGTATTTGGTATTCTTTCCAATCTTTTGGTATGCATGGTTCTATTTTAATATATTCATTTTCTATTTTTAATCCTAATATATATTCAATTCCTATTTTATAGTACCAGCTAGCAGATCCTGTATACCATGTCCATCCTCCTCTTCCTGCTAAATTTCCTATTCCATAAATATCTGCTGGAATTACATATGGTTCTACTTTGTATTTTTTGCTTGCTTCTTTTGTCCTACTGTGTTCTATTGGATTTATCATTCTATATAATTCTAATGCTTTATCTCCAAATCCTAGTAATGCTTCAGCAAAAATGACCCAAATTGCAGCATGTGTATGTTGTAGTTATCGCCACTTTTTTATTTGGCACTATAATTTTGAAAAGAACTGTTATTTAACAAGGCAAACGAGTTTGAAAACTATGAGGCATACTAGTGTATGTTGATTGTTTTTAAGCGAAATTTAACGCAGTTAAATACAATTATCTTCAAAATTAACCCACTTTCTCATATTTCTTTTTAGCACATATAAAATTATTATTTAAATCTTGTAATGGTTTGAAATTGAAATAAATATCAACTTGCTTGTCGCTATGAATTTCAATTTTTTCTATAAATTCTCTAATTATTTCTTTTGTTGGTTTCTCCATATTAAGAAATTCTTCTATTAAATTATCTAATCTACTTTCACTTTTTGTTTTATCATCTTCTCCAGATAGTTCTTGTTCAAGTTCTTTGATGTTTTGTTCATATACTTTTACACTCTCTTTTATTCTATTTGCATTTTTCATATATTCATCAAGTGTAATAATTCCTGCCAATCTGTCATCATACATTACTTCCAACTTTCTAGTTTCATTGTCTATTTCTTGTTTAAAAGATTCTATTTGCTTTCTTATATCAAATTCTTTACATTGTTTTGTTTTAGTTTGTTTTGCAATTTCTTCTAGTTTTTTTGTATTGGTATATTCTTTGCAAACTTCTCTTAAAATTTCTAACATTTGTCCTTCAAAAACTTGATAATTAAAATTGTGTGGTGAACATACATCAAATTTTCCAAACCTTCCATATCTTTGACATCTACCATAGATATTTCCGTTTTTATCTGGACTTCTTATTCCAATATATCCTTTACAATCGCCACAGCGAAGTAAGCCTTTGAATAAGTAATCATTCTTGACGGCCCTTGAGCCTTTAGTTGCTTGAATTACCTTTTTTGCTCTTTTAAAATCTTCTTTACTTATAATAGCTTCGTGCATATTTTCTACTTTTATCCAGTCTTCTTCTGGTAAATCTATAAATTTTTTAGATTTAAAACTTACTTTCTTTCTTTTTCCTTGTATTACTGTTCCTGTGTAAATTTCATTTGAAAGAATAAATCTTACAGTAGATTGTTGCCATAATCCATAAGTTAAAGATTTTGTACCTCTTTTTCTTTTATTATAATCTGATGGAATTGGAATTTTCTTTTTACTTAAATAATCTGCTATTTGCATTGTACCAAAACCTGCTAAATATTTTTCATATATTAGTTTTACAACATTTGCTGCTTCTTCATCTATTATTAAATGGTATTTATTTTCTGGATCTTTTTTATAGCCATAAGGCGCTGTTCCTAAATATTCTCCATTATTTCTTTTTGCCTGTAACACACTATTTATCTTCTTTGATGTATCTTTAGCATACATTTCATTTAATATTGACTTAAATGGTGCAATATCGTTATTTGATGTATCATAAGCTGTATCTATATTGTCTAATATTGCAACAAATCTTACTTTATGTTCTGGAAAATATGTTTCAATGTATAATCCTGATTGCACATAATTTCTACCTAGTCTTGATAAGTCTTTTGTTACTACCATATTGATTTTACCTGCTTCAATATCTGCTATCATTCTATTAAATGCAGGTCTATCAAAACTTGTACCACTTACACCATCATCAACATATTCTGATATAAAGTTTAATTTGTTTTCTTTAATGTATTGCATTAGCAAAGTTCTTTGGTTTCCAATACTTTCGCTTTCTTGATATTTTTCTTTTTCTTCATCTTCTCTTGAAAGCCTTATATATATGCCTACTTTATAATCAATATTATTCATTATATTTAAGCTCATTTTTCCTCCTTCCTGCTAAAATAAAAATGAGATAATATTGATACTCTTATTAGATATTATATCATATTATCTCTTGTTTTGCTATTGTTTTTACTAGTTTGTACTATTATTTCTTAATATATAATTACTAAATGCTCTTTCTATAATATTTTCTAAATTTTCTCCATTTTCATTAAATATTACATTTATTTTAAAATCATTTCTTTTTTTATATTTTCTTTTACATATATCATTTAATTTTTCTTCTTGCATTACACTCACCTCTTCAATTATAAGTATTTCCAATTTTAGTATTTTTATGCTTTATTATAAATACCATACTTGTATCTGTAATGCATTTTACTATTTATTTTATTGTTTAATCTAAAATGGGTACATAAAAAGAAAAAAAGTAGAAAAAAAGAAGCTATAAAAGCTTCAATTTTTAAATATTTTTATTTATTTTATTAATTGTAAGTTGTCGCTAAAATTCATTTTCTAAAATGTGATTTAGAAATTCTGCAATATCATATTTCTTATTTTCAAATAATATTTTATTAATACTCTGATTATTTACAAGTAAAATCCCCATTAGCATATTATATTCTACACAACAGCAATCATTTAACTTAAGCAATTTATCTTCTAACTTTATTTTGGGTATATCATAAATCATTGCAAGTTCACTTCCAACATTTTTTTCTTTTACTCTAAATAAATGCCCACAATATAAACACAAATGAGTTTTATGAGGTGTATATGCAAATTTTCCATTATCAGAATGGTAATGCTGGCAATGACTACATTTTACTATTTCTAATGGGATATTATTTAATTTTGCTAACATTATTCCTCCAAAATCTTTATAAGTTAATATACAATTATCATATTCTAAAATCCCATTATATTCATTACCATTTATTATTATTTTAGGTATAACGTTTTCTAAAATATTTTCATATCTAATACTAATATTGTTAATTAAACTTGATTTGATATTTAGTTTATTATTATATATTTCTTTATTAACACAAAGACATTCATCTAGTTTATTTCCTAATTTATCATAAGCAAAAGCTTTATGAGAAGTACAATAATATTTATTTATTCCTTGTCTTGATTTTCCAATATACTCTATATTACATTTCATAGTGTATCTCCTATATAACTTACTATTTTGAATTTAGATATAATATAACATTTTTATCAAAAAAATGTCTACTTTTTTGCTGTTTAGGAGAAAATCTCCTAAAACCTTTTTTGCTCTCCGAGAGATTTATTCTTTATATTCTAAATCATTTTCTTTACACCAATTTATAGCTATTTCTTTATATTTTTCTTCTCTATAATTATACCAATCTTGAATAATATTTACTTCAATACAATAATCTTTAAATCTTCTAAAAGCTCCTTTTCCTTGTATCAATTTCTGTAAATTATTTTTTATTTCAATATTGCATATTGTATCTATAAAATCGACCATTATTTGATATTCATTTATTTCATATTGTGTTGGAAGTATTATAGATTTTTCAAATAATTCGTCCAATTCATCTTCATTTAAATTTTCGTATTCTCCAATATTTGACAAGAAAGTTTCGTTTTTTTCTGGATTATAATAACAATCTATCTCATTATCAACCATTTCTAGTCCTTCTATTATTTTAGATAAAGTAACCATGTTTTTTCTCCCTATTATTTTACTTATAAAATTTTCTAAATTCAATTGGCGAATATCCACCTAACATATATTGTGGGCTATTGTTATACCAATCCATAAATAAATCCATAAATTTTTTCAATTCAAAATCATCTTCAAACATACACATATTAGATAATTCTCCTAAAATATTTATTCCTAACTCATTCTTTTTTACTAATTGCTTAAATGTCCATTCATGTATATTATCATTTTTAGATTTCAAAAACTTATATAACTTTTGTGCCTTTTCATTACAATAATATTCTTCTCTTTTTAATATTTCTTGCTTACTAAATTGTTTATATTTCATCTTTCTTGCTTTCTGTTCTTCTGCAATTT
>CANQWL010000019.1 GCA_947627555.1 uncultured Clostridia bacterium | reverse complement strand
GGAAATAAAGTACCAGTACCATATGGATTTTACTATGTAGGAGGAACATTAGAAACAGGAGTAGTAATATCAGACAAAGAAGGAGATAAAAATAAATATTTGAATTATGAAAATAATGAAGAGGTAAAAGAAGGCATACCGAAGAATAATTTAGAAGGAAATCAATTTGTATGGATACCATGTAATATAGAAAATTACAAAAAAGTTGATTGGGGAAGTGATAAAAGAAATGCACTTTATGACATATCAACAACAGCTGCAGAATTACCACAAATAAAAAAATATGGAGGATTCTATATAGGAAGATATGAGGCAGGAAAAGGAACAATAAAAGTTGATAGTGGTGAACAAATAGGAGATAATATAATAACTTCAAAATGGGAGTATTCAAATTGGTCGGTAAATAGTAATACAATAAATGGTAAAGTATCTAGCAAAGCAGATGAAATACCATATTACCATGCAGATTATGATACAGCAGTACAAATGTCAAATAATATGTATGACACAGATTATGTACAAAGTGGATTAATAACAGGAACAATGTGGGATACAATGATGAAATTTATATCAGGTAATAATGATGGAATAGTAACATCAAGTTCATGGGGAAATTGCTTAAATACAGAAATAACTTTAGAAACAGGAAAATATAGAATAATAGGAAATGATGGTTCAGAAACAGCGCAAAATGTATGGACAGATTTTACCCAATTTAAAAGAACAAAAAACACAGGATATCTATTAACAACAGGTTCAACAGAAGAAGTAAAAAAGAAAAATTTATATGATATAGCAGGAAACTTATGGGAGTGGACACAAGAAGCAGGATTCGTTAATGATTCAAATAGAAATTCTATACTTCGAGGTGGAGATTTCTATGATTCATACGAGAGTAGGCCTCTATGCTACCGCGCTTACGACACAGCTACTCGTACCTCTGCGAGCCGCGGCTTCCGTGTTGCACTATATATTAAGTAGAACTATATATTTGCGTGAATTTAATAGGATAAATAATAAGTTATAAAATATACTTAAAATAATAATTAAAAAATACAATGACCAAGGATATAATCTTTGGTCATTATTTTGTCATATATTATGTAAAAAAGTTATTAACAAAAACAGCTGTATTCCTTGAATAAGTAAATGAAATTAGATAAGATTTTATTAGATTAAAAGATAGTGAGAAGCAATTTAGTAAAAAATGGGGGAATACAAATGAAGAAACAAAGAAATTTAACTTTTAAGAAAACAAATGAGAAAAATAACAAATTTTCAAACAGAGGAATAACATTAATAGCACTAGTTATAACAATAATAGTATTACTAATATTAGTAGGAGTGACAATAGCGACATTAACAGGAGAAAATGGATTGCTTCGGAAGAACACAAAATGCAGCAGAAGAAAGCAGATATAGAAATGCAGAGGAAAAAGTAAAACTAGCAGTAATGGGCTCATATGGAACAGATGGAAATTTAGATAATGATTTATTAAAAGAAAATATAAATAATATAGATGGGTTAGCAGATGAAGTAGATAACGCATCAAAAAGACCATTAGGAATAATAGTAGATGGCTACCCATTTATAATAGGAGAATTAGGAGAGGTAACAAGAGGAGAAAAATCTAGGACTTCAATAACAATTGAAAATAGTATAACAAATATAAATACATCAGCAAAAGTAAGTTTAATAAATAAAGACAAAGTAACAATAGATCAATCAAGTATAAAATTATCAGAATTAACAGGGGACTTTAAAATAGATGATAAAATTATGCTATATATATCAAATACTAATAACATAAATGACTTGGGAAGATATGAAATATTTAATATAACAAATGTAGATGAAAATATAATAACATTGGATAATGATATTGATACAGAAAAATTTACAAATGATAATTCGCAAATAATAAAAATATTAAATTATGATGATGTGATTATAAAAGATGATGTAATTATAACTCCATCAATATATGATGGTAATTCTGGAGGAATTGTAGCAATACAGGCTCAAAAAATTATTTTAAATGGAAAAATTGATGCATCTAAATGTGGATATGATTCTTCAAATTTATCACCACTTAATGGAAATGTTCAATCTTCAGGAAATAATAGTAGTTCGGGTGCAAGTAATAAGTACCAAGGTGGAAACGGAGGAAGAAACTATCAAGGATATACAGGAGTTGCTCCTGTTGCAGTAGGTATTACAAATGATATTTTAATGAATAAACAAATGACTTTTGGAGGAGGATGTCCTAGTAATATAAAAGGAGGAGGAATTATATATATAGAATCAAAAGAATTACAAATAGGCTCAGAATATGCAATAAGTTCAAATGGAGAAGGTGGAAAAAATCGTTTTGGTGGAGCGGCAGGTGGAACAATATGTATAAACTCTAAAAAAATAGAAATAAATTGTGAACAAAAAAACTATTTTGTAGGTGCCAATGCAGGAGGAGGTTCAAGTGAATATTATTTAAGTGAGGGAAATTGGCCCACTGTAAATGGAGAAGATGGAACAAATATACAAGGAGGAAATGGAGCAAATACACCAGTTAGAACAGGTGGAAAGGGATATCTATCAAATGGTGGTGGAGGTGCACAACACGGATTTAATGGAGGAAATGCATCTGAAAATAAAGGTGGAAATGGAGCTAACGCAAGTTCAAGTACAGGATATAATGCTGGTTCTGGAGGAGGTGGCGGTGGATATGTATCTATATATACAAATTCGGATTTATCTTCTATAACATTAGTAGATGCAGCATTTTATCCATATAAATTTTGAACTATATATAAATAGCTAAAATAAATAATAAATATTAAATAAAAAATCACAAATTTTTGTAAAATATCTTGTGGTTTTTTATTTTTAAGAATTATGCAAAGTGATTAATAAGTTTTATCAGTTGACAAAAATCTATAACTATAATAATATAGAAATGTCTAAAATAAAAGAAAAATAATAAAATAGAAAGAAAGGGATGCAAGCAAAATGGAAAAAACAGAAATAGCAGATTCAATTTATTATATTGGAGTAAATGACAAAGAAATCAGATTATTTGAGAGCCAATATTATGTACCAAATGGAATATCATATAATTCATATTTAATTAAAGATGAAAAAAATGTAGTAATGGACACTGTAGATACAAGAGCCACAAGTACATGGTTAGAAAATTTAGAAAAAGAATTAAATGGAGAAGAAATAGACTATTTAGTAATATCACATTTAGAACCCGACCATGCATATAATATTGGACTATTAGCAGAGAAATATCCAAAAATGAAGCTAATCGGAAATGCACTTACATTTAATATGTTACCAAACTTTTTTGATATTGATATAGAAGATAGAAAAGTAATAGTAAAAGAAGGAGATACAATAAATATAGGAAAGCACACATTACAATTCTTTATGGCTCCAATGGTTCATTGGCCAGAGGTAATGGTAACTTATGAACAAACAGAAAAAATACTATTTTCAGCAGATGGATTTGGAAAATTTGGAACATTAGATACAGATGAGGAGTGGGATTGTGAAGCAAGAAGATACTACTTTGGAATAGTAGGAAAGTATGGAAAACAAGTTCAAGATTTACTAAAAAAAGCAGCAACTTTAGAAATTAAGATGATTTGTCCTTTACATGGACCAATTCTAAAAGAGAATTTGGAACATTATATTAAACAATATGATACTTGGAGTAGTTACAAACCAGAAAGTGATGGAGTTTTTATAGCATGTGCATCAATTCATGGAAATACATATAGAGCAGCAGAAAAATTAGCAGAAATATTAAAAGAAAAAGGTGCAAAAAAAGTTGTGTTAACAGATTTAGCAAGAGAAGATATGGCAGAAGCAATAGAAGATGCTTTTAGATATGATAAGATAATTTTAGCAGCCGCAAGCTACAATGCCGGAGTATTTACACCAATGGAACAATTATTATATCATCTAAAAGAAAGAAATTATCAAAATAGAAAAATAGGAATTATGCAAAATGGTTCATGGGCACCATCAGCAGAAAAAGCAATAAAAGAAATTTTAACAGATATGAAAGATATTAACATAGTAGGAGAAACAGTTACAATAAAGTCAACTATGAAAGAAAAAGATATCGAAGCTATGGAAAAGCTAGCAGATAGTATTTTAGACAGTATAAAATAAATTATAGAAATAGAGTATTAAGATATTGTTGAAATTTTGAAGAAATATCTTAAAAGGAGGTGAATAGAATGAAATATAAATGCACAGTATGTGGATATGTTTATGATGAAGAAAAAGAAGGAGTAAAATTTGAAGATTTACCAGATGATTGGACTTGCCCTTTATGTGGAGTAAGTAAAGATTTATTTGAAAAAGTAGAAGAATAAAATGTAATAAAAAATTAAATTTATAATAAAATGCCAGAAGGAATACACCTTTTGGCATTAATCATTTAATAACTAACAAATTAGTATTTATTAGTTAGTGCTTATATTTTATTTACTTTTTATCTTTATCTTTAGTTTTTTTGTTTTCATCAGATTTTTTTAATTCTTTCGGAACTACAATATTTTTAGGTTTATTTTGAGAAGACTTTGGAGTAGAAGAATTAAAATGATCATAAACAGGTGAAATATCTAAGTTAGAGCCATCTCCTGAAACTATTTCAATATTTTTTTTATCATCCATTAGAGTTACCTCCATTATTAATTTAAATTTATATTAGCACATTAAGAATAAAAGTGCAAGT
Source organism: uncultured Clostridia bacterium (assembly GCA_947627555.1). Taxonomy (GTDB): domain Bacteria; phylum Bacillota; class Clostridia; order TANB77; family CAG-508; genus CAG-269. The sequence continues at coordinate 14,425 of CANQWL010000019.1, read as the reverse complement.
ACATAAGTAAAAAAATATTGACAGATTTTATGCTTTATGACATAATATATGCATTGAAATAAATACATTTTGAGCGATTTATAAAAAATATTAAAAGATAGTTATAATTTTGGATTTTTAAAAATGCATTTATCATTACCAAAATTTTTCTGTTTACAGCTTAAGAAAGGATGTAGCAAAAAATGGAGAATAATAAAGCAATTATAGAAGCAATATTATTTGCAGCAGGAAGACCAGTAGAAACAAAGGAACTAATATTAAGTTTAGAAATATCTAGCAAAGAAATTGAAAACTTAATAAAAAGTATGCAAAAAGAATATGAAGAACAGAGTAGAGGAATTGAAATAATAAAAATAGAAGATTCATATCAATTATGCACAAAAAAAGAATTATATGAATATATATATCCAGTATTAGATAAAAGAAACAAACCTAAATTATCAAATGCAGCACTAGAAACATTAGCAATTATTAGCTATAATCCAAGAATAACAAGAGCAGAGATAGAAGCAATAAGAGGAGTTTCAGCAGATGGATGTGTATACAAATTATTGGAATATGGTTTAATAGAAGAAGCAGGGAAAGTTATTGAATTGCCAGGAAAACCAATGTCATATAAAACAACACAAGAATTTTTAAAAATGTTTGGATATGCATCTTTAAATGATTTACCGGAACTTCCGAAATATAAATTAGATGAGAACAGACAAATAGTAATAGATGAATTAGTTGAAAGTGAAGAGAAAAATGAAGATATAAATGATGGAGATAAACAAGAAATAAATGGTATAGAAATAGAAGAAAAAGAAACAGAAGAAAACAAATAAAAGAATAATAAATTAAAGAAAGAGAGAAGGAAAAAAGTAAATGAAATTATCACAAACAGGAATGAGTACAGTAAAATTAAATAATATAGATGAAATGTATCCAGGTCAAAGCATTTTGCTAAAAACAGGGCAATTAGTACAATATGGAGCAGGACTTTTTGGATATAATACTATTCCACTATTAGTAAGAAGAAATATAGAAAAAATTATAACAGAGACTCTAAATAAATATGGCTGTATAGAAGTATTATTACCAACATTGCAACCAGATACTATATGGAAAAATTCAGGAAGATATGAGCACTATGTTAATGATGGAACAATGCTAATTACAGAATCAAACAAAGGAACATTTTGTTTAGCACCAACAGGAGAAGAAGCGGTACTAGAATTTGCAAGGGAAAAGTTAAAGTCATACAAAAATTTACCAGTTACATATTATCAAATTGGCGAAAAATATAGAAATGAAATTAGAACAAGAGGATATCTATTAAGAGGAAAATCTTTTCCAATGCTTGATGCATATAGCTTTGATATAGATGAAAAAGGAATGGAAAAATCTTATGAAAATGCAAGAAAAGCATTTTTAGAAATATTTGAGAAGATAGGAATGCCAGTAATTCCAATAGTTGCAGACAATGGTGCAATGGGAGGAAAAAAATCAGAAGAATTTATGCTAATATCAGATCAAGGAGAAGATAAAATTCTATATAATGAGGAAACAAAAGTAGGATTAAATACTGAAATACTAGAAAGAGAAGATTATAAAGAATATTTAGAAAAAGAATACGGAATAACCGACATTTCTAAATTTAAAGAAATTAGAACAATGGAACTAGGACATATATTCCAACTAGGAACAAGATATTCTGAAATGATGCAAGGAATATATATTAATCAAGATGGAAAAGAAGAATTATATTACATGGGGTGCTATGGAATAGGGGTAAGCAGAACTTTAGCTGCCTTATATGAGCAATGTATTATAAATGATCCAAAATGGGGTCCATGTGGATTTGTTTTACCAGAGTCAGTTGCACCATATATAATTCAAATTGTTCCAAAAATGGATAATATAGAAAAGGTAGAATTAGCAAATAAATTGTATGAAATATTGAATAAAAACGGAATATCAGCAATATTAGATGATAGAGAAAATATGCAAATTGGATCAAAAATAAAAGATTGTAAAGTATTGGGAACACCATATATGATAGTATTAGGAGATAAAACAGAAGGAGAAATATTAGAATTAGAAAATAATAAAACAGGAGAAAAACAAAATTTAACAATAGAAAAATTAATAGAAAAATTTAAAAATTAAAAAATTTAAAAATAAAAAAAATTCCATATATAATTATATGGATTTTTTTTGCTATATATAAGATTTCACTAAAAAAACACAATTAAGAAACTATTGCATAACAATATTTTTATATTATTTGCATATACTAAAATATAAAACAACACGAATGAGATAAGGAAGTGGTAATAAAATGAAAAAAGAAAAACAAGAAATAAATAATTTAACTAAAATAGAAAACATTATTGATTTTAAAAAGGACATATCAAAAGAAGATAAAATATTTAAAAAACTAATGTTTATTTATTCAATTGCAATAAAAGAACTAAAAACAAAGATAGAAATATTGCAAGAAGAATCAAAAATATTTTATGATTATGAATTGATAGATCATATTAATACAAGAATAAAAACACCAGAAAGTATTATAAATAAGATGAAAAAGAAAGGATATAAATTTACATACAAGGAAATGATAAATAATATTAATGATATTGCAGGAATTAGAATTATATGTCCACTAAAAAAGGATATATTCACAATAAAAGATTTAATAGAAAAATTATCAGGGGTAAATATACTAAAGGAAAAGGATTATGTGACAAATCCTAAAAAAACTGGATACTCTAGTTATCATTTAATAGTAGAAATACCAATTAATTTATCAAAAGAAATAATATATGTAAAAGTAGAAATACAAATTAGAACTTTAGCAATGGATTTTTGGGCAAATTTAGAACATAAAACAAGATATAAACCAGAACAAAAAGTAGATAAAAAAGTATCAAAAGAATTAGAAAAATGTGCTAAGATAATTGATAAAATTGACAATCAAATGATGTTATTAAATAATTTGTAAGTTTTTATTGCAAAAATAGAAAACTTAAAATATAATAGAGAAAAATAAAAAATTAAAATTTCTATGTTAAGGAAGGATGAAAAGAAAATGAAAAATTTACAAAAGATAAAGGAAATATCAAAATCAAAAAAAATTATCATTATAATATTATTAATAGTTTTAATAGCAGGTATAGTGGCAGTTATATATATAAACAATAGACCACTAAACCAAATGAAAGATGCAAAAGAGGAAGCAAAAGTGGCTACTGAAAAAAGACATTCATTAATAAAAGTACAAGTTCAATTACTTGATATAACCGATGAGGAAGGAAATATAAATTTAGATAAACTAAATGAAAATTTATCAAAGATAGAAGGAATAAAAGAAAATTATAATATAACGGAACTTCCAACAACAATAACAGTTGATGGATATGAAATAACAATAAACGAAAATGGAGAAGCTGAATTAGCAAATAGTGATGAAAATTAACAAATATTAAAAAAAGTATAATATATAAATATATATTACGTATAATATTAATTGACTTAAACAAAAATATATAGTATAATAATAAGCAGTGTAAATATAATGATCGGAATTTATTATTTATCAGATATTGTTATATATGAGTTAAGAGAATAAAAAAGGCCATATATATAAGTCTGTTATTTTGTATGCAAATAAAAATAAAAGTAAATGAGGTCAAATTAGTTTAGAATATTAAACTAGTTTTTTTGTATTCCATATAAAAAAGAAAGGAGATTTTATGGTAGAAGAAAATTTAAATAAGCAAAAACATGAGCCTAAAAAAAATAATGAAAAAACAAGAAGAAATACAACAAAAGCGAGAACAACAAAAAATGTTAATAGTAAAATTAAAAACACAATTAATGTAAAACAAGAAGAAATAGAAGAAACTACAAAAATAGTAAAAAGACCATATCATAAAAGAAATACAAAACAAAATACAATATTCAAAAAACCTAGATTAAAAATAATTCCATTAGGAGGATTACATGAAGTAGGGAAAAATATAACAGTTTTTGAATATGAAAATGAAATAATTGTAGTAGACTGCGGATTATCATTTCCAGAAGATGATATGTTAGGAGTAGACTTAGTAATACCAGATATCACATATTTAGAAAAAAATGTAGATAAAATAAAAGGATTACTAATTACACATGGACATGAAGATCATATAGGAGCAGTTCCATATTTATTGAAAAAAATAAATATACCAATTTATGCAACTAAACTAGCAGCAGGATTAATCAGAAATAAGCTAGAAGAACATAAATTATTAAGAAGTACTAAATTAAAAGAAGTAATGCAAGGACAAACAATAAAATTAGGAAATAATTTTAAAGTAGAATTTATTAGAAGTTCACATAGTATACCAGATTCAGTAATGCTTGCTATTACAACACCTGTGGGAACAATATTGCATACAGGAGATTTTAAAGTTGATTATACACCAATAGATGGTAAATTAATGGATTTTGGAAGAATAGCAGAATTAGGAAATAAAGGAATTTTGGCATTAATGTCAGATAGTACAAATGCAGAAAGAAAAGGATTTACAATGTCTGAAAGTTCTGTAGGAGAAGTTTTCGATAAATTATTTTTACACTGTACAAAAAGAATTGTAGTAGCAACATTTGCATCAAATGTTCATAGAGTTCAACAAATTGTAAATTCAGCAGTAAAATACGGAAGAAAGATTGCTGTGTGTGGTAGAAGTATGATTAATATGATAGAAACATCAAGAAACTTGGGATATATAGAATGCCCAGAAAATATATTTATTGATATTGACATGATAAAAAATTATACAGATGACCAATTAGTAATTATAACAACTGGAAGCCAAGGAGAACCAATGTCTGCTTTAACTAGAATGGCAGCAGGAGATCACAGGAAGGTAACAATAACACCAAATGATTTAGTAATTATTTCAGCAACTCCAATACCAGGAAATGAAAAATTTGTATCAAAAGTAATAGATGACTTAATGCAAATTGGTGCAGAAGTTGTATATAGTGCTTTATATGACATACATGTATCAGGACATGCTTGCCAAGAGGAACAAAAACTAATTTTAGCATTGGCAAAACCAAAATACTTTATACCAGTACATGGAGAATACAGACAACTTATTGCACATAGTGAAACAGCACAAAGTATGGGAATAGAAAAAGATAATATTATTATGATGTCTAATGGTAGAGTATTAGAAATGAATGATGAAGTAGCAGAACTTACTTCTTCTGTTCAAAGTGGTAGAATATTAGTTGATGGATTAGGAGTAGGAGATGTTGGAAATATTGTATTAAGAGATAGACAACATTTATCACAAGATGGTTTGATAGTTGTAGTATTAACAATGGATTCAGCAACAGGTGAAGTTGTTGCAGGACCAGATGTAATTTCTAGAGGATTTGTTTATGTAAGAGAATCTGAAAACATTATGGATGATGTAAAATCAGTTGTAAGAAATGAAATAAGAAAGTGCGAAGAAAGAGGAGTGCGTGATTGGTCAACAATTAAATCAGCAGTAAGAGAAAACTTAAGAGATTATATCTTTATGAAAACAAAGAGAAATCCAATGATTATCCCTATTATTATGGAAGTATAATAAATTTAGATTTTAATTAAATAATGATTAATTAAGGTTTATAGGTAACCTTTTAAAAACCTAAATATATTATGCAAGGAATGAAAAAGATGGATTATAAAGATTTAGCAAATTTAATATTTCCAGAAGCAAAAGAAATTTCATATTATGAAGAAAAATATCCAAGAAGAAATTTAAAAGAAGGAGCAATAGTTACAAGATTTGCTCCAAGTCCAACAGGATTTGTACACATAGGTGGACTTTACCAAAGTTTAATAGCAAAAAAACTATCAAGTCAAACTGATGGAGTATTTTTCTTAAGAATAGAGGATACAGACCAAAAAAGAGAAGTAGAAAATGGTATAAGCGGAATTATACATTCACTAAAAGAATTTGATATTGAGCCAGATGAAGGAATGATAACTGAAACAGAAGGTAAAGGTAATTATGGTCCATACAAGCAATCTGAAAGAAAGGAAATCTATCAAGCATATGCAAAATATTTAATAGAACAAGGAAAAGCATATCCATGTTTTTGCACACCTGAAGAAGTAGAGCAAATAAGGGCAAAACAAGAAGCAGCAAAAATCAGACCAGGATATTATGGAGTATGGGCAAAATGTAGAAATAATACAGTAGAAGAAATGGCAGAAAAAATTAAAAATGGAGAACAATATATTATTCGTTTTAAATCACCGGGACGAGAAGATAGAAAAATCAAACATAAAGATGTAATTAAAGGAAATGTAGAATTTCCAGAAAATGATCAAGATATAGTAATTATTAAAGCAGACGGATTACCTACATATCATTTTGCACATGCAGTAGATGACCATCTAATGGGAACAACACATGTTATAAGAGGAGATGAATGGTTATCATCTGTACCATTACATTTACAACTATTTCATGAATTGGGATTTAGACCACCTAAATATGCACACATTGCACCAATTATGAAAAACGACAATGGAAATAAAAGAAAGTTAAGTAAAAGAAAAGATGCAGAAGCGGCAGTTAGCTATTATGAACAAGAAGGAATACCAGCAGAAGCAGTAAAGGAATATCTATTAAATATAGCAAACTCAACATTTGAAAACTGGAGAAGAGCAAATCCAGAAAAAACAATGGAAGAATTTGAACTTCAATTAAACAAAATGAGTGTTAGTGGAGCCCTATTTGATATGGTAAAATTATTAGATGTAGGAAAAACAGTAATATCTAAATTTACAGCTGAGCAAGTATATGAAAAAGCACTAGAATGGGCAAAAAAATATGATAAAGAACTAGAAGAAATGCTAAGTAATAGAGAATACTCACTAAAAATATTTGGAATTGAAAGAGGAAACAAAAAGCCAAGAAAAGATATAGCAAAATGGTCAGATGTAAAAGATTCTATTATTTATATGTATGATGACAAATTTCTAAATAAAAATCAAGAATATCCTTATCAAGTAATAAATGATAAAGAAGAAATAAACAAAATAATAACACTATACATAGAAAAATACTATAACGAAAATGATGATAAACAAACATGGTTTGACAAAATCAAAGAACTAGCAGGAGAACTTGGATATGCAAAAGAAGTAAAAGAATTCAAAGCAAATCCAGAAAAATATAAAGCACATGTAGGAGATGTAAGTACAGTATTAAGAGTAGCATTAACAGGAAGGACAAATACACCAGACATGTATGAAATAATGCAAGTTCTAGGAAAAGACAGCGTTATTTCAAGAATGAGACAAAGGGGACAGTCTTTATGGAGTACAATATAGGAGACATAGTAAGAACAAAAAAACAACATCCTTGTGGATGCAAATTGTGGGAAATTACAAGAGTGGGTGTTGATTTTAAATTGAAATGTCAGGGATGTGGACATGTTGTAATGATACCTAGAGAGAAGGCTTTAAAGGCAATTACAAAAAAGGTTGAATAAATTATATGTAAAAAGTAAACTGTAACAAGCTGACAAAAATCGACATATTATATATTATAGTATCAATCAGGGTGCTATATTGGAGGTGACTTTTATGGAGCCACAAGAACAAGTATATTGTTATGATAATAGAAAATGTAACAAAAAGAAAAATTGTTTATGCATAGTAACAATCATTTTATTAGCATCATTTGCAGTTGTTATTGGTTTAATTATAGGTGCTGCAATTAGTGCATCAGTATTAGCTGCTTTACCAGCAGTTATCGTTTTAGCTGTAATTTTAGGCTTATTATTAATATTATCAATTATATTAATGTTTTGTAAAAAAGAAAAATGTTGCTAGGTTTATATAATTTTTATGATATGATAAATGATATAAATTTAGTTAAAAACAACGAAATTTTTATGAATTTCGTTGTTTTTTTGTTATAATTATTCAAAACTATTGAATAATTTAGTAATTAAATCTATAATAAAATAGTACAATTATTATAACAAGATAAATAGTTAAAAATAGGAGTGATTAAATGACAAAAGAAATACCTGAAGAAAAAGCACCAAAAAAAGAAACTTTTATGCAGGGAGTTATAACATTAATATTTTCACAAATAGCAATTAAATTATTAGGGTTGATATACACATTATATTTAACAAACAGAGAAGGATTTGGAGATAAAGGAAATGGAATTGTAGCAGCAGGATATCAAATATATGCAATGTTATTAACAATATCATCTATAGGAGTACCTAACGCAATTTCAAAACTAGTATCTGAAAGAGTTGCTGTACGGAGATCATAAGGGAGCACATAGAATATTTAAAATTGCATTTGCGACATTTTCAGTAATTGGTCTAGTAGGTAGTGCAATGCTATTTTTGGGAGCAAATATAATTGCAAATCAATGGCTACAAATACCAGAAGCAGAAATGACATTAGTTGCCTTATCACCTGCTATATTTTTTGTAGCAATTTCATCTGTTATGAGAGGATACTTTAATGGTAGGCAAAATATTAAAGCAACAGCAAGGTCACAAAGTCTAGAACAAGTATTTAAAACAGCATTAACAATAATTTTAGTAGAAATCATTGCAATTGTTTCAAATGTATCAACAAAATGGATGGCAGGAGGAGCTACACTTGCTACAACACTTGCAACTATGGCAGGATTTGGATACTTATATTTATATTATCAAACTAGAAAAAAAGAAATTGCAACTGAAATCAAATCTACGGTTAATTATCAATATGAAAGAGTAAAAGTAATAATAAAAAGAATTTTATTTGTATCAATTCCAATTGCACTAACAGCCATAATGTCATCATTAAATAAAAATATAGATTCTTTTACAGTAGTTAGAAGCTTAAGGCAATTTATGTCAGAAGATATGGCAATTTCACAATATGGAATTTTAGGTGGAAAAGTAGATATGTTAACGAGTTTGCCATTATCAATTAATGTAGCATTTGCTACAGCATTAGTTCCAACTATATCAGCTGCAAAGGCTAGAAAAGATAATAAAACGATAACACAAAAAACATCATTTTCATTATTAACATCAATGCTAATAGGGCTTCCATGTACAGTAGGTATGTGTATTTTTGCAGGGCCAATTTTAAATTTATTATTTCCTAATGCAAGTTCAGGAGAAGTTATTTTACAAATTAGCTCACTCACAATAATATTCACAATATTGGATCAGACAATTAATGGAGCACTTCAAGGATATGGAAAGCTAATGATACCTACAATTTCTCTGGGATGCCGGAGTAATTGCAAAATTAATTTTAAATTTAATTTTAGTACCAATACCTGAAATAGGAGTAAATGGAGCAGCTATTGCATCAGTAGTATGTCACTTAGTAGCATTTACAATTGCAATTACATCATTAAGAAAAAATATAAAATTAGATTTAACATTTTCAAAATTTGTTATAAAACCAATATTAGCAACAGCTATAATGGGAATATGTTCATATTTTATATATTTAACACTTTTAGGAATAATAGCACAAAAATTGGCTACAATATTAGCAATACTAATTGCTGTAGTTATTTATGCACTAGCGATTATAGCCTTAAAAGTATTCTCAAAAGAAGAAATTTTACTTATGCCATATGGACAAAAGATATGCAAAGTTTTAGAAAAGTTAAAAATATATTAAAAAAAATTTAAGAAAAATAACAAAAAAAGAAGGATTTTCGGTATTTTTGGCGAATAAAATTAAATAGAAGTACATTTATTGCTATTGTTCAAGCAATAAAAGTACATAACTTTATATCTTATAGGAGGTAATTTAAATGAACAAAGCTGAATTAGTAGCAGCAATCGCTGCAAAAACAGGAGAAACAAAAAAAGCAGCTGAAGCATCAGTAAACGCTTTTGTAGAAGTTGTAACAGACTCATTAAAAAAAGGAGAAAAAGTTCAATTAGTTGGATTTGGTTCTTTTGAAGTAAGAAGAAGAGCTGCTAGAAAAGGTAGAAACCCACAAACTAAAGAAGAAATCAAAATACCTGCATCAAACGCTCCAGTATTCAAAGCTGGTAAAGCATTAAAAGATTTAGTAAACAAAAAATAAGAATTTTATATAAACAATATAAATATATGAATTCATATAAATGACCAAGGGAATGCACCCATGGTCATTTTTTATGCGATTATACAGCAAAAACTTTCTACTAATTCAAAAAATAATCAAGAAATTCGTTATTGTTATCAGTATCAAACAAAAAGTTAGAATAAAATATAATTTAAAAAAAATATTTATAATATTGAAAAAAAATAAAATTAAAAAATTAAAAAATTAAATCTTTACTTCAAATCATACTAATGATATAATAAAATACAGAAAGAAGGAAAAAGATGGCAAAAAGATATTTAGAGGAAAATGTTCTGGATGCAACTTTTAAAAGATTAGAAATTATTTTCGAGAATTTTGATAATATTTATTTTAGTCTTAGTGGTGGAAAAGATAGTTCAGTAATGGTGCAACTTGCAAATATGGTAGCAAAAAAAATGAACAAAAAATTTGATGTACTATTTATTGATTTAGAAGCGCAATATAAGCATACAATACAGCATATAGAAGAATTAAAAACTTTATCACAAATTAGAGATTTTTATCATATAGCATTACCTATGGCATTAAGAAATGCAGTATCAGTACTACAACCTAAATGGATATGTTGGGAAGAAGAAAGTAAACATCTATGGGTAAGAGATATGCCAAAAGATAGTATAAATGTTAATAATTGTCCATTTGATTGGTTCAAAAAGGGAATGGAATTTGAAGATTTTATAGTACTATTTGCTAGCTGGTATCAGCAAAAATATAAAGAAAAAGTAGCATGTGGAATTGGAATTAGAACTGATGAAAGTTTAAATAGATTTAGAACTATTGCTTTTCAAGATAAAAAATTAACATTTGAAAATCACAATTGGACAACTAAATTAAAAATAAATGAAAAACACATAGATGTATACAATTTTTATCCAATTTATGATTGGTCAACACAAGATATATGGGGAGCAGTAAGTAAATTAGATTTAAAATTCAATTACATATATGAATTAATGTATAAAAATGGAGTAAGCATTTTTGAACAAAGACTTTGCCAGCCATATGGAGATGATCAAAGAAATGGATTAAATCAATTTAAGGCATTAGAATATGATACTTGGACAAAAGTTTTAAATAGAGTAAATGGAGTTAATTTTGGAAACATTTATTGCAAAACAACAGCATTAGGAAATATAAAATCGTCTAAACCAGAATTTATGACATGGCAAGAATATACAGTCTTTTTATTGGAAAGCATAGGTATTTACAATAGAGACTTAATGTTACATTATTATAGAAAAATAAAGAAATTTATGTTATGGTATAAGAAAAAATATAATGTAGATTTTGAAGATATACCAGAAACTGCGGAATGTAAATTAGAAAATCAAAAAAAAGCAATATCATGGAGAAGAATTGCAAGGGCTGTTGAAAAAAATGATTTTTATTTAAGAAGACTATCATTTGCTCAAACAAAAACAGATGATAATGAACTAAAAAGATTAATACATAAATGGGACAATTTACTAAATAAAAGTACAAAAACGGATGATAAAACGCTACAAAAAATAATACAAGAACAATCTAAATAAAGGAGAATGAAATATGGTAATAAAAATAAATAATAAGAACGAAAAATTTTATCAATATATGGGGAAATTCTTTGGATCTAGGTTAGTAGAAAAACAAACAAACGATAGAATATATGATGATGATAAAAAGGAATGGTATTTATATATAGAAGATGATAATGTAATGGCATTTGTTTCTATTCAAGATAAAGTAATAAAAAATATATATTGCCACAAAGAAAAGTATTTAGAAGAATTACTAAATACAATAAAAAAGCAAGAAAAACTATCAGACAGTATTTTAACTAAAAGGTATATAGATATATACCAAAAATGTGGATTTAAGATAAATGAAAATCAGACATTCAAAAATTTTGTAATGGTAGGCTAATAATAAGAAAGAGGTTTTAAAATTGAAAGAAATAGAATTTCCAGTATTAAATGTAAGAATGGTAGATATAGAAAAAGTAGTAGCAAATGATTATAACCCTAATAAAGTAGCACCACCTGAAATGCGATTATTAAAGCATTCTATAGAAGAAGATGGATACACACAACCAATTGTAACTTACTATGACAAGAAAAAAGATATATATATTGTTGTTGATGGATTTCACCGTTATCGTGTGGCAAAAGAATATCTAAATTTAAAACAAGTTCCAATTGTTACAATTGATAAAGATTTAGAAAACCGTATGGCAAGTACGATAAGACATAATAGAGCAAGAGGAACTCATCAAATTGTTGATATGTCACATATTGTACTAACACTAACAGAAAATGGATGGTCAGAAGAAAAAATATCAAAACATTTAGGAATGGAACTAGATGAAATTATTAGACTAAAGCAAATAACAGGGTTAAAAGAAAGTTTTGCTAATCATACTTTTAGTAAATCTTGGGAAGAATTTGAATATAATATCAAAAAAATAAATAATAATTTATATAAAAATAAGGAAATACATTAAATAAAACTTGACAAATTGGGAAATACTATGTAAAATAAAATACATACAAATAAATACAGATTGCGTTAGTACAATACAAAGCTTTTAGAAATTACTTTTAGAGAAAAGGGGTCATAGGCTGAAAGCCCTTTAAGGTCAACCTAAAAGTGAAACATATTGGAGCAATATATCAATAAAGTGGAAAATTTTAGATTTTCAAGCCGGGTGGCACCGCGGAAATAATTTCGTCCCTGCATATTATGCAATGGGCGTTTTTTTATTTTATAGAAATTATATAAAATAAAAGAGCGCTAGTAAGAGGAGGTTTTTATATGAATGAGTATAGAACTCATAATTGTAATGAAATTAGTTTAGAAGATGTTGGAAAAAAAGTTAGAATAGCAGGATTTGTTCAAACAATACGTGATTTCGGAGGACTTGTATTTTTAGACATTAGAGATATGTACGGAATTACTCAAGTTGTTACATCAGGAAAACCAGAAGATGTAGATTTTGCTTCACATATTCCTATTGAATCATCTGTTACTGTATTTGGAACAGTAAGAAAAAGAGATGAAGAAACTATAAACCCAAAATTAAAAACAGGTTTAGTTGAAATTGCTATTGAAGAAATTAAGATTTTAGGAAAAAGAACAAAGAATTTACCTTTTGAAGTAAATGCAGAGCAAGATATTAGAGAAGATTTAAGACTGCAATACAGATTTTTAGATTTAAGAAATGATAAGCTAAAAAATAATTTACTTTTAAGAGCAAATGTAATTCAATTTTTAAGAAATCAAATGATTGAGCAAGGATTTTTAGAGGTACAAACACCAATTTTAACAAGTTCTTCACCTGAAGGTGCAAGAGACTACCTTGTTCCAAGTCGTTTGCATGCAGGAAAATTTTATGCATTACCACAAGCACCACAACAGTTTAAACAGCTATTAATGGTATCTGGAATTGACAAATATTTTCAAATTGCACCATGTTTTAGAGATGAAGATGCAAGAGCTGATAGAGCACCTGGTGAATTTTATCAACTAGATATGGAAATGGCATATGCAACACAAAAAGATGTATTTTCAGCAATTGAACCAGTAATGTATAATACCTTCAAAAAATTTTCAAATAAAAAAATAGCAAATTATCCTTTCCCAAGAATTTCTTACAAAGAAGCTATGTTAAAATATGGTACAGATAAACCAGATTTAAGAAATCCACTATACATTGTAGACTTATCTGAATTTTTCAAAAAGTGTACATTTAAGCCATTTATTGATAGAACAGTAAGAGCAATAAAAGTAAAAGGACATTTATCTAAAGGATTTCATGAAAAAATGCTTAATTATGCTATGTCTATTGGAATGGGTGGACTTGGATATTTAGAGGTTCAAGAAGATTTAAGTTTCAAAGGACCTATTGATAAATTCATTCCAAATGATTTGAAAAAAGAATTATTAAAATTAGCCGACTTAGAAAAGGAAGATACAATCTTCTTTATAGCAGATAATGAAAAAAGAGCAACAGAACTTGCTGGACAAATAAGAGAAGAACTTGGAAAAAGATTGAATTTGATTGATGAAAATATATTTGAATTTTGTTGGATTATTGATTTCCCAATGTTTGAATTAGATGAACATGGAAAATTAGCATTTAGTCACAATCCATTTTCTATGCCACAAGGAGGATTAGAAGCATTAGAAAATAAAGATCCTTTAGAAATACTAGCTTATCAATATGATATTGTATGTAATGGTATTGAACTTTCTTCTGGTGCTGTTAGAAATCATGATATTAATATTATGCTAAAAGC
>CANQWL010000018.1 GCA_947627555.1 uncultured Clostridia bacterium | reverse complement strand
CTAATGGAAAATTTGATGTAACAATAGAATTTGAAAATGATGGAAATGTAATGATAGGTATGACAGCAGGTGTTGAAATAACTATATAGAAATATTTCTAATATTTACTAAGTTTTCAATATTTTTTCAATATTTAAATGCTATGATAATATTAATTTAAAAAAATAAAATTGGAGGTAGAAAATGAAAAATAAAATATTACCATTTATTATAGGTATTTTAATAGGAGCAATTATTACAACAGCAGGATTTTTAATTTATGAAAAAACAAATAATAATGGAATTCCTAATAAGGAAAGAACTGGAGAAATGATGAATCGAGGAAATGGAGAAACTCCACCAGATAGACCTGATGGAGAAGGAGGAATGAAATCTAATAAGCAAAAGAATAATCAAAATACAACTGATAGTACATCAAATAATATATAAACAAACATAAAATATGCTAATTGTAGTGAAGCAATTAGCATAAACATCCCCTTTTATTTTCAAAGAGTTACTAAAAATAGTAGCTCTTTTTATGCGGAAAATTTATTGAAAATAATTTATAGTTAATATTATAATTAGCCCAACAACTTGCAATTTATATGAGTAAAAATTTTTATTGACATTTTTTAAAAAAATATATATAATATGCACATATATACATAAAATTAAAAAAGAAAGGAAGGAAATTTTTATGAAAAAAACAGCAAAATTAATTGCAATAATAATTATAGCAATTATGATATGTTTAAACTTGGCAACATGTGTAAATGCTACAGATGATGGACAACTAATATATGTATATCCATATACAAATAGTTGTCTTACTTATAAGGATCTGCCTAAAGCTGATTATAATGTTTGGAATGTTGATTATACTAATCATACTATTACAATGTCAGTTGAAATGTGGGTTTATGTTGGTAAAGGAAGCATTAGCACTTATGATGGTATTAGTAGAATATCTGTAGGAAACGAAGAACAATTAGAAAATTATACAATAACATCAAGTAATGAATCAGTACTTAAGGTAACAACGAATACTAGGTCTAACGGAAATGTTGTAACAGAATTACAAGGACTAAAAGAAGGAACTGCAAAACTTACTTTCACATCTACTAATGAAGCAGATGAACAAGCTACATTTAATGTAACTATACTTCCAAGTTCAGTTGAAAAAGGAGATGATGAAATAACAGCAGATGATATTTTTGGTCCAACAGAAAATCAATATTCTTCTAATGGTACAGTAGATGTAGAAACATTTAATACTATTCTTAAAGTTGCAAAGGAAAATAACTTAGAAACTTTTGAAATAGTAGACAATATTAATAATGGATTAATTATTTGGACATTTAACACAGCAGATACTAATGAAATAAGTAAAGATTTCATATCTTCTGTAAACGTTTCAAATGAAAAATTATCAAATATTGAAAGTGATGATATAACAGATGGTATGTTTGTAGACTTTGACTATAGTGGAAATTTACCATCAACTACAACTGTAACAATTTCTACATGGGGTGATGCTAAAAAGTTTGGTGATGGAGAAAAAACACTTAATTTATACTACTATAATCCAGAAACAAAATCATATGAATTTTCTCAAAAAGCAAGTTATTCAGATGGATCAATAACATTTAAATTAGACCATTGTTCAACATATGCTTTGACAGAAACAGCATTAGCAGAAAATACTTCAGAAGCAACTTCTTCAAAAGCAAATGGAAAATTAGATGAAGATCCAAAAACTGGACTAAATTCTATATTCGCTATTGAATTAATTACAGCACTAAGTTTTGTAGGTGTTGTTATAGCAAAAAAATATTTAAAATAATATAGTATTAAATAATATAATTAATGTGGATAGTTAAAAGCTTTCCACATTTATTTTATATATGGTTGGTGAAAAAATTGAAGGGAAAAAGAATAAAAGAAAGTAATAAAATTCTAAAATGTATTTTTATAATATGCTTGATTATTTTTATATGTGGTGTATCTTATTTATCTTATTATTTTTACAATAAAAATAAAGATAAAAATAAAATTGAAGAAATAAATAATGAAATTACAGAAGATAATGAGGCATTAAATGAATTATCTACAGCTAATATTGAAAAAATAAAAGAATATAAAGAGATAAACAATGATGTAATAGGATGGATAAAAATCGAAGATACGAAAGTAGATTTTCCATTGTTGCAAAATGAAAATAATAACTATTATTTAACACATGATTATAAAAACGAATCTAATAAATATGGTTCAATTTTTTTAAAGCATGAATGTGATATAAATGATACTAATTCAAATTTACTTATATATGGACATAATATGAAAGATGAAGAAATGTTTAATTGTTTACTAAATTATCAAAATAAAGATTATTATGATCAACATAAAACTATAAAAATTACTACTGAAAATGAAGAAAGAGAATATGAAATTGTTTCAGTTTTTAAGTCAAGAATATTTTATGAAAATGAAAAGAATGTTTTTCGATTTTATTATACATTTGGTTTTAAAAATGAAAATGAATATAATAATTATATTGAAAATGTAAAAAAAATACAATTATATGATACAGGAGTTACAGCAAACTATGGAGAACAGTTAATTACATTAATTACATGTGAATATTCACAACAAAATGGTAGAATGGTAGTAGTTGGAAAAAGAATAACATAGTAATGTAAAGGAAAAAATTTTATAAAATATAATCAATATAATTTTTAGCATTTACCTTAATAGTAAATGCTTTTTTTCGTACTGCAAAATTATAAGTTATATTAAATCCAAATCGTTTATCAAACATTTTTTAATTAGTGTCTACTTTGGAATATACCTTCTGGTATATCATGTAAGCAAATCGCTAAAGCTAAACTTAATCCTAATTTCATTGAAGCTTCAAACCCACTACCGTATTGCTAAACCTTCTGGGAAATTATGAATTGCAAGCCCTATTGAAACAATAATTCCCGTTTTTAGCAATGTATTTTTTTCTTGTACAAATCTTTTATTTGTATTAAATTTTTTTTCTACCAATAAATCACAAAATATCATAGCAATAATTCCAATAAATATTCCAATAATTACATTTCCTATACTACTAATTCCTAAAGCCTCTGGTATTAAATCAAAACAAATAACTGCCATCATTAGTCCTGATGCAAATGATAGTATGAAACTTAAAAATTTATTGGAATGTCTTTTTATAACTACTCCTATAATGCCTCCAAGTGTGGTACCAAAAGTACCAAAAAATAAACCTAATAATGTTGTTTTCAATATTTCTTCCACTAATAAAAACTCCTTAAAATTTTCTTTTTATAAAGTTTATTTTAAAGAACTTCGTTTTATGACAAAAATAACCAAGGGCAGATTTCCCTCGGTTATTGATGCTATTCTAATCCATAAATTTTTAAATCATATATTCCATATTGTCTTGTTGTAATAATGCTTCCTTTTTTTATATACAACCACTTTAACAGCAATTTAGTACATAATTTGTTATT
The DNA here is from genome assembly GCA_947627555.1 of uncultured Clostridia bacterium. Classification (GTDB taxonomy): domain Bacteria; phylum Bacillota; class Clostridia; order TANB77; family CAG-508; genus CAG-269. Next base: position 15,997 of record CANQWL010000018.1, on the reverse strand, counting down.
TTGTTTTTCATTAATATTGGCCGTAAATCTGATTTTTTTGTATATTGGATAATAAGAGTATCAATTGTTCTTGATATATCACCATAGGTTCGTATATCTATATTTCCATTATCATTTGGTTGAAGTTCAAAACCACCTACTATTGAATTATTGCCATAAATAGCACTTCCATAAATAGGAGTCTCTATATCTGGTATATTTATAGCACCATAGCACCATTTTCCTACCGGAAGAGTTGCTGATAAGCCAGTAAAAACCTTTTGATATATAGGCTTTCCATTTATCCAAGTTCCTATTACTTGTTCTGTTTCAGAGTAATTATTATTTTTATTATCAGGAATATTTGAAACTTGCACTCCATCTACACTAGCTAATTGTAAAGATGAGTTTATTTCAAATTCATAAGGATATGCTTTTAATTTAGTAAATATAGATGTTGCAGTAGTAAAGTCAATATCTTGTGTACTTGCTAATGTCTGAGAACCATTTACATATTGTATTTCATTATCTTTTTCTAGTTCAATTGCTAATTCTTTTAATGTAGGCATTCTTTGTTTCTCTGCATATTTAGACATTTGGCAATTAGTTATTTTTAAATTCATACATTCTGTTGCTTCCTGCTTATTGTACTCATCTGCTGCTGTTTTAGTTCTATTTAATAAGCCATCATTTCCTAATATTGTATTTATAGTAACCCCTGCTAGTATAATCAAAATCACAATTGTAATTACTAATGCAATTAATGTAATACCCTTATTTTTAGCATTATTTTGTTTCATAAACTTTATCTCCTTTTCTTTAGTTTTTACTAGTTTTAAATATATTATGTAATTAAGTTGCCACACCTTTTTTTTATTTTAGCATTTATATTTTTTTTTGTAAATACTTTTTACCCTTTTTTATAGTTTAAATTAAAGAGTTTTGTTGTATAACAAAAATAACCAAGGAGCTCTTGCTTCTTGATTATTTTTTGTTTAAATATTATTATATTTACATTCTTTAATAATTTTTCCATCAATATTTTTCAGAATAATATTTTGTTCATCTATTATTAAATAACTATGTTCGGTGTTATCTTTTGGTAATGAAATTGAACCGCTATTTGCAAATATTTTTCCATCTTTTTCTTGTATAAATCCAGTATGAAAATGTCCATAAACAAGAACATCAAATTCTTCTTCTGGCCATTTATCAATATTATATTTATGTCCATGTGTAAAAAATATTTTTTTATTATTAATTTCTATTATTACTTTTTCCTCAAGTGGAAATTCCGAAATCATTTCATCTACTTCAGCATCACAATTACCTTTTGTGCATCTTATATTATCTTTTAAATTGTTTAATATCTGTGCAACTTCCCCTGGACCATATTCTTGTGTTAATGGATTTCTTGGTCCATGATAATATAAATCTCCTAATAGTATTAATTTATCTGGATTTTCCTTTTCATAAATTTCTTTTATTTTTTTTGCATAATAATTTGATCCATGTATGTCAGATACTACTAATAATTTCATTATTCTTCACCTTTCAATCTTTCTGCTCTGTCTGCTGCTATTAAATTGTCTACCATTTCATCAATGTCTCCGTTCAAAAAGTTTTCCATTTGATAAATGCTCATTCCAATTCTGTGGTCTGTAATTCTTCCTTGTGGATAGTTATATGTTCTTATTTTTTCGCTTCTATCTCCTGAACCTACTTGCGATTTTCTTGCATTTGATATTTCGCTATCTTGTTTTTCTTTTTCTATTTCATATAATTTTGTTCTAAGCATTTTCATTGCATTGTCTTTATTTTGAAATTGAGATCTTTCCGTTTGACATTCTACTACAATCCCTGTTGGTTCATGTATTAATCTTACTGCTGATGATGTTTTATTAATATGTTGTCCACCTGCTCCTGATGCTCTAAATACTTCCATTTTAATATCTGCAGGGTTAATTTCTATTTCTACATCTTCTACAACTGGAAGCATTGCAACTGTTGCTGTTGAAGTATGAATTCTTCCACTACTTTCTGTATCTGGAACTCTTTGTACTCTGTGTACACCACTTTCAAATTTTAATCTGCTATATACACCTTTTCCAGTTATCATAAATGAAATTTCTTTATATCCACCTAGTCCTGTATCATTTTCATTTAAAATTTCTAATTTCCAATGTTTTTTTTCTGCATACATAGAATACATTCTAAATAGTGTACCTGCAAAAAGCGCTGCTTCTTCTCCTCCTGCTCCTGCTCTAATTTCACATATAATGTTTTTGTCATCATCTGGGTCTTTTGGTATTAATAATATTTTTAATTCTTCTTCAATTTTTGGTAATTCATCTTTTGCTGTATAATATTCATTTTCTGCTAATTCTTTCATTTCTGGATCTTGCATTAATTCTTCTGCTTCTTCCATATCTTGTTTTGTTTTTTTGTATTCTCTAAATTTTAAAACTATTTCTTCTATACTGGCATGCTCTTTCATCAGTTTTTGCCATTCTGTTTGATTAGATATAATTTCAGGATCTGAAATTAATTTTGTTAATTCTTCATATCTTTTTTCTACTGCCTCTAATTTCTCAAACATAAAAATTCTCCTTTACTTTTCATCTCTATTAATTTTTTATTGTTTTACTGACTCTTTTTTTACTCTTTGTTAATATTACCACAAATTGGCAAATTTATCAATATTAATGTAGCAATCAATTAAAATATTATTATCTTCAAGCAAATAATATATATTTACTAATAAAGAATAATTATATTACAATATTAACAAGTAATATTTATAAATTAATAGCATTAAAATCAATATTTAATTCATTTAAAATATCTTTTTCTCTATTTGTACAAGTAAAAATAATAATTTGATGATTTTTAAATTTATCATTTATAAATTCTAAAATATTTTTTAATCTTTGTGAATCATAGTAAGCAAAGACTTCATCTAAAATAATTGGCATTTTTTCTTCTGATAATTCTTCTACCATAGAAAGTCTTAAAGATAAATATAATTGTTCAATTGTACCAACACTTAATTGCATAGCAGAAACATAATTTCCATTTTCCAATTCAACAATTAAACCTTTTTCATCATGAAATTGAATATTACTATATTTTCCATCTGTTATTTTAGAAATATTTTCTGATAAATTCTCTGTAAATTTAGGGGTAAGCGTACTTTTCATCCTTTCATAAGACTCTGCTAACACTTCTTTTGCTAAATTCATACTCTTTTCTAGATTTTTTAGAGTTAACATTTTCTCTTTATTGTTAACTAGTTTTTCTTGAATATTGGCAATATTTTCTAATCTAGGTTCTATATTTTTTATATCCAATTCTAATGTATGTAACTCTAATTTTTTATTATTTATTTTATTTTCTATATTTTGTATCTCATAATTTGTATTTTCTAAATTATTTATTTTATTTTTTTCTATTTTATTAGAATATTTATTTTTTATTTTTTCTTTTTCTAAATTTATTTTTAAATTAAAATTATTTTCTAAATTATTTATTTCATTTTTTAATTCATTATTATTTTTTTCTAATAAATTAATTTCATTTTTTAAGTTATTTATTTCTGAATTTATTTTTTCTTTTTTTTCATTTATTATTTTATTTTCTTTTATTTTTATTTTTTTATTTAATTTATTTTTTATAATTAAACAAATTATTAAATATATTGGAATTGTCGCTATAAATAAATATTTAAATAAATTATTTTTAATAAATATAAATTGAATAATATTAATAATTAATAAAATAAAAAACAATATAATTATTTTTTTATTTAATTTATTTTTTTCTGAATTATTTTCTTGAAAATTATTTTTTATTTTTTTATTATTTAATTCTAAAATATCTTTATTATTATTTTCTATTTCTTCTAATTTATTTTTTAATAAATTTATTTTTTCTGAATTTTTATTTTTTATATTTTCTTTTATTTTTATTTTTTCTTTTTCTATTTTTTGATTTTCATTTATTAATTTAATTTCTTTTAAATAATTATTTTCATTTTCTAATTTTTCAATTTCTTGATTTAAATTATTTTTATTTTCTTCTATTTTATATTTAAATTCTTCATATTTATCTAATTCTTGTTTTTCTTTTTCTAATTCTTCTATTTCTTTTTCAATAATATTTATTGGCTTTTCCCTAGATCTTTGCGTTCCTATTTCATCTAGCTGCCTTCTATTAATTCTTTCAATAGCTCTTTTGTAAGAGACATTGTCATCTCCTGTTCCTACTAAATTTGCTAATTTTTGAATTAATATATTTTGTTCTTGTTTTCCTAATTTTATTTCTTGTTGATTTACTAAAATAGTAGATAAAAATAATTCTTCATCAACTTTAGTTTGCTCATAAAAAAATTCATTTCCTTTATTTTTATCAATATTAAATTGTTTAGAAATATCTTCTTTATTTTCATTAAATATTTTTGGATTTTTCTTTCTAAAATCTCGATATATTTCAAATTTTCTTCCATCATCTAACTCATATTCAAGCTTTCCAGAAAACTCTTCACCTATCCATGGAATATATTTATCAAAATCTGAAATTTCTTTTCCTCTTTTATTTTTAGAAATTCCATAAAAGCTACTACTAATAAAATTTAAAAGTGTAGATTTTCCTGATTCATTTTTACCATAAATAATATTAATTTTATTTTCTAAATTAATTTCTTTTTGTGCTAATTTTCCATAATTATTAATTTTAATTTCATTAATTTTCAATTAAGCACCTCCTGTTCTATGCACCCTTTTTTATTCTAATGCATCTAACCCTATTTCAATTGCTTTTTCAATTATTTTTTTATCTTCTTCATTTATATTCTCATCTTTTAATTTATCTAACATATTTTTTGCAAATAAACCTTTTAATGTATTGTTATAAGATATTTTTTCTAGGTCATATGCAATTTTAGTTTTATCTTTTACTTTTATAATTCTATCATTTTGAATTAATTTTATAATATCATATGTATCAATTTCGAAATTTCTATTTCCTTTCAATATTATTTTTACATATTGATTTTCTTTTATTTCTAAAGAATTTATTTTTTCTATTAAATCTTCTTTCGAATAAAAATCTGTCATGTCAAGTTCTATTTCTATAAATTCTTCTTCATCTAATTTTATAAATTCTATGTTTAGTTTATTTTCATCTATCTCTCCAACAATCATTCCATGATTTCCTAATTCATCAAATCCTAGGGATATCATAGAACCTGGATATACTATCCTTTGATCTATTTCTGTATTATAATCTAATTTATGTATATGCCCTAAAGCAACATAATCAAATTTTTTATCTTTTAACATATTTTTTGACATAGAATTATACTGTTTTTCTTCTATACTTGCACCATCTATAGTTCCATGAATTACTAATATATTTTTCTTGTCGCTATTTTCTATTTCTAAATTTTCAATATTACAATTTGTACAATAAAAATCATCAAATCCATATCCATATATATTTGCATCTTCTGTTTCTACTTTTTCTATTTTTGAATTAAATATTTTTACATTTTCATTCCATTTAAATTGATTATAATATGAATTTTTAATAAATGGATCATGATTTCCTGGCGCAATAAATATTTTTGTATTTGGTATCTCTCCAAATAAACGATTAATATATTCTATTGTTGATTTTTTTACATATTTTTGTTCATACAAATCTCCAGAAATAAATAAATATTCTATTTTATTTTCTTTTATAAATTGTATTACTTTATTAAATACTTTTCTTTGTTCTAATCTTCTTAAGTCCCCTAAATTATCATTATCAGAGAGATTTACGAATGGGCTGTCAAAGTGAACATCTGCAATATGTACAAATTTCATAATTTTTTCCTTCCTTTTTTATTGTTTATTTTACTATATTTTTTATTTTTTCGCAATATTATAGCAAAAATATTTTCGCAAAAATATTTATATTCTTTTTTCTAGTAATTATAACATATAAATACTATATTAATATTTTGAAAAAAATAAAAACCCATAGTTTTAATTCTATACTATGAGTTTTGTTTATTAAATTATTATTATCCTCAATTATTCATCTAATGGACCAAATAATTCATCAAATTTTGCTTCTAATTCTCTCTGTAAATCATACATTTCTTCATCCTCATTTCCTTGTGGTAATACTGGAGCTTGTTCTTTATTGATTGGTTCGTTGTCAATTGGCTTGTTGTTAATTGGCTCATCATCAAATAAGTCATCTAAAGATTCTACTTTTAGATTTTCTACTGCCTTTTCATCTTTGTCTTCTACATAAGGATTATAAGGGTTATATTTTCTCCATGTACCTCTATCAATTTCTCCTATATCATTGTGACTGATTGCACAAGATGCTAATTTTTTTGCCATTGGATGTTTGAAATAATAGAATTTATTTGCTTTTACTGGTTTAATTCCTTTTTCAAATATAATACATTCATCATTATCTAACCTTCGTAATTCATCTGGTGTCATTAATGCTCTTGCCATTACTTGATCTGAAACACTTTTTCCAGTTTTCCAGTTTTGTCTATCTCTATTAATTGAAATGTTATCTCTTTCAATTGTTTTTTCACCTAATGCCTTTGAAAAATATTCCACTGTTTTATATGAGTTACTTCCTAAAAATACATGTGTATCGCAGTTTCCCATAATCGTTTCATATGATTTTTCATAAACTGCTTCTAATTGGTCTATGTTTTGCAAAATAACACTAAATGATATCTTTCTACTTCTTGATGTTGAAATCTTTTTATCAAAGTCTGGTATCTTACCTATATTTGCAAACTCATCAAGAATAAAGAATGTTTGCTCTTTTAGCTGTCCTCCATTTTGATCTGCAAAATCATATAATTGTTGAATCATTTGTGAGAAAAAGATTGTTAATAAAAAGTCATATGCTGTATGTGTATCTGAAGATATTACATATACTGCTGTCTTTCTATTTCCTATTTCCTCAAAATCTATTGTATCTGTTGATGTTAATTCTGCAATTTCTTTAGAATCAAACTTACCTAGTTTTGATTGTAATGAACTTAAAATTGAACCATATGTTTTTTCTGGTGCTATTTCTATTGATTTATAATACATTCTCGCTGGATGGTCATATGGTAATTGATTTATTAACTCTGTTAATAAGTTGCTTCCTCCATTACTATTAGCTGCCCTTACAAGTTCTGCACAACTTGCTAAGTTTTGTTCTTCTTCAGGCCTAGTTGCTATTAAATAATAAATTAATGCTTTTAATAGCATCTCTGCCATATCATCCCAATATGGATCTGATTTTCCACCTTCTGATTGTTGTCCTTTTACAACTGTATTTGCTATAACATCTACATCTAATTCTGATGATATATGCATTAGTGGATTATATCCATCACTATATTGTGGTCTAACTAAATTTAATACTTTTATTTCGTATCCTTGTTGTTTTAAATATCCTGCTGTTTTATCATATAATTCACCTTTTGGATCTGTAAATACATATGATCCTAAACATTGATATGCATTTGGAATTGAATATGAAGCTGATTTACCAGAACCTGATCCGTCCTACTACTAAAACATTTACATTTCCTCTTTTATCAACTGGTAAATAATTATTTTCTGCTAGTATAATTCCTTTATTTCTATCTAATATTCTATATTGTTCTCCTCTTTGACTCCAATCACTAGATCCATGTTCAAAATCAGTGTATTCATTTTTTGGTGCTGATTTTACCATTCCTATAAAGAAAAATATAGAATAGAATATTGTCATTACTAGTAATGTTGAAAAAAATCCTTCTGTTGCTCCACTTGAAAATACTTTACCTAAAGTAGAAAATGGATTTGAAATAGAAGATGCAAATGTATTCATAAAAATTTCTAAATCAAATGTTCCACTTGCTTTTGCCATATGAGAACTATATGAATATGGCGAAACAAATACTATGGTTATTAATATCCATAGTATTGCAAATATTATAAAGTTTTTTCTGTTTCTTCTTATTGCTCCCTCTATTTTGTAATTCATATTCTTCACCTACTCTTTTGTGTCTATTTTATCTAGATTCATCCTTTTGTGTCTTTTTACCTTCTAAAGTTTTATTTTCATTTAAAGGTATTTCTAAATCTAACTCACTATTAAATTCATATTTAAAAGTTTGTTCTGGTGGCCAATACATTTTTGCCATACAAATTCCCTCCTAATCTGTAATTGTTGGACTTCCTCCCAACAAATTAAGCTTATTGTTTTCTTCTCTTATTTCAAATACAAAATAAGACTTATATGGTTTTAACTTACATTTTCCTTTTACTTCATTTGTTTCTTCATCAAAATAAAGCGTTGGCTTTATTTCTTCTGTAGTCTCTGGGTCTATAATTGATATAGGTCTTTTTAAGTTTGGTGTATAATTAACTTCTTTGTATGATTCTGATTTTTCAGAATAAATTGTATCAAATTTAAAAGGCATAGGTTTTTTTGAAATTTTTATTTTATCTTCTGCTATAACCCCATTATTAATAACTACCTTGTCTTTTGCAAAAGATAGTATTACAATTTGATTTCCCTCTTTTTGTGGGTCTTTCACATAAAAAGTTTTTCTATTGTACTCTCCAATTAATTCTTCTGTATGGTCTAATCTCTCTACTGTAAATTTTGGATAGTCTTTTAGAAATTCTTTTTCTGTTTTATTAATTTGATAAATTACAGTTTTTACTCCTTCTGGATCTGTTATACTAAAGTGTTTTCCTTGTATATTATCCATTTTTACACCTCACTTCTATGTTTATTAATCCATAGCTTATCTTTTGTTACAACTCTATTTTCTATTATAACTAAAAATTAGCTTTTTGTCAACGTTTTTATGTAAATTATATATTTTTTGTGCTTCTTGGATTAAATTTTGATATTTTATTTAGTTCTTCAAATACTTCTTTTTCTTTCATTGTCAATTGTTTTGGCACCATTATTTTTACTTCTGCTACTAAGTCTCCCCTATTTCCATCACTATTTTTATAACCTTTACCTGGTATTCTGATTTTCTCTCCACTTTGGATTCCTTGAGGAATAAATACTTTTGTTTCTTTATTTATAGATTTTACAACAATTCTTGTTCCTAACGCCGCTTCCCATGGTGTTAAACACAAATCTGTATAAATATCATTTCCTTTTAGTCTAAATTTTATGTCATCTTTTATGTTTATTTTGATAAATAAATCTCCATTTTTTCCGCCGTTTTTTCCTTTTTTACCTTGTCCTACTAATCTAATCTTTTCTCCATTTTTTATTCCTTCTGGTATGGTAATAGTATATGTTTTTATTCCTCCATTTTCTGTTTTTAATGATATTGTTTTATCCAATCCATTAAATGCTTCATAAATACTTACATCTATCTCTGTATTAATATTCTCTCCTTTTACTTGTGTTTCTTTCTTTTTAATTTCAGATTTTTTTGTATCTCCTAAAAACATATTAAAAATTGCATCTTTTTGTCCTTTTCCTGAAAATGCTTTTTTTGCAGTTGAGAAATGTGAATTCCATATTCTATCATATTTTCTTTTTGATGATGGTACTGATAAAATTCTATATGCTTCATTAATATCTTTAATTTTTTCTTCTGATAAATTATCTCCTACATTTAAGTCGGGGTGATTTTTCTTTGCTGCTGCTCTATATGCTAATTTTATTTCATCAATAGAAACACGACTTGTTTCTAATCCTAATATTTTGTAATAATTTTTATAAACCATTTAATACATCCTCCCATAAAATAGGTAAAATTATTATATCACAAAATAAAAAAAAATCCATACTTTTTATGGATTTTTTATATTTATTAATTGCTATATTATTACTATTTTAATTATTTATTTTCTAATCCCAAACTTATTATTTTATCTAATAATTCTTGATAAGAAATTCCGCTTGCTTCAAAAAGTTTTGGATACATACTAATATTTGTAAAACCTGGTAGAGTATTTATTTCATTAATATAAATTTCATCTGTTTCATTTTCTATAAAAAAGTCTACTCTTGATAATCCTTTTCCATCAATTGCTTTAAATGCTTTAATTGCCTGCTTTTTAATCTTTTCTTCTAGGCTTTTTGAAATATTTGCTGGAATATTAGTTTTAGATTCTTGATTTTTATATTTTGCATCATAACTATAGAATTCATCTGCCGAATTGATTTCGCCTACGCAAGATGCAATTACTTCTTTATTTCCTAATACCGCACATTCTATTTCTTTTCCACTTATTCCTTCTTCTATTAAAATCTTTTCATTAAATTGACTTGCATACTGAATATATTGTTTTAATTCTTGTTTATTTATCGCCTTATTTACGCCAACACTTGACCCCGAATTAGATGGTTTTATAAACATTGGAAATTTTAATTTCTTTATAATAATTTCTACCGCTTCTTCTATATTTACTATTTTTTCGTTCATATTACTATCTATATATAAGTATTTATCATTATATTTTCTTATATATTCATAGTTTGCTTGTTTTAATCCTGCCTTTTCAAATATAATTTTTGTATATACTTTATCCATCCCTACACTAGAGGCTAAAACTCCACACCCACAGTATGGTACTTTTGCTATTTCAAACAATCCTTGTATTGTTCCATCTTCTCCATATAGTCCATGTAAAACTGGGAAGGCAATATCTAATCTTTGTATATATTGTATTATATTTTCAATCTTTTCAGTATTTTCTATTTTTTCTCCAAAAGTTATTTCTCCATTTCGTTTTATTTCTGTTTTCCACCATATACCATTTTTATCAATATAAATTGGATAAATATCATATTTTTCTTTATTCAAATTTTGTAAGATTGAATTAGCTGAAACAACAGAAACCTCATTTTCCGTTGACTTCCCTCCAAAAATAACTCCTAATTTTATTTTTTGCAATTATATCACTCCTTATTCCCAAAAAGATTCTTCTTGTATAGCATTTGCTAATTCAAAAAATCTCATTCCATTAGAGGCTTTTAATAAAATAATATCACCTTTTTTGGCAATTTCTTTAACTATTTTTAATATATCTTGTTTATTTTCTACATAATATATACTTTCAGGATTCATTTTTTCTTTTTTTGCTTGTAACACTATATTTTTTGCATTATCTCCATTACAAATTAAAATATCAATTTTATTTTTTACTACTTCTTTTCCTACTTTTTCATGTAATTCTTTTGAATATTCTCCTAATTCAAACATATCTCCTAATATTGCAATTTTTCTATTTTCTTTAAATTCTGTTAGATATTGCAACGTAGCTTGCATTGATTCAAAACTTGCATTATATGCATCATTAATTATTTTTATTCCATTTGGCAATTCTTTAATATCCATTCGTTTCTTTGTTAGTTCAAATTCTTGTATTCCATTTTTAATGTCATTTATATCAATTTTCAACATTTCTCCAACTGTTATAGCACATAAACTATTTAGAACAAAATGTTCTCCCCCTACTGGTACTTTTATTTTTTGTTCTTTTCCAGATATATTACAAGTAAATTCACTACCATCTGTATATAATTTTATATTTTCTGCATTAAAGTCACTTTTATTTTCAATACCATATGTTTTAATATTCCAATTTTGCTTATTTTCTATATACCATTTATGTAATAAATCATTATCATTATTTAAAATAACTTTAACATCTTTTGATTCTTCTAGTATTTCCAACTTTGCTTTTAAAATATTTTCTCTTGAACCTAAATTTCCTATGTGTGAAGTTCCAATATTAGTAATTATACATATATTAGGTTTGGCAATTGATGCAAGTAAACGAATTTCGCCAAAATGATTCATTCCCATTTCTATAACGGCCGCTTCATGTTCTTTTAGTTTCAATATTGTAAAAGGTAATCCAATATTATTATTATTATTTCCAATAGTTTTTAGTGTATTATATTTCTTTGAAACAACATTTGCTACAATATCTTTTGTACTAGTTTTTCCTACACTACCTGTAATTGCTATTACTGGTATATTATATAAATCTCTTTTAAATCTTGCTATTTTATATAAAGCTTCTAAAGTGTCATCTACTTTAATAATGGTTTTATTATTATACTTGATTTTTTCTTCCTCTGTTACAATAATATTCTCAACTATTACACATGATGCACCTTTTTCTAATGCCTCTTTCCAAAATTCATTTCCATCAAATTTTTCACCCTTAATGCCAATATAAACATCATTTTTATTTATTTGCCTTGTATCTTTAGAGAAATTTTCGCAAATAAGATTTTTATTTCCTATGATTAACTCTCCATTTGTAATATTTAAAATATCCTCAACTTTTATATTTTTCATTTTTCTATCCTTTCTGTTTAAATTCTTTCCTTTATTAGTATATTTTTTTTTTTGAAAATTGTCAAAGTTAAAAAGTGACCAAGGGGTGTGTCCCCTGATCACCTTGTATATTTATGTCATAATCACAATTTTTACTTTATCATTCATCTTCTCTTTCTACGTATGTTCCACTTTGGATAGTACCAATTGAGGCACATCCATTGCCTCCTGTACCTCCTGCACGTCCACCTTCTCCTGCTATTGTCTTACCTCCGTTTACTTCTATCTTTCCATTGTTTTGACATTCTCCATTATAAAATATATTTATGCTTCCTCCTCCGTGAAGCTCCTCCTGTATCAACTCTTGAGTTATTATGAGATCTACTAGATGTACTAGGAGATACTCCATTTGATTCTATTTTTCCATTGTTTGTAACATTTTTTGAGTAAGTTATTAATAATCCTCCTGTTCCTTCTCTTTTTATATATCTTGCTGGCTCTACCTTATAATTTCCATAATTTCCACTTGGATTTCCTGTTCCTCCCATTGATATCTGTCCATACCCCGAAGTATTTCTAGATGCAACAACACCATTACTTCCTGCTCCTCCCTCTGAAGAAGCATTTTGTGATGCAGCATATCCTCCAGCCATTCCGTCAGAATTAGATGCTCCAGAACCACTACCTCCAGAATATGATGTTCCTGTACCTCCTGCTCCTATATAAATATTATGACCATAAGTCCTTCCAGATCCTGTTCCGCCTCCTCCTGTACTTCTATTTATACCATTACTACCGTTATTACCATTTCTTTCCGCTAGATATGTGGAAAGATTAAAAGCTGCTCCTCCAGCTGCGCCAGTTGCGGGTACACATTCATAATTATGTTCATCTTGATTTTGCCATAAATATACATTTTGTCCCTGAGCATATGCTCCTCTTGCTGTCATACTTATTGTTCCATTGTTTGTTAATGTTCCTGTACAGTAAATAAGTAATCCTTTTGGCCCTCCATATCCTGTATCACTTTTACATGCTGTTAGCGTTACATTTGAGGTTATTGTTAAATTTCCTTCTACCTTCAATATTACCATATTTTTTGCATATTCACCTTGTTTTGCTACATCTGTTTCCTTATTTCCAAATTCATATACGTTGTTTTCTAATGTTGCTCCATCTATTGTTTTTTCTCCATCTAATACTATGTCTTTATTCACTACTATTACATTTGCTGTATATGTTTCTCCATTTACTTGTATCTGTTTTTCTCCACTTTCGTTTATTGCTGATACTTTTCCTATTATACTCTCATTACCTAAATCATCTGTTGTTCCACTTGCTTCATCTATCCATATTGGATATAATACTGCATCTTTATTAGATTCTCCATTTTCAAAATAATCTGGAACTTTTGCTTCTTTATTTGTTGACCATCCTACAAAATGTTTGCCTTCTTTTTCTAATGATGTACTTATTATCTTATGTTTTATACATCTTAACTCTGTTACTGTTTTTAATGTCTCTCCATTATCCTTTTTATACTCTATTGTATATGCAGTTCTCTCATTTTCTACTTTTCCATTTACTGTTGTAACTATAAATGTATTATCTTCTTTTCCTTCTTCTATATCATAATCTATTGCTATCGTTTTCTTTCCTTGTTCATCATTTACTACTATTTTGTTCTGCTCTTCTCCTGGATATTGTATACTTTTTATCTTTTCATTTTCATCATTTGCTGTAAATATTAAAAGGCATTTATTTATATTGTCTTGTGTCTCTTTTATTGAGACATCTATACTTATAATATCATCTTCATTCTGGCTGTTTAGCTTTTTTATATATGCATTATAAATAGAACTTATATTTTTTCGATTTATTACAATGCTTAAAATTACTAATAAAAATATAAGTAAAATTATTAAAATAATACTTTTTTTATTCTTTAGTTTCATTTTCATATGTTTATCACCTTTTTCTTTTCAATTATGTTATTCTTTATATACTTATTTTAACATTACACTTTTTATTTGTAAATATATTTTTAGTATCTTTTCAAGGTAAAAAATGACCAAGGGGCATATCCCTTGATCACCTTATATATTTATGTCATAATCACAATTTTTACTTTATCATTCATCTTCTCTTTCTACGTATGTTCCACTTTGAATAGTACCAATTGACACACATCCGTTGCCTCCTGCACCTCCTGCACATCCACCTGCTCCTGCTATTGCTGTTCCTCCATTTGCTTCTATATTTCCGCTATTTTGATAATCTTCATTATAAAATATATTTACACTTCCCCCTCCGTGAAGCTCCTCCTGTATCTATTCTTGAATTGCTATATGATGTACTAACTATACTAGAAGATACTCCATTTGCTTCTATTTTTTCGTTATTTATAATTTTATCTGAATAAATTATTAATAATCCACCTGTACCTTCTCTTTTTATGTAATTTGTTGGAGTTGCTCTATAATATGCATAATTTCCACTTGGATTTCCTGTTCCTCCCATTGAGATTTGTCCATATCCTGAACCATTGTAAGATGCTACAACACCATCAGATCCAAATCCTCCTTCTGAAGATGCTGTTAATGATTTTGCATTCCATGCATTTCCTCCGTCTGAATTGGCAGCACCAGAACCACTTCCACCAGAATATGATGTTCCTCTGCCTCCTGCTCCAATGTCAACAGCATACTTATGACGTCTTCCAGAACCTGTTCCACCTCCGCCTGTACTTCTACTCGTACCATTGCTACCTCTATTACCATTCATTATCGTACCTACTCCAGAAATTCCAAAAGCTGCTCCTCCGTTTGCACCTATTGCAGGTATATATTCACAACTTCCATCTTCATTTTCCCATAAAAACACATTTTGTCCTTTAGCATATGCTCCTCTTGCTGTCATGCTTATTATTCCATTATTTGTTAATGTTCCTGTACAATATATCAATAATCCTTTTGGTCCTCCATATCCATCATCACTTTTGCACGTTGTTAATGTTATTCCTTGATTTATCGTTAAATCACCTTCAACTTTCAGTATTACCATATTTTTTGCATATTCATCCTGTTTTGCTATATCTATAGATTTATTTCCAAATTCATACACATTATTATTTAAAGTTGAGCCTTCCACTTCTGTACTTCCATCTAAAGTCAAATTTCCATTATAAACTATTGCATTCACATTATAAGTTTCACTTCTATTATTAATTCCACTATTTATATTAATGGTTTTATAATTAGTTTCAGATATTTTTTCTGTTTCCTTTATTAGGCTATTATCTACTATATTTATTGTTTTTTCTATAATTTCTCCGCTTGTTGTTTTTATTTTAAATGTACTATCTTTTTGTATATCATAATCTATTGCTATTTTTTCTTTTCCTTTTTCATTATTCACTACCATTGTATTATGCTCTTCTCCTGGATATTCTATACTCTTTATCTTTTTATTTTCATCATTTGATGTGAATGTTATTAAACATTTGTTTATATTACTTTCTGGAGTTATTGCTTCTACATCTATACTTATAATATCATCTTCATCCTGACCGCTTAAGTTTTTTATATATGCATTATAAATAGAACTTATATTTTCACGATTTATTACAATGCTTAAAATTACTAATAAAAATATAAGTAAAATTATTAAAATAATACTTTTTTTATTCTTTAG
>CANQWL010000017.1 GCA_947627555.1 uncultured Clostridia bacterium | reverse complement strand
GTTTAAATGGCAATTCAAATTGCCATTTAAACCCGGAACCATTGGCAACCTTGGAACCATTGGCAACCCTGGCAACCCCGCAACCTTAACAACCTGAATCAAGGAGGAATAGTATGATTGATAAAACAAGAGAAATAGCATTAAAAGTTTTATATAAAATAGATGTTGAAGAAGCATATTCTAACATTGCTTTAGATGAAATAATAAATAAAAATAGAAATATATTACAAGATAGAGATATTGGTTTAATTTCTGAAATTGTTTATGGTGTAACTACTTGGAAATTAACTTTAGATGAAATTATTACAAAATATTCTAATATAAAATTAAAAAAAATTTCTTCTTGGATCTTAAATATTTTAAGAATGGGAATTTATCAAATTATCTTTTTAGACAAAATTCCTAAATCTGCAGCTGTTAACGAAAGTGTTAATTTAGCAAAGAGATATGGTCACAAGAGCAGTTCTAATTTTGTTAATGCTATTTTAAGAAAAGTTAAGAAAGCGGATTATGAGAGTTTATTTGAAATTGAAGATTATATTGAAAGAGTTTCAAAGACTACCTCGATGCCTGTTTGGATTATAAAAGAGTTATTGAATAGTGGTTTAGATAAAAAACAAGTAGAGGAAATTTGCAAAAACTCTAATAAGAAACCTAAAGTTTGTATTAGAGTAAATACATTAAAAACTGATATTGTAGAACTAAAAAATAAGTTACAAGAAAGAAATATTAATTTTACAGATGGCATATTAAAAGATTTTTTAGCTATTGATAAAGTTAAAAATATAGAAAGTCTTGATTTATTTAAGAAAGGAATGTTTACTATACAGGATGAGGCAGCAGGGTTAATTCCATTAATTTTAAATCCTAGCAAAGGTGATATTGTACTTGATGCTTGTAGTGCACCAGGAGGAAAGACTACATATATGGCACAAATAATGCAGAATCAGGGAGAAATAGAAGCCTGGGATATTCATGAACACAGAATTGATTTAGTAGGACAAGCAGCTAAAAGGTTAGGAATTTCAATTATCAAAACAAGTGTAAATGATGCAACGAAAATGAAACAAAATTATATAGAAAAGTATGACAAAATCTTGTTAGATGTACCATGCCTAGGTATAGGAGTGTTAAAAAGAAAGCCAGATATAAAATGGAGAAGAAAGCAACAAGATATTATAGAAATAAACAAAATACAGAAGCAAATTTTAGAAAATTGTGCAAAATACTTAAAAAGAGGTGGAGAAATCGTATATTCCACATGTAGTATATTGAAAGAAGAAAACGAAGATGTGATAAATGAATTCTTATCTAAAAATCATGAATTTGAACTAGAAAAATTACAATTAGAAGAAAATAATTATTTTAAAAGATTTATAAAAAATGAAACTTTTTTAAAAGTTTATCAAAACGAAAAAACAGATGGATTTTTTATTGCAAAAATAAGAAAAATTTAAAAAAATTACAAATATTACAAACAAATTACATATTTATTACAATTACGTTAAATGTATTGACCTTTTCATAAATTAAAAATAAAATATAGATATATTTTCAATAATTATATCAAAATAAAGAAAAAAATAGAATAATATAAAATTTATTCAAGTATTATTTTGTCGAATAATGTAAATCATAAACATATAACAAAAAAAAGGAGTAAAAAATGTCAAATTGTTTGGGTCTATATATAGAAGAAAACTTAATTAAATATGCAAAAGTTTCTAAAGAACGTGATAATATAAAAGTAGAAACATTTGGCGTAATGTTTTATGAAAAAGCTTCAGATGCGGTAAAACAAATAATAGAAGAAACATATAGTCAAAAAACTCCTATAAGTGTTAATTTATCAGAAGAAATGTATAATTATTTTGATATGTATGCATTATTAACAAAAAAAGATTTACAAAAAGCAATAGCAACTGAATTTGAATCTTATTGTAGTGAAAAGGGATATAATCCAAATGTATTTGAAACAAGATATGCAATTGTAGATAATCAATTAGACAAAGACAAAATTAAAATTATTCATATTGCTGAAAATAAAATAGAATTAAATAAAAGAACTCAACAAGTAGAAGGATACAGACTTTTAAATATATCACCTATTTCAATGTCAATTCCAAATTTAATAAATGCACAAGTAAACGACAATTGCTTAATTGTAAATATAGAAGATAAAACAACAATAACAACAGTAATTGACAATAAAGTTTCAAATATAGATATATTAGATGAAGGAAGTGCAGACTTTTTATCTAAAATTAATGTAAAAGAAAATTCGTATGCAAAAGCATATGAGGTATGTAAAAATACGACAATATATACATCTGAAGGAAGAGAATTACAAGATGAAGATACAAGTTATTTGGAAGATATAATGCCAACATTGTTTGAAATCGTAAGTAAAACAAAACAAATAATAAACACAAGTACAGAAAAAATAACAAAAGTATATCTAACAGGAACAGGTGCTTTAATTAATAATGCTGATTTGTACTTTCAAGAATATTTAGAAGATATTGAATGTGAAATATTAAAACCATATTTTATTGAAAATACAAGAGATATAAGCATAAAAGATTACATTGAAGTTAATTCTGCTATCTCATTAGGAATGATGGGCTTAGGAGAAGGAATTCCTGGTATGAATTTCAAAAAAACATCTCTAATAGATAAATTACCAGATTGGCTAAAAATAGAGATTGGACCTAAAGAAAAAAATAAAGAGCAAGAAAATAAGGCAAAAATAATTGCCTGGGATTTAGGACAAAAATTAGACAAAATTGAAATAAATTTACTTAGAACATGTGTCTCTATATTATTATTAATCTTTATTTATAGTGGCTTTTCAGTATTATTATCAAATCAAATGAATAAGAAATCAGAAGAAATTCAAGGATCTATTCAAACAACAAATGAACAAATTGGACTAGCAAATGCTGATAATGAAAAAATAAAAGAAAAAACTAATGAATATGCAAACTTAATAAAAAGTATAGAAGATGCTAATAACAAACTTGCAGAGAGAAATAAAACTAGAAATTCAATACCAAATCTGTTAAATCAAATTATGACTATTATACCTGAAAATGTACAATTAACATCAATAGAAAATACAACTGACACACATGTTGTTATTAATGCACAATCAAATAAATACGAACAACTAGGGTATTTGAAGGCTAAAATAAAAACAGATGTTATTTTAACAAATGTAATATCAACTGCAGGGCAAAAAGAAAATGACATTGTTGCAGTAAAAATAGAAGGAGACTTGCCATGAAAAAATTATTAATATCAATTTTAATTGCATTATTAGTTGCACTTTCTATTTTTATAGGATGGAATGGGCTAACATTAGGAAAAGTACAAATTTTAGGAGTACAAGGAATTCAACAAAAAAATGATGAACTAGATACAGAAGTAGAAAAAGCAACAAGACTAGCAAGTGTAGATTATAAAAAAGCAATAGCAGATGTAGAAGAAAATGCAAAACAAATGAATCAGAAAAAACAAGACTATGAAGAAATGACAATGTTAAATGCAGATGAAAATGGACAAGTTGCAACTCAAATACAAAGATATGAAATTGAAACATTATGGGTAAAACTTGGTAATTATGCAACAAGTGAAGGAGCAACAATAAAAATAGATTTAACTAAAGGAACAAATACAGTAGAAGACACATATAACTTGAATTTTACTGTTAATGGAAGTTATATTTCCATAACAGATTTTATATCAGACATTGAAAATGACACAACATTAGGATTTAAAATAGAAAACTTTAAAATGTATCCAAATCAAAATGATGGAAACACATTACAAGCAACATTTACATGTAAAGATATATCAATTATGGATGTAGATACGACAGCTGTTGTAACACCAACTACAACAGATACTAATACAAATAACACAACTAATTCTACAAATACAACAAATAGTGTAAATGCAACAAGTAGTAATAATACAACAAATACAACAAATACAACAAACTCAACGAATTAGTAATAAAATATAAAGGAGTCAAAATATGGCTAAAACAATTATAAAAGAAATTATTATAATTTTGCTACTATGTTTAGCAATTATAGTAATATTAGGATTATTGTTATATGACTATGTTCCAATGTCAAAAGTTGTACCAGAACCAGTTTCATATTCAACACCTGAAGATGTAAAACAAGAGCTAATTGAAGCTGGAAGTGTTGATGAAGATGAAATAATTATGACATATGAAGTGGATTCAACTGATTTAAATAACTATAAAAATATTAAAGACTATAAACCTGGAAAAGCAAATCCATTTTCATCATATGAAACAACAGTAACAACTAACTCATCAGCAAGTTCAGGTACAGCTAGTTCAAGCAGTGGAACAACAGCAAATGGAAATGGGACTACAACAAACAATTCAAATACAGGTTCTAACGCAGAAAATACAACAACATCAGGAGGAAAGTTCTTCCAAGATAAAGGAACCAAATAAAATTAATTAGTTATTAACGTTAGATTTATTTTATAAATCTATTCCAAATAAATTAAATACGAAAGAAAGGAGGAACTTATGATGAATAATATGAAAGAACAAAAAGGTATTACTTTAATAGCTTTAGTTATAACAATTATCGTTCTATTAATTTTAGCAGGTATTTCAATTGCTATGTTAACAGGAAATGATGGTTTATTCGGAAGAGCTACTAGAGCAGCAGCACAATCAAAACTTGCAGAAGCAAAAGAAAGTGTATCAATGACAATTAATGAATTAGTTGAAGAATATTATGAAGAAAGATATGTAAACAATAATACTACTGTTGCAGGAAAAACATCAACTGAATATGTAAAAAGTCAGTTAAATAGGATAGATGGAAATTATGCTACTGGTAATGTAACAGATGGTAAAATTACATTAGTACAAAAAGCAGAATCTGGAAATACTATTTCTGCAACATATGATGGAAGTAAATTAGATTGGAAAGAAGATCCAAAAGCAGAATAATAATTCGAATAAAAAAACAACTATATAGGCATATGCATGCTCAATGTATATGCCTATCATTATAATAAAGGAAGAAAAAAGAATGGACATAATGTTATACATATTAATATTTATGATAGGAACGCTATTTGGAAGCTTTTATACACTTGCAGTATACAGAATTCCAAAAAGGCAAGATATAACACATACACACTCATATTGTCCTAATTGTAATCACAAATTAGGAATATTAGATTTAATTCCCATATTAAGTTATATATTTTTAGGTGGAAAATGCAGATATTGTAAAGAAAAAATAAGACCAAGATATTTTATATTAGAAATTTTATCTGGAATAATATTTTTATTAATTGCAATATTTATGGATTTTAAAATAGAATACTTAACAATTATGAAAATAGCACAATTAAGCTTTATAGCATTATATATTACATTTATTGTGCTTATTTGTGGAATAGATAAAGAAACAAGAAAAATGGACAAATTAGTCTTAATATATGGTGTAGTTATATCTATTATATATATGATATATCTATGCATAGTAGAAAAAGCTAATATATATAGATATGTAATATATTTAATTTTATATATAATCATATTAATATTGGATACAATAACATTAAAGAAATACGCAAAAAATAGTTATTTAAATGGAATTTTACTAATGATAGTAACTATGGTAACTTTTACAGGAGAATATGTAACAGCATTTTCAATTAATTATGCACTTTTATTTATTGCAATATATTTACTAATAAACAAGTTAAAAAATAAAAACAAAGGCAAAAATAAAAAGAAAAAAATAGAACAACAAATTCCAATTGGATTTTATTTAGGAATATCAAACATAATTTGGCTAATATTTGTATTATATTATAATTATGTTTCATAAGGAGATATAGATGAAAATTAAGAAAGAACAAGGATTTACAGGAATTGATATATCAATAGCAGTTATAATACTATTTATTTTCATATCTATTATTGCAACATTGTCATATCAAGTAAATAGTACAACTAAAGCAATAGAAAGACGAGGAGAAGCAATAGAAATTGCAATTCAAGAAATTGAAAAGGTAAAAAATCAAGGTTTTAGCAATTATGATGGAATAGATAGTAAAAGTAAAGAAGATAAAAAAGGAAATAGCTTTGAAACTCAATCAGTAGAGGGAAAACAAGGATTTTATAAAACAATTACAGTTAATGACTATACCGAAATAGAAGGAAATAGTGACAAAATTTTTAATGTAGTAAAAAAAGTTACTGTAAGCATAACATATAAATCACAAGGAAAAGAACAAAAAGTTGAATTATCAACAATACTTTCAAAGGAGAGTTAATTAAAAGATGAGATCACAAAAAGGAATTACCTTGACTTCGTTAGTGGTATATGTAATAGGACTAGCACTAGTAGTAGGGATTATGGCAGTTATTACCACAAATTTTTATAAAAATGTTAATAATAATATTAGTAGTATAGATCCAATTAATGAATATACAAAGTTTAGTAGTTATTTTACTAACGAAGCAAATCAATATAATATAAAAGTGCTTGAATGCAAGCAAACAGATGAACAGAATTATATCGTTTTTGACAATGGAGTACAATATACATTTGTAAAGCAAAATAAAGGGATATACCAAAATAAAATAAAAATTTGTAAAGATGTTGAAGAATGTACATTTACAACAGGAATTAAAAATGGTAATGATATAGTAACTGTAAAAATGAAAATTGGAGACAAAGAATATCAGAACGAATACACTCTAAAAAAATAGTAATTTTAGGTAATTAATAAAAATATAACAAATAAAAAAATAAATATGGTATAATAAAGTAGAAACATATTATACAAAAGAAAGGGTGCAAAAGATATGGAAGTTAGAAGAAGACAACCAATAGGTGTTGAATTAGTAAAAAGAGGAGTTGTTAATGAAAACGATATAAATAATGCTCTAGAATATCAAAGAGAACATCCTAATAAAAAAATTGGAGAAATTTTGTATATCCAAAATGCATGTGATCCAACAATATTAATAGAAGCAATAGGAGATATATTAGGAACAAAGGGAATTTTACTAGGTAAAAATACTATTAAAATTAAAATAACAGATTATATTTCAATTGATATTGCCAAAAAAAATAAAGCAATACCTTTTGAAGTTTCACAAGGTAAAATAAAAGTATGTTTTGCGACAACGACTAATAGCAGAAATATGGATTCAATAAGAATGTTACTATTAAATAAAGGACTAGTAATGGAATCTTATATTACATTTGAAGATGATATAAATGCTATTATTAAATCATTAGAAGGGTCATCTATGGAAAATTTAAGCTCTACAGGTGGCAACACTAATACAATAACAGGTTTAGTAGATAGTATTATAAGAACTGGAATGGAAAGAAGAGCAAGTGATATACATATTGAACCATTAATAGATAAAGTAAGAGTAAGATATAGAATAGATGGAGCACTATTTACAGCAACAGAAATACCAAAAGAAAAGCAAAATCAGCTTATAGGAAGATTAAAAGCAATTTCAAATATGCATCAGGAAAAACAAGAAGCACAAGATGGAAGAATATTGCTTTATGAAGACTATAATATTCGTGTATCTTCTCAACCAAATGTAAATGGAGAAAAATTTGTTTTAAGGTTATTAAAAAAAGATACACTTGTTAGAGATATATTTGAATTAGGTTTCCCTTATGATGAAGCTACATTTAAAAAGAGTATCAACAAAAGAAATAGTATGACAATTGTTGCAGCACCAACTGGAGAAGGTAAAACAACATCTTTATATAGTATTATAGATTATTTAAATGGACCAGAGGTTAATATTACCACTATAGAGGATCCGGTTGAAATAAGAATTGATGGATTAAATCAAATTGAAACAGATGCAAAAGCATCATTTTCAAGTGCATTAAGAACAGTTTTGAGACAAGATCCAGATATCATATTAGTAGGAGAAATAAGAGATAAGGAAACAGGAGAAATTGCAATTCAAGCTGGACAAACAGGACATTACGTATTATCTACAATACATACTATTGATAGTATAGAAATAATAACAAGACTTAGAAAAATGGGAATATCTGATTATGATATTTCAAGTACGTTAGCAACATGTATTTCTCAAAGATTAGTAAGAAGATTATGCACAAAATGTAAGAAAAAGAGAAAATTTACAGAAGAAGAAATCAAGATAATGGAAGAAATTGGACAAAGATATGGAGTAGAATTTGATTTATCAGGAGATACCTATGATGCTGTTGGATGTGAACATTGCCATCAAAGTGGATATTACGAAAGAATAGGGTTATTTGAAGTATTAGATATAACAGATGAAATAAAACAAGAAATTATAAATGGAAAATCTAGTATAGATATTAGAAAAAAAGCTCTAGAAAGCGGATATCAACCATTAATTATAGATGGAATTAATAAAGTAATACAAGGTTATACATCTTTGCAAGAACTAAATAGGAAATTAATTATATATTAATTTTACAAAGGAGGAATTTTTAAAATGAATGTAGATCAAATATTAGATGAGGCAATGAGACTAGATGCTTCAGATGTACACTTAATATGTGATAATAAACCTATGCTTAGAATAGCAAGAGACTTGGTACCAGTAGAAAATAGTGAAGTTTTAACACCAGAAGATATGAGCGAAATTTATGATTATTTGGTAAAAGGTAATGTAGACAAAGATGAAGTATTTAACACTACAAGAAAATTAGATACATCATATCAATATAAAGATATTCGTTTAAGAGTAAATATATCATTATCAGATGATATACCTTTATGTACATTAAGATTAATAAAAAATGATTTGCCATCATACGAATCATTAGGAGTACCAGACATAGTAAGGAGAATGACTTATCAAACACAAGGATTAATGCTAGTAACAGGTAAAACAAACTCTGGTAAAAGTACAACATTAAATGCATTAGTAAACTATATTAATGAAAATCAAAATAAAAAAATACTAACATTGGAAAACCCAGTTGAATATAAACATCATTCAAAAAAATCAATAATTGTGCAAAAAGAAATAGGAAAAGGTAGAGATAGTTTAACATTTAGTGATGGTGTTAAAAACTCTTTAAGAGAAGACTGTGATATATTAGTAATTGGAGAGATTCGTGATAAAGTAACAATGGAAGCTGCAATTGAAATGGCAGAATCAGGACATTTAGTAATTGGAACACTACACACAAAATCATGTGCAGAAACAATAGACAGAATGATAAATTTTTATGATGTAAGAGATCAAGCAACAATTAAATATTTGTTATCATCTTTATTAAAATTAGTTATATCACAAAGATTATTAAAAGGAACAGATGGTAAATTAGTATTAATACCAGAGGTAATGGTAGTAGATAATATTGTTGCAGGAATTATAAGAAAAGAAAAATTAAGCGTTTCAGAGATAGAAGATGCAATACAAAGTAATTTAGAAAAAGGAAGTATTGGATTAATTAACTCTTTAGCACAGTTATTTGTTGATGATAGAATAACATTAGACCAAGCAAAATCACAAATTGAAGAAAAGAATTTAGAAATATTAAATAGAACTATTATGCAATTAAAAATAAAAAAAGGAAGACAATAAATAAAGATACTATAAAATTAAAGGAGGGCAAGTAAATGCCAACATATATGTATAAAGCTGTAACTACAAAGGGTGTTGTTGTAAGAAATAGGGTAGAAGCAGCAAGTAGATTAACTTTAATTAAATCTTTAAAGAGTAACAATTTAATACCAATTTCAATAGAGCAATTGGCATATAGATCAAATAAGCAAAAGAAAAAGAAAAATGTTACAGATATACAAGAAATAATGAAAAATGTTAATACAACTCAAATAGGTAGAGAAAGAAATAAAACACTAACTGCAAAGGAAAAAATTAATCTTTATTTTGCAAAATCTGAGAAAATAACAACAAGGGATTTAGTTATTTTTACTCAAAACTTTTATCTACTAAAAAAGGCTAATTTCAATAATATTCATGCACTAAGCACAATTATTGAAAGTACAGAGAATTTGTCTTTTAGAGGTGTATTAGAAGATATATTAGCAGGTGTAGAAGCTGGAGAAAATATGTATACAACAATGGAGTATTATTCTAACATATTCCCATACATATATATAAATATGATAAAAGTTGGAGAATTATCAGGTTCTCTTACAAATTCATTAGAGCAAGCAGTAAAATATTTAGATGATTCAGAAGCACTAAATAAAAAACTTAAAAATATATTAATTCCAAATATTGCACAATTTGTACTTTTAATAGTAATGTTAATTGTGGGAACTTTAGTAGCAATTCCTGCAATTCAAGGAGTATTTGATGAATTAGGAACACAAGATAAATTACCAGCAATTACACTATGGTTTTCGGATTTTTTGGATAATGCAATTAAATATTGGTACATACCGACAGTAATTCTTATAGCAATAATTGCAGCTATTGTATTTTATATTAACACACCAAAAGGAAAATACAATTTTCATTACTTTAAATATAAAGCTCCAATATTTGGAGAATTAATATTTGCATTAGACTTTTCAAGATTAATGAAAGCTATGTTATTAAATTTAAAAAATGGAATGAGAATTCAAGATTCAATTGAAGTTAGTAAAAATGTAG
This sequence comes from uncultured Clostridia bacterium, assembly GCA_947627555.1. Lineage (GTDB taxonomy): Bacteria > Bacillota > Clostridia > TANB77 > CAG-508 > CAG-269. The sequence goes on along the minus strand of CANQWL010000017.1, from coordinate 9,571 downwards.
TGAGAAACTATGTTATGCTATCAATAATTGAAACATCTATAAATAATATTTTAATCGGACAATCATGGATAGAACCATTTGAAAAATCAGGTTTAGCATCACCAATGATTACAGAAATGTTAAAAATAGGTATGCAAACAGATTTAACAGAAATGATGGAAAAATTAGTAGAATATATGGAAATAGATATAGACAACATTATGACAAAGATTATGAAAGCATTACCAGAAGTTGTATATGCAATAGTTGGAGTAGTATTAATATTCTTTGTATTAGTAGTACTAGTTCCATGTGTTCAAGTATATATGGGACAATTCTTATTCTCAGCATACCCAGTTTAATATTAAAGGTGTCAAAAGAGATGGGTCTTTTTGACACCCTTTTTGATAGAAAGGATAGTAAAAATGAAGATAGGTATTGATATAGGTGGAAGCCATATTTCTATTGGAGTTATCAACAACAATGGAATAATTGTGGAAAAAGTAGAGAAAAGATTAACTCAAAATGAAAAAAGAAATATAAAAAAATCTATTGAAGATTATATAGTAGAATATGCTAATATATTTATAGAAAAATATAAGGTAAATGAAATAGGAATTGCAATTCCAGGAACTCAAATTGATGGAGTTGCTATTTCTACTGGAAATTTAGGAATAAAAGACTATAATATTGTAGAAAGATTACAAAATAAAATAAAGTTACCAATAAAAATAAATAATGATGCAAAATGTGCAGCTATTGCAGAAAATAAATATGGTTGTTTAAAAGGATATGATAGGAGTATATTTTTAACTTTAGGGACAGGAATTGGAGGTGCAGCTTTTTTAGATAATAAATTATTAAAAGCTGGAAAAAGGCCAGGATACGAATTTGGGCATATGGTAATTGAAAGAAATGGAATTCCATGTATGTGTGGTAAAAAAGGATGTTTTGAAAGATATGCATCTATGAAAGTATTTAGAGATAATTTGCGTAAAGCTTTAAATTTAGATGAGACAACTAGAAGCCAAGATTTATTACAAATAATACAAACTACTAATGAAAATGATAAAAATTATAAAATAATAGAAAATGTTATAAATGAATATATAGAAAATTTAAGTATAGGAATAATGAACTTAATTGAAATATTTGAGCCAGAAATAGTCGGAATAGGAGGAAGTTTTTCATATTTTGAAGAGATATTTCTAGAAAGATTGCAAAACAAAATAAATGCAGAGAATAGTAGAAAATCAACAAGAGAGAAGATTATAATAAAAGTTGCTATTTTAGGAAATGATGCGGGGATGATTGGGGCCGTATGTGATTAAGTAAATAAATTTGAAAAAAAGCTTGCATTTTATGCAAGCTTTGTGTTATAATAGAACTCGTTAAAAAACACACAAAGAGAGTTTTAAAGGAAGTGCCTAGAAATAGGTCCTAAAAAACGAAGAACTTTGTGGAAGTAAAAACAAAAAGGGAGGAATTAAAAATGGCAGTAGTTGCAATGAAACAATTACTAGAAGCAGGTGTTCACTTTGGACATCAAACAAGAAGATGGGATCCTAAAATGGCTGAATACATATTTCAAGCTAGAAATGGAATTCACATCATCGATTTACAAAAAACATCAAAAAAATTAGATGAAGCATACAGCTTTATCAAAGAACAAGCAGAAGAAGGAAAAACAGTTCTATTTGTTGGAACAAAAAAACAAGCACAAGAATGCATGAAAGAAGCTGCATTAAAATGTGGAATGTACTATGTTGACCAAAGATGGTTAGGAGGAATGCTAACAAACTTTGGAACAATTAAAAAGAGAGTTCAAAGATTAAAAGATTTAGAAACAATGGAACAAGATGGTACATTTGATGTATTACCTAAAAAAGAAGTAATTTTACTAAAAAAAGAAATGGAAAAACTAGAAAAAAATCTAGGTGGAATTAAAGAAATGGAAGAACTACCAGGAGTTATTTTCCTAGTAGATCCTAAAAAAGAAAGAATTGCTATATTAGAAGCTAAAAAATTAGGAATTCCAGTAGTAGGTTTAGTAGATACAAACTGCAATCCTGAAGAAGTAGATTATGCTATTCCAGGAAATGATGATGCAATAAGAGCTGTTAAACTAATAGCAGATGTTATGGCAAATGCAGTTATAGAAGGAAAACAAGGTGAAAGTTTTGAACCAGAAATGGAAGAAGAACAAGTAGCAGAAACAGAAGAAGCTACAAGTATAGAAGAAGTAGTAGAAGCAGAATCTGAAAAAGCAGAAGAAGCAGAAGAAATAGAAGAAAAGAACGAAGAAAAAGAATAAAATAAAAATAATAGATTAAAAGAATAGAAACAAAAGAAAAGTAGGGCTTTTCTGCTCTATTCTTTTAATTAATATAAATTAAAATTAGCTAAAGACAAGTGGAAAAGAAATACAAGATGTTAAAATATTTTGTATAAAATTATTTATAAAGCTCCTTTGTCGCTAACAGCTAACTAAAAAAAGGAGGAATAAAAAAATGGTTACAGCAAGCCAAGTTAAAGATTTAAGAGAAAAAACAGGTGCAGGTATGATGGACTGCAAAAAAGTTTTAACAGAAACTGATGGAGATATGGAAAAAGCAATTGAATTATTAAGAGAAAGAGGAATTGCTAAAGCAGCTAAAAAATCAGGAAGAGTAGCAGCAGAAGGTATTGTAGATGCGTACATTTCTGAAGATGGAAAAACAGGAGCAATAGTAGAAGTTAATTCAGAAACAGACTTTGTTGCAAAAAATGAGGAATTTAAAAACTTTGTAATGAATGTTGCAAAACAAATTGTAGAAAAAAATCCAAAAGATGTAGAAGAACTATTAGCACAAGATTCAATAGAAGTACCTGGAAAAACAGTAAATGAAGTATTAGTTGAAAAAATAGCTACAATTGGTGAAAACATGAATATTAGAAGATTCGAAAGATTTGAATCAAAAGGATTAGTAGAAAAATACATTCATGGAGATGGAAAAATAGCAGTTTTAGTAAATATGTCAAAAGGAAATTCAGAAGTAGCAAAAGATGTATGTATGCAAATTGCAGCAGCAAGACCTGAATATTTAAATGAGCAATCAGTACCAGCTGAAAGGGTAGAAAAAGAAAAAGAAATACTAAAAGCACAAACAATGAATGAAGGAAAACCAGAAGCAATTGCAGAAAAAATAGTACAAGGAAGAATTGGAAAATTCTTTAGCGAAATATGCTTAGTAGACCAAGAATTCGTAAAAAATCCAGATATAAAAGTATCTCAATTATTAAAAGAAAAAGATGCAGAAGTAGTAGAATTTGCAAGATTTGAAAAAGGCGAAGGAATCGAGAAAAAAGAAGAAAACTTTGCTGAAGAAGTAATGAAACAATTAAAATAAACTAGTGAGACAATGGGGACAGTCCTCATTTGTCTCATTTTTTGTGTCGATTTTTGCCAAAAAATTGGTGAAATAGCTAATAAAATAATTAATAATACTAAAGTTTGAATAAAAATAATGTAACGAAAATGTAACATAAAAATTATTTACAAATAAAAAGTGCAATGTTATAATCTATATGTAGCAACAACTAAACATAATTAAAAATACATAAAAAAATCAAATAAAAGAAATACTATAAGAAATTCTGTGAGAAGATGAAAAAGGATAATATAAAAAATCTACAAAAGTGAATTATAGAATATTATCTAAAATCTGAAAAAAAGGGAGAAAAAACGAATGAGAAAGAATAATAGAGGAATAACTTTAATAGCACTAGTAATAACAATAATAGTATTATTAATATTAGCAGGTGTAACAATAGCAACATTGACAGGAGAAAATGGAATATTTAATACTGCAGAACGAGCAGTAGAGAAAAATGAATATGAAACAGCCAAAGAAAAGTTAGAACTTGTGTTATTAGATATGCAAACAGATAAAGTAACAAATCAAGAATATAACCAAGATGAATATTTAACAGAAAATCTAATAGAAAATGGCTTTGTAGTAAATGGTGATATAGTAATTGTAGATGGATGGCAATTTGAAATAGATAGGAATGTACCAGAAATAGGAATATCATTAGGAAAAGGAAAAGAAAATGAAGAAATACAATTAGAGACAGCGCATACAGTAAGTGATGATTATGTAAATGCTGAACTAATTATAAATATAAGATATACTGAAACAATAAGCGAAATTATTATAAAAGGAAAAAATGAAGAAGTACCACAGCCAATTAATGGAATATATACTATAAATAAAACTCTAACAGAAAACGGAACATATAGTATATTAGTCAAAGATATAAATGGAAACTATAAAATAGGAACAGAGAAAATTACAGAATTAACAGAAGATATGGTAATTAGAAATAAAGAAGAAATGGAAGAATTTAGAAACAAAGTTAACGAGGGTAGAACATTCGAATCTAAAACTGTACGTTTATTAAACGATATTGATTTAATAGGGGGTACACAAAATCAATGGATACCAATTGGAAATTATTCAGAAAATACTAAACTAATATTCAAAGGAACATTTGATGGACAAGGACATAGTATTTCTAATATTTTTGTAACTACAAATTCAAAAAATTTAGGATATCAAGGTCTATTTGGAATAATTCAAAATGCTACTATTAGAAATTTGTATATAAACAGTAGTAATATTCAAGGAGGTTACTTTGTAGGAGCATTAGTGGGAAATGCTAATAGTTCTACTATTGAAAGGGTGAGTACAGATTCAAAAGTTATAGTTACAGCTACAGGTTATAATCCGGGATATAATAAGGGGGAATGGGTAGGCGGATTGGTTGGAAATGCAGCTATGACTAATATATACCAATCATCTAATGCAGCAAGAGTAACAGGATTTGATGGCAAAATGTATGTTGGAGGTATTGCTGGTGTTATATCTGGAAAAATTACGGAATGTTACAATGAAGGGACAATTATAGGAAAAGGTAGTAATACGGCTGGAATTGCTTCTTTAAATGGTCGGAGATTTAACTTTATTAAATTGCTATAATAAAGGGAGTATACAAGGTTCATCAATTGTAGGAGGAATTATATCTGAATCGCACCCGGATACAGGTAAAGTAAATATAACTAATTGCTATAATATAGGAAATATAAGTGGTTCCAATTCTGGAGAAATAATAGGAAAAATAAGTAGACCTATAAGTCAAAGCAATTGTTATACACAAGCAAATGTATTGACAGGAAATTTAGGAGATGCATTTATACAAGAAGAAAATGGTTATCCAATACTAAAATGGCAGTCAGAAAATAGTAAATAACTTTACGAGATAAATATGAGACAATGGGGAGACAATAGGGACAGTCTTCATTTGTCTCATTTTTTGTGTCGATTTTTGCAAAAAAAATTGGTGAAATAGTTAATAAAATAATTGATAATACTAAAGTTTGAATAAAAATAGTGTAACAAAAATGTAACATAAAAAACATTTACAGATAAAAAATAAATTAAAAGATAAGAAGACCAAGAATAGTAAGGTAATGTATTCTTGGTCATATATTATGTAAAAAAGTTATTAACAAAAACAGCTGTATTCCTTGAATAAGTAAATAAAATTAGATAAGATTTTATTAGATTAAAAGATAGTGAGAAGCAATTTAGTAAAAAATGGGGGAATACAAATGAAAAAACAAAAGAATTTAACTTTTAAAGAAACAAATAAGAAAAATAATAAATTCTCAAACAGAGGAATAACATTAATAGCACTAGTAATAACAATTATAGTATTATTAATATTAACAGGAGTAACAATAGCGACATTGACAGGAGAAAATGGATTGCTACGGAAAGGCAAATAGTTCAGCAGAAGAAAGTAGATATAAAAGAGCAGAAGAAAAAGTAAAGCTAGCAGTAATGGGCTCATATGGAACAGATGGAAATTTAGATGATGAGTTATTAAAAGAAAATGTAAATAGTATAGATGGCTTAAAAGAAAAGGTATCAGATGCATCTAATAGACCATTAGGAATAATAGTAGATGGCTATCCATTTACAATAGGAGAATTAGGAGAGGTAACAGGAGAAAGAGAACTAGCAGACATAGATGAAAACACAGAAGCAGGGAAAGAAGTAAAAATAGACGACAAATGGAAAACAAAAGGAATAAGATATGTAGATACAACAAATGGAAAAGAAACAGAAATAGTAGAAACAGCGTCAGTATATGCAGTATCAGATGGGCAAGGAAATAAGATTCCAGTACCGTATGATTTTTACTATGTAGGAGGAACGTTAGAAACAGGAGTAGTAATATCAGACAATTCAAATGATAAAAATAAATATGTAAATTATAAAAATCCTGAAGGAGAAGATAAAGGCATACCAAAAGATTTAGAAGGAAATCAATTTGTATGGATACCATGTAATATAGAAAACTATAAAAAAATAGACTGGAAATTATCAACTGGAAAAGAGGCAAGCAATGTACTTTATGATACAACAACAACAGCTGCAGAATTACCACAAATACAAAAATATGGTGGATTTTATATAGGAAGATATGAAGCAGGAAAAGGAACAATAACATCTAGTAGTAATGTAGAAATAGGAAGCAATATAATAAATTCAGGATGGACTTATCAAGGATGGTCAGTGAACAATTATACAATAAGTGGAAGAGTATCTAGTAAAGCAGATGAAATACCATATTATCATGCAGATTATGATACAGCAGTACAAATGTCAAATAATATGTATACAACAGATTATGTACAAAGTGGATTAGTAACAGGAACAATGTGGGATGCAATGATGAATTTTATAGAAGAAGATGATGATAAAGTTATAAATTCAAGTTTATTGGGAAATTATTTAGATACAGAGATAACTTTAGAAACAGGAAAATATAGAATAATATCAAATGATGGTGGAGAAACAGCACAAAATGTATGGACAGAAGCTAACAAAGGATTTAAAACAGTAAAGAACACAATGTACTTATTAACAACAGGCTCATCAGAAAAAGTAAAACAAAAAAATTTATATGATATAACAGGAAACTTACATGAATTTATACAAGAGTCAGCATTTTATAATTATTCTACTCCAACTAAAAATTTTATGCGTACCGGGGGATCTTTCAATAATAAATACAATGATTGCTTTCGAGGTAGTAGTAGTGAAGCTCATACCGGCACGTACAATGGGTTCCGTGTTGCACTTTATATTAAGTAAAATCATATATGGAAATTTTATGATAAAATTTATATGTCGAATTTTTACTATGAAAAATCATTGTAAAATTCGACTTTTTTATTTCACAATGGTTTCTACAAATGTATAAAGAAAAAAGTAATAGCATTTAAATCTACCAAAAAACAAATGAAATTGATAAATTTAAAAAAAGATAAAACTAAAAAAGAAATAAAAAATGTTGAACAAAAGAAAAAGATATTATATAATGAGTGTATGAAAAATAAGGAGGAGAAAAATGGGAGTAAGTTTTAGTGAAAGCTATAAAAAAGCAGGAGTTGATGTAACTGCAGGATATAAAGCAGTAGAGCTAATGAAGGAAGCCGTAAGAGATACTTACGACGATAATGTTGTATCAGATTTAGGAGGATTTGGTGGATTGTATTCACTAATAGCAGATATAAAAGAAATAAAAGAACCAATTTTAGTTTCCGGTACAGATGGAGTAGGTACCAAATTGAAATTGGCCTTTTTAATGAATAAACACGATACTATTGGACAAGATTGTGTAGCAATGTGTGTAAATGATATTATATGTTGCGGAGCAAAACCATTATTCTTTTTAGACTATATGGCACTTGGAAAAAATATTCCAGAAGTAGTTGCAACAATTGTAAAAGGAGTTGCACAAGGATGTAAAATGGCAGGATGTAGTTTGGTTGGAGGAGAAACAGCAGAAATGCCAGGCTTTTATAAAGAAGGAGAATATGATTTAGCAGGATTTTCTGTTGGAATTGTGGATAAAAACAAAGTTATAAATAGTGAGTCTATACAATTAGGAGATGTTGTAATTGGAATTAGTTCATCTGGAGTTCATTCTAATGGTTTCTCACTTGTCAGAAAAGTATTCAATATAAATGAAGAAACAATTAATAAATATGAAGAAAGTTTAAAAATGACATTAGGGGAAAGCTTATTAACACCTACAAAAATCTATGTAAAGCCAGTATTAGAATTAATAAAAAATGTAACAGTAAAAGGAATATCTCATATTACAGGTGGAGGATTTTATGAGAATATGCCCAGAATGCTAAAAGATGGTGTTTCACTAAAAATCAAAAAAGACTCATATCCAATTTTACCAATCTTTAAATTAATACAAAAAGTAGGCAATATTCCAGAAAGAGATATGTATAATACATTTAATATGGGAATTGGTATGGCAATCATTGTAAAAAAAGAAGAAGTAGATAAAGCAATTAAAATTCTAGAACAATATGGAGAAAAAGCTTATAAAATAGGTGAAGTAATTGAAGGAAATAAAGAAATAATAATTGAATAATAAAATTAATTAGGAGGAAAGAAAATGGTAAAAAGAATTTATGTAAAAAAGAAAGATGGATTTAATGTAGAAGCAAAAGAATTACTATCTGATATGAAAGAAAATTTAAGAATATCATCTTTAGAAGATGTTATAATTTTAAACCGTTATGATGTAGAAAATATTACAGAAGAAACATTTGAAGAAGCAAAAACTACTGTCTTTTCAGAACCACAAGTAGATGAATATTATGTAGAAGAATATCCTTTTAATAAAGAAGACAAAATATTTGGAGTTGAATTTTTACCAGGTCAATTCGATCAAAGAGCACAAGCACTAGAAGAATGCTTACAAATTTTAGCAAGTGGAAATAGACCAAGTGCAAAATCTGCAAAAATATATATATTAAAAGGAAATATTAGTGAGCAAGAAATAGAAAAAATTAAAAATTATATGATTAATAAAGTAGATTCTAGAGAATGTTCTTTAGATAAACCAGAAACATTAGAACAAAAATTAGATATTCCAGAAGATGTAGCAGTTATAGATGGTTTTATAAAAATGACAAAGCAAGATTCTGAACAATTTTACCAAAAATATGGATTTGCTATGGATTTTGCTGATTTACAATTTTGTCAAAACTATTTTAGAGATGTTGAAAAAAGAGATCCAACAATTACAGAAATGAAAATGATTGATACATATTGGTCAGACCATTGTAGACATACAACTTTCCTAACAAAGCTAGAAGTTCTAGATATTAAATGGGATTTATTAAAAAGAGTATATGAAGATTATTTAAAAGCAAGAGATATTGTTTATGAAAATAGAAAAGCAAAAGATATTTGTTTAATGGATATTGCAACAATTGCAGCAAAAGAATTAAAAAAAGAAGGATATCTTAAAGATTTAGATGAATCAGAAGAAATTAATGCTTGTAGCATAAAAGCAGAAATTTTAGTTGATGGAAAACCAGAAGAATATTTAATAATGTTTAAAAATGAGACACATAACCATCCAACTGAAATTGAACCATTTGGTGGAGCAGCAACTTGTTTAGGTGGAGCTATTCGTGATCCTTTATCTGGTAGGGTATTTGTATACCAAG
>CANQWL010000016.1 GCA_947627555.1 uncultured Clostridia bacterium | reverse complement strand
CGGTTGCTCTGACCAACTGAGCTAAGGGAGCATGTTTAACTATATTCCTAGCACAAGTTAAAGTATAAACTATTTTAAAATAATTGTCAATACCTTTTTTTATATTTTTAATTAATTTCAATATCATTATAATGAGTAATTAATTTTGCTCCCTGTTTTATTAAATCATTTGTCCCAATAGAATTAATGGAATTAATATTTCCGCGGTACAACATATATGTCTTTTCCTTGTTCTAATGCAAAATCAACTGTAATTAAAGTTCCACTTTTTTCTTTTGCCTCTACTACAATAATTGCTTTACTAAGTCCACTAATAATTCTATTTCTTGCTGGAAAGTTCATCTTTTCTGGCTTTGTTCCTAAAGGATATTCTGATATAATTGCCCCTTCTTGTTCTAAAATTTTTTCTGCTACTATTATATTTTCTTTTGGATAAATACTATCTAATCCGTTTCCAATTACAGCTGTTGTTTTTCCATTTGCACAAATAGCACCTATATGAGAATAAGTATCAATTCCTTTTGCTAATCCACTTACAATATTAACTCCTTTTTTTGCTAAATTGTATGCAAAATATTTAGATGCTTTTCTTCCATATTCAGTTGCTTCTCTACAACCTATTATTGCAATTGTTGTATAGTTTAGTATTTCTTTATTTCCTTTTATATATAAGCTGATTGGCGGATCATAAATTTCTTTTAGCTGTTTTGGATACTCACTATCTTTTATATTTATAATTTCTATTTTATTTTTTATCATGTATTGAATATGTTTTTCTAAATTTTTTCTTATTTGTATATCTAAAATTCTATTTGCTAATTCTTCTCCTATCCCATTAATTTTTAATAATTCACTTTTATTTAGTGTATAAATATTTTCTGGTGTTTGGTAAATTTGTAATAACTTTTGTTTTCTTTTGCTTCCTAATCCTTTTATCTGAGAAAACCAAACCCAATATTTTTGTTGTTCTAAATTTTTCATAATTTATATTTTCCTCCTTCTACTTTTTGTTCTTATTAATTCTATTATTTTTTCTAATTTTGCACACAAAATTAGAGCATTATAAAATATAATGCCCCTATTTTAATATATAAAATATAATTTTAAATTTATACTATTTTAAAATTTTGTATTTATGTTATATTGCTCTTTTGTTGCTTTTATTACATTGTTCATTAACATAGCAACTGTCATTGGTCCAACTCCCCCCGGAACTGGTGTTATATAACTTGCTATTTTTTCTACATTTTCAAAATCAACATCTCCAACTAATTTTCCCTCTTCTGTGCGATTAATTCCTACATCAATTACAATTGCTCCTTTTTTTACCATATCTTGTGTTATGAATTTCGGTTTTCCAATTGCTGCAATTAAAACATCTGCTCTTTTTGTATGTTCTGTTAGATTTTTTGTTTTAGAATGACATACTGTAACAGTTGCATTTTTATTTAAACAACATTGTATCAAAGGCTTTCCTACAATATTACTTCTTCCTACTATTACAACATCCTTTCCTGTTAAATCAATATCATATTCTTCAAACATTTTTATTACTCCATATGGTGTACATGATATAAAAGTATCTTCTCCTATTGATAATTTTCCTACACTTGATGGTGTAAATCCATCTACATCTTTTCTATAAGTAATTGCTTTAAAAGCTTGATTAATATTTAAATGTCCTGGTATTGGACTTTGTAATAATATTCCATTAACACTCTTATCTTCATTTAGTTTTTGAATTAATTTTATTAATTCTTCTTGTTTTATATTTTCATCTAAAAGATATTCTTCATATTCAATTCCAATTTCTTCACATGCTCTACTTTTATTTCTTACATATACTTTTGATGCTGAATTATCTCCTACCATAATTACCGCAAGTTTTGGAATAATTTTATTTGTTTTTAATTCATTGCATTCTTCCTTTAATTGTTCTCTTATTTTTTTTGCTAGTGCTTTTCCATCAATTAAAACAGCCATTATTAAGTCTCCTTATATATCTCATATTTTTTTCTTATATTATCATATACAAAAAAAAATATCAATATTTTTTACTAAAGTTGACCAAGGAATCAGCTTCCTTGGTCATTTTCGTTTATTTTATAAAATTTTATACAAATGTTTACAATTTTATTTAATAAAAAGGGTGACACAGAAGCCATAATCAGTGCTAGTAACATTCGATACTTTGTAAGTACGATAGTAAGCTGAAATTGACTTGTATTCATGACAGAAAGAGGCACCTCGGTATATAAAGTTTTTATTAATACTATTTTCAAATATCAGTATTTAATATGTTTATTTTTTTGGGGCTTAGCAACACTTCATTAAATGTAACACTTTCAATTAGTTCTATATTTTCATTGTTTCTTTGCTTAATATTTATGTTATATGTTGAATTTTCCTCTGTACCATCTATAAAGTCTTTAACCTTAAAAAATGAAACTTGTTTTGGCATTCTACTTTTAGAAGGACTTAATTCATCTGTTCCTCCCACATATATTACTATTTCTTTTATTTTTTCTTCTACATTAAAGTTTATAATAAATCTTGCCCATGAATTATTATTTTTATAATTTCCCAATAAAAATAAAGTACAATTTTGATTTCCTGTAGGATAATTCGAAATATACTCATATTTACTATCATTTAAATTAGTATAATTCCAGTAATTCATATTAGTCCAATATTCAGAAAAACCATTTGTTGCAGAATCATATTCTGATGCTGCTAAAATAGTATATTTGATTTTTTCATTATATATATTATATACTTCAATTTCGTTAATTACAGCACTATCACAATTTTCTAAATATCCATTAACATCTACTAGTAAATGTCTAGCATTTATATACTTATCACTTGCGATTTCCATATATTCTATCCATGTAGGAGTATTAATAATTTCAAAAAATTCTCTATTTCCTATTAATGTTAAGCCAACATTATCTTTTTTCATTATATTATTTGTATATGTGCTATTATCTTCTTTTCCATCAATAAAATTATTTACTGAATATATATTAACTTTCGCAGGTGTTCTACTTTTACATGGACTTAATTCATCATATCCTCCAATATTTACTCTAACTTGTCCTATTTCAATTTCTTGCCTTAAATCTATTATAAATCTTACCCATCTATCATTAACATTATATGTACCACCTAAAAAAAATGTACAATTTTGATAACCAGTTGGATAATTTGAAATATACTCATATGAACCATCATTTAAATTATCATATCCCCATCTATTTTGTGATTTCCATTCACTAGTATAGCCTTTATAAGTATTATCATATAGAGAATCTTCTAATACTGAATATTCACATTCATTTATATTTTTATCATAAACTTGAATTTCATTAATTACAGCTGCATCAGCATTTCCTACAAGTCCCTCAACTTCTATTATCAAATATCTAGCTGTTTTATATACTTTTTCAATTGTTTTTTCCACAATGTTTACATTAAAATTTTTATCTATTGTATAATTATAACCTTTATATTCCCCTATTATTTCTTCATTTGATAATTCTGCTATAATATTTTCCAATTTTTCTCTTAATTGTAAATTTGCTAATGTTTCTAATGTTACATCATTTTCTCTTGATTTTTCTTCTAATTGTATGTCTAGTATAGCCATTTCTATTTCTTCTTTTAGTTGTGCTTTTATTGACTCTTCTCTTGCTTGTTCTGTTTTTTCAATCAACCCGTTTTCTCCTGTCAATGTCACTATTGCTACTCCTGCTAATATTAGCAATACTATTATTGTTATTACTAGTGCTATCAATGTTATTCCTCTATTACTTTCAATGTCTATTTTTTTCTTCATTTGTATTCCCCCATTTTTTATTAAATTGCTTCATACTATCTTTTAGTCTAATAAAATTTTATATAATTCCATTTACTTATTCAAGGAATACAGCTGTTTTTGTTAATAACTTTTTTACATAATATTTAAATAAATCTTTATTTAAATAATTTTTTAAAATCAAATTATAATCTTAATTTCAACAATAATCGTACTATTTTTTTAAGTGCATTAAATAAAAAGATCCTATTTAATAGATATTAACTCTAATAAATAAGACCTTTTTATTATAAATCATTATATTTTAAATTATTTAATTTTTAATTGCCATTTTAAAATCGGATATCCATTATTATATTTCCATTCTTTATCTTCATTTTGTTCATCATTTGTAAATTCTTCTCCTAATGTTTCAGCATATCCGCATAAGTTCTTCATTTGTTATTTTTTTTACATTTTCTATTTTAGGGTTACCTGACTTGTTACCATAATATTCACTATTACTTGTATAATAGCAATTATTCAAGTCTATATACCCGATTTGCAACTGCTGTAATTGAACCTGCATATTGTGATGCACTTATTACTCCTATATTATAACTATTACTAATATATTTCCAATCCGTTGAAGTAATTGTTGTGCATCCTAACACTCCTCCTGCATATTGATAACTAGATATTATTTCTCCTATATTATAACAATTAGAAATTCTTACACTATTAGCTGATCCTACAATTCCTCCTGTAAATGTTTCATTATAAGGATCTTTTCCCTTACCTGTTATATCCCCAAAATTATAGCATCTATTTATACTTGCATTTTCAATACGGCCTACAATTCCACCAATATTATAACCATTTGATTCTATATTTATATAATTACCACAATTATTTATTGTCCCTGTACTATAACCCACTATACTTCCTGTATATCTTTCACCACTTATTATAGTTCCTGTTTTCATCATAATTAAGTTTTGTATTGTCCCACTATTATACCCAAATAGTCCTTGATAACCTTCTGTTGTATTTATATAAATATTATCAATCTTATGATAGTTTCCATCAAATGTACCTTTAAATATATGTGTATTATCTTTTGCATAATTTCCTATTGGCTCCCAACTTGTTGTATCTGCTCCACATACATCTTTTAAATCTAAATTATTTATTAGTTGTATAGTTTTTCCTTCAAATGTCGCTCCATTATTTACCTTATCTCGAAAAGCAACTAAATCTTCTGCTGTATAAATATTTATATCTTCAGAAATATCTGTTATAGTTATACTTGCTATATTATATTTGTCTTCATTATTTTTTGCTATTACACTATAAGTGCCATTGCTATATACTTCTTTATCAATTACATATTTTTCATCTTTCTTTTCTGAAATATCTAAATTATCTCCATCAAAAATAATTGTTTTAATATCTTGTTGATATTCAATTTCAATATGAATTGTAGCTTTTACAAAATCACTACTTGTTGTACTTGTCATTGTAATTTCTATTTGTGAGTCTTCTTCTCCTTTTCCTATTGATACTCCTATTTTTGGTACATTTCTATCAAGTTGAAATTGATATCCATTTACAAATACTATATCTCCACTTACAATCATTCCATTTTGTTTGATTTTTTCATCTATATATTCATTTTCGTTATATGCTGGATCAACTGCTTTATCTGTTTGTAAATCTAATAATACTAACTCTAATTTTTCTCTTGCTTGTGCTTCTTCTGTTTTATTTTTAGCTTGTTGTGTTCTTCCGCAATAATCCGTTTTCTCCTGTCAATGTTGCTATTGCTACCCCTGCTAATATTAGCAATACTATTATTGTTATTACTAGTGCTATTAATGTTATTCCTCTATTACTTTCAATGCCTACTTTTTTCTTCATTTGTATTCCTCCGTTTTTTATGTTTTATCATGACTTTTTTTATCTAATTATCTAATAAAATTTTATATAATTCCATTTACTTATTCAAGGAATACAGCTGTTTTTGTTAATAACTTTTTTACATAATATTTAAATAAATCTTTATTTAAATAATTTTTTAAAATCAAATTATAATCTTAATTTCAACAATAATCGTACTATTTTTTTAAGTGCATTAAATAAAAAGGTCCTATTTACTAGATATTAACTCTAATAAATAAAACCTTTTTTATAAATTATTATATTTTAAATTATTTAATTTCTAATTGCCATTTTAAAATCGGATATCCATTATTATATTTCCATTCTTCATCTTCATTTTTTTCATCATTTATATATGATTCTCCTAACATGTTTGCCAAATTTTCAAATTCTTCTTTTGTTTTGCTAGTCCCTTGGCCAGTAGCTCCACATGTATTGATATAATAAGAGTTTATTACCTTTCCTTTATTATAAGCTATTCCTCCAGAATTTTCTCCAGAAATTTTTCCAACATTATAAGAATTTTCAATAGTTGCATTCTCTCTATTATAACCAACAATTCCTCCACAATACCTATCAACACTTGCTGAAATAGATAAATCCCCTATATTATAACAATTAAATATATTTCCTTCATTACTAGAACATATTCCTCCTAAAACTGAATCTCTTGTTGAATTTGCTGTTAAATTTTTTATATTATAGCATTCTTTGATTACTCCATTACTATTATTTTCTGCACATATTCCGCCAACATAAGAATTTACATTTGTATTGTTTCCCAAATCAATTTCTAAAATTCCATTATTATAACATTTTTCTATTGTTCCATAATTTGAAGCAACTATACCTGATATATTTGGATATTTATACTCTTTAGAAGTAGTTGAATATCTTCCATAACATATTC
The DNA here is from genome assembly GCA_947627555.1 of uncultured Clostridia bacterium. Lineage (GTDB taxonomy): Bacteria > Bacillota > Clostridia > TANB77 > CAG-508 > CAG-269. The sequence goes on along the minus strand of CANQWL010000016.1, from coordinate 13,655 downwards.
CCTTAATACTTCCTTCATTTTTACAATAGCTAATTGTCCCATAATTATATGCACAAATTCCACCAACTATATTTATTCCTATAATATTACTATTAGAAATGTTTACATTTTGTATAGTACCATTATTAGTTCCAAATAATCCTTTGTCACTTTCCAAAGAGTTTATATATATATTATTTATATTTTTTCCTTTCCCATCAAAAGTACCTTTAAATGGTGTTGTTTCATTTCCTATTGGCTCCCAATTTCCTATTTCTGCTCCACATACATCTTTTAAATCTAAATTGTTCATTACCTTTATAGTTTTTCCTTCAAATGTTGCTCCACTATTTACTTTATCTCGAAAAGCAGCTAAATCTTCTGCTGTATAAATATTTATATCTTCTGAAATATCAGTTATCGTTATACTTTTTATATTATATTTGTCTTCGCTATTTTTTGCTATTACACTATAAGTGCCATTGCTATATACTTCTTTATCAATTACATATTTTCCATCTTTCTTTTCTGGAATTTCTATGTTCTCTCCATCAAAAATCATTGTTTTAATATCTTGTTGATATTCAATTTCAATATGAATTGTAGCTTTTACAAAATCACTACTTGTTGTACTTGTCATTGTAATTTCTATTTGTGAGTCTTCTTCTCCTTTTCCTATTGATACTCCTATTTTTGGTACATTTCTATCAAGTTGAAATTGATATCCATTTACAAATACTATATCTCCACTTACAATCATTCCATTTTGTTTGATTTTTTCATCTATATATTCATTTTCGTTATATGCTGGATCAACTGCTTTATCTGTTTGTAAATCTAATAATACTAACTCTAATTTTTCTCTTGCTTGTGCTTCTTCTGTTTTATTTTTAGCTTGTTGTGTTCTTCCGAAGCAATCCATTTTCTCCTGTCAATGTTGCTACTGCTACTCCTGCTAATATTAGTAATACTATTATTGTTATTACTAGTGCTATTAATGTTATTCCTCTAATATCTTTTTTCATTGGTTTTCCCCTTTTTCAAAATTTCAAATAATATTTTGTCATTCATTTTTTATAGTATTTCTTTTATTTGATTTTTTTATGTATTTCATAATTTATGTTTAGTTGTTGTTACTTTTAGATTATAACATTGCACTTTTATTCTGTAAATGTTTTTTATGTTACATTTTTATTACATTGACAAAAAATGAGACAAATGAAGGCTGTCCCCATTGTCTCATTCCTCTAATATCTTATCTATAGAATTTATTCTCATTTTTCTAATTAAATCACAACTATGATTTAATTTTTCTTGTTCTTCTTGATTTAAATCTAATTTTAAAATTTCTCTTACTCCTTCACTATTTATAATAGCTGGAACACCTATAAAAATGTCTTTTTGATTATATTCACCATTTAAATAAGTAGATATTGTTAAAATAGAATTTTCATTATCCAATATTGCTCTTACTAATCTATTTAATGCCATACCAATTCCATAATATGTTGCTTTTTTCTTTTCTATAATTTCGTAAGCTGAATTCACTACTCCTTCATGGATTTTTCTCAAATTGTCAATTGACAAATTATTATCTTCCATAATATCTATTATTTTTTTACATCCTAAATAAGCATGATTCCATGGAACAAAAGAAGAGTCTCCATGTTCTCCCATAATATAAGCATGAACATTTTTACTTGATACATTTAAATAATCTGCCATTAAGTATCTTAATCTAGCTGTATCTAGTACTGTTCCAGAACCAATAACTTTATTTTTTGGTAATCTTGATACTTTAGAAACAACATATGTCATTAAGTCTACTGGATTGCTTGCTACAATTATTATCCCATTAAATCCACTATTCATAATATCTTGCGTAATTTGTTTCATAATTTTTGTGTTTATTTCTGCAAGTTCTAACCTTGTTTGACCTGGCTTTTGAGCTACACCTGCTGTTATTACTACAATTTCTGCATCCTTACATTCTTGATAATCTCCAGCCTTAATTATCATTTTTTGTGGTGCATATGGAAGTCCATGAGATAAATCCATTTCTTCTCCTTTTGTCTTTTCTTTATCTACATCTATTAAAATAATCTCATTAATTCCTCCTCTATTTAACATTGAATATGCCATACTCATACCAACAAATCCTGTTCCTACTAATACAATTTTTCCTTTTTTCATATTATCAACCTCCATGTAAACATTATACCACTTTTTTATTTCAGAATTCAAAATTTATATAATTAATTTAAATTAATTTTAATTGATGCTTTTTAACAATTTACTTTTTAAATATACTATGATATAATAACAAAAAAATCAAAGTAAGGAGTGCTATTTATGAGTTCAAATTCAAATAATACTACTACTTTGGCTGAAAATAAAGTGTTAATATTATATATATTAAATAACCTTAACAAAGATATTAAACAAGATGATTTATTTCAGATTATCACTTCTATTAATGAAGTTAATTATTTTTATTTTAAACAAATATTAACAGATTTAATCGATTCCAAATTAGTAGGTAGTTATACAAAAGAAGAAGAACAAGTAGTAAAAATCACTAGCGATGGAAAAAACGCACTAACTCTTACACAAAATGTACTACCTGGAATTATAAAATTAAAAGCAGACAATATTTTTGAAAAAGAGTTTCATTTAATAGAGCAAAAATCTTCTGTAACAGCAGAATTTATCCCTAAAAATGAAAATGATTATACTATAAAATGTAAAATTATTGAAGATAATGAAACTATTTTTGAAGTAAAAACTTTTGTTGGTTCTAGAGATAGAGCTAAACGTATTGTTGATAACTGGAATAAAAATGCTAATACTATTTATCCTAAAATTTTAAATATATTGTTAGATGATCAAAATAAATAATAAAAGCTTGTATATAAATATTTTTAAATTAAAAGTATACTATTTATACTTTTAATTTAAAAATACTTACATACAAGTATTTTTTATTTTCTTTATATATAACACATTATTTTTATCTAAATATACAAATAATACAAAATATAATCACTTTAATCATAATTCCTAAAAATAAATTATAATTAATACATTTAATTCCCCTTTTATTAATCTTGTCAAATCCATTTACTAGTTTGTTTATTTCTTCTTGAGTAGATATCTTCTTATCTTCCATATATTCTTTTGCTAGGTACCTAGCTTTAATCATTGCATCATTTTCTAGATATGCTCTTACAACATAATAAATAAGACCTAAAAATAATAAAATACTTAAAAACATCATTTTATACGGCAATAACTTGAATATTGCTAAAATACAAATAATTGCAAAATATAATAAATAGACATTAGAAAAATAAAAATTAAATAATAATAATTTTCTATTTTGAATAGAATGTAAACATTCATGTGCAATCGTTTGTATTCTTGTATAAGTTTTTTGTATGTTTGCAATTAATATTTTGTTTGTTATTGCTATATATAAACTTGCTTCTCCTTCTTTATCTTCTTCTATTTTTACTTTCTCATTATCTAATTTTTTTAGATATTCTTTACATATTTCTATATTGCTAGGATATTTGTTGGCAAGCTTATCTAATTCTTCATCTTCTCCAATATGCTTTAATTCTTTCATATTGTATTCAAAAATATATTTTAAAATTATAGTTAAAAATATAAAAATAATTAATATAATAATAAACTCCATTATTTGCTCCTTCTTTTATTGTATTACATCTTTTATTATTTTTTCTCTTATTTTATTACATCTCTTATTGCTTCCCCTATAATTTTATTTACATCTGCTATAATAATATTAAACTTTGTTTCTGCTTCAAAATATTTCTTTGCTTCATCATTTTGTATTAATTCTGTATACAAATCTTGAATCTTTTTTTCATTTTCTTCATTTCTGTTACCTTTTTGCATCATTGCCATTTGCATTTCGTATCTTACTTTTTCAAATTCTTGCATCTTTATTTTTAATTCAGTATTTAAATTTAATGCTTCTTTTGCCATTTTGTAATTCATATATTCTTCAGATTGTTTTATTTCTTGTGCTAATCTATTTGCTGTATCATAAATATTCATTATATTTACTCCTTTTCCTTTTATTTTATGTATTTGAATTTTGAGTTGTTGCTGGTACTGCTGTTGATTGTGTTGATGTTGTTTCTTCTCCTTCTATTACTACTTTAGCAGCAATTGGGCAAATATTTACAAAAGTATTACCATCATTTACTTTAATTTCATTTCCTTCTAAATCTTGATATACAGTTTGCTCTTCTCTAGTATTTTTTATACATTTTATTTTTATTGCTTTTCCATTTGTAATATAGTAACCATCAAAAGTACCTATATTTTTTAATCCCTGTCTTCCTTTATTTTCAGTGTCTGCTAAAGTATAATTATCACAAAATTCAATAATTATATTTTTAGTTGTAATCGTTTTTCCTGTTGTCCAGTCTACTTGTTCTTTCTTACGAGCATATCTTTTATATACTTTGTTTTCTTGATCGTATTCGTATTTAACAGTTTGAAGGTTAGAATGTGGTATTGTAATTGCAGTTGCCGCTTGACCTTCTTCAAGATTAATTTCATCTGTTACATAATTTAGAACACTTTCTTTTGAAGAAGTTGTTTTATATTTTTTATTTCTAGCTGATTCCATAAGTTTTTCTGTACTTGTTACCGCGTTATGTGGAGCACTTTTGTCTTTAACTCTCCAAAAAGTTACGCCATCTTCTGCTATTCCATCAATATCGTTTATACTAAATTTTTTAAGATCTGATTGTGCTTGTGGACTTTGTCCAAAGTGAGCATAAATAGCATCATTTTCCATTACATAATCTATAAAATAATGTCTAGCACTTCTTACTGGACCTATTTTTTCAATATCTACTCCTTTGAAAAGTGCCATTAATCTTGTTTCTCCACCTTCTACAATAATTTCATATACCATATATGCTTCTTGTAGTCCTGCTTGTGGCCATGCTTGATTGTGATTATCAATCATTACTGCAATTGGTCTATCTGTACCTTGGAATATTTGAACTTGTTTTTCTTCTAATTCTTTTGTTTCAGCATTCTCAAGATTAGTTTCTTCTTTACTATCAGTTGGCATCTCTTGCTTATCTTTCATAATTTTATAAGCCAAGACTCCTCCTGCAATTATTATAATAAATATTAAAATAACAACTAGTATTTTTGTTTCATTCTTTTTCATATTGAATCCCCTTTAATTTCTTTTTATATCTAATATATTTAGAATTTTTTCTTCTTTTATTCTCATTACTTTTTTATCTTCTTCTTTAATATGATCATATCCTAGTAAATGATAAAATCCATGAACTAGCATGTAACTAAATTCTCTTTCAAAACTATGATTATATTCCTCTGCTTGCTCTTTTACTTTCTCAATAGAAATAATAATATCTCCTAAAATATCTTCATGTTCAAAATTATTATCTTTGATTTTTTGTTCTAACTCGTCCTTTTCAAACATAGGAAAAGAAAGTACATCAGTTGCTTTGTCTATATTACGATACTCTTTATTTATTTTCTTTATATATTTTGGTGTTGTTAGAGTAATCGTAATATATAATTTTGAATCTATTATTTTTTCTTCTTCAAAACATTTTGATAGCACTCTCTTTACTATTTTTTCATATTCTTCATTTTTATCTACTTCTTTATATATTATTTCGTACATTTCTTATGCTACTTCCTTAACCTTTATGTATTTTCCTTGAGAAATCCAAGAATTTTTGATTACCTTCATTGCACCATAATCTACAAGTTTTCTTTTATAGTATTTTAATAATTTTGTATAATCTGTTTTTTCTTTATCTAGTTTTTTCATATCATCTTTAATAAATAATATTTCTTTTTGCTTAATATATTCTATAAAGTCTGTTTCTTTTAATTTTGATATTTCCTTATATTTATTCCAGAATTTTTTATAATCTTCTCTTTCCTTTGATGTGCTCCAATATACTTTTGTTGATAATAATTTTACATTGTAGTCTTCTATTAAATTTATTAGCATAGAATATGCTTTTTCTCTTTTAGTTGTAATTTTTGTATCTTGCACTAGAACTCTTGCATCTTTTAAAAGTTTTTCATAGCATTGTTCAGCAACAATTAGTGGTAAACTATGTGTGAATAGTTTTCTACTAATTCCAAGTAATATCATATTCTTTTCTATATTATCTTTTGTATCTAATTTTCCAACAGTGTATGATTCATATCTTTCATATTGTGCTATAACATCTTGTAATGTATCATCATAGTTATTATTAATTTTTAATGTAAGAATATTTTGTATGTATTCTTCTAATGTATGGAATATTTTTATATAAATCCATTCTCTTGTTGAATCATACTGATTTGTACTATCTGCTACTTTTATAGAATAATTTTTTAAGATTGATTTATATAGTGCATCCATTTTAGATATATAGAATAATTGATATCTTTCTTTTAATTTTTCTTTGTCTCCTATTTTTATTCCTTCGTAGTCTAATTCGATTAAATATTTTTGTTTTCTATATTTATATTCAATATATTCACTTTCTTTTAAACTGGTTATTTCATAATATTTTGATAAAGCATCTTTTTCAAATTCTGATGCTGTTCCATTTTTTACTTTTTTATATATAGAATCCATTACATATTTATCTAGTGATGCTAAATATGCTTCATATGCATTATCATATTTTTTTTCTAGCTCTTCTTTATCGTAATCTTCATTTTGCAATTGATAATTTTCAAAGGCTTTCATAACATTATTTCTTTTTATAGAAATTAACATACCATTAATTCCTATTTGTGTTGGTATTAATAGTCTTGTTAGTGTGCTTGTTATTTTGTTAAAAAATGTTTTATCTGCTCCTGTTATTCTAAGGCTTCTTTCTTCCATTTCAATCATCCCTTCAAAATACAATTTTTTCATTAGTCCCTATATTCTCTAGAACTTCATATGTAACATAAACATCAATTCCATTTTCTACTTCATATGTATTAATGTTTTTGTTTACAATTTTTTCTTTTTCTACAATTTCATTATCTAATTCTTCTTGTAATTCCTCTATCCCTATGTTCTTTGCTTCCTCAATACTATATGTTTTTTGTACTTCTTCTACTTCTCTATTAGTTGTTTTTATTATAGAAATTGGTAGATAAAAGTCTGAAAATAATTTTAATTTACTTTCCGTTTCTATTGTATCATAAATTTTAAATTTTGAAACCCTTTTATTAAAATTTATTTTAAAATTATTAATTTTTATTGAATATTTATTTTCTAAATCCCCTGTTTCCCTTCTTTCCGTAGTATTATAATTTATTCTTTTATATTTTGTATGCCACACTTTTGCTTCTATTTCACCTTTTGCATGAACATATCTAATTCCTGTATATTTTCCTTCCATCCATCCTTTAACTAAAATTTCTCCTTCATTTACCGTATCTCCTACTTTTACATTAATAGTTCCTGCTTGTGCATTTATTTTTGTAATAATTCCTGCTTTATCTGAAACAATACTACAATATTCATTTTCATCTATAATCTCTGGTTTTTCATCTGCTTTTACTAATTTGACAATTGCATTTGTTCCTTTTAATTCGATTCCGAATCCAAGCCACATCTTTTCTCTGTAGTCTAATTTGATTAATTATTTCTTTTTTATCTACTTTTGATTTTAGTTTTCCTGTTTTTAATCCTGCACTTTCAATATCTTGTAAAATATTTTCTAAATTTTGATTGTCTTCTATTTCTATCTGTACATTCCATACAAAATTAGATGATAATATAATTAAAAAAATCAATAAAATTAATAAAACAAAAAATATTTTTCTTTTCTTATATTTATGTAATAAAAATGGTAATCCTTTTTTATTTGATATTTTAATTTTACATCTAGTATTTTTAGCTATTTTAATTAATTCTTTGAATTCTTGAATTCTTACATTTAAATATAATCTTATATCTTTATCTCTTTTTAAATTCCATATTGTAATTTTATTGCTTTTACATATATTAATAAATCTTTCTATATAATATCCTTCGACTGTAATTCTTAAGTAACCTAAAATGTAACTTAATATTATTTTTATAAACATCATAAACTCCTTTAATCTACTGTTCTCTCAATCTCTAAGCTTTCTATTTTTCCTTTTACTTTGATGTCATCATCTGTCATATTTTCTAAGCTTAAATTGTATCCATTAATATTAATAATTCCTATATGCGTATTAATTCTTACAAAAAATTCTTCATATTCTAGAATTCCTTTAAAATTTTCTATAATTATTTCATCAAATCCTATTATGCTTATTTTAGGAATATTTGAGCATACCTCTTGAGGTAACTCTAATAGTTTATCAATTCTATTATAATTACTTTTTTTCATATTCTTTCCTCTTTTCATTATTTTGCTTTTTACAAAATAAACTAGATTTATTTAATCTTAAATTAAAAATTGTATAATTTTTTCTGTTATTCAAATTCATCTAAAGACTTAAATTCATATCCCATATTTTTTGCTTCTTTTATAATATTATCTAAAATATTTGTATTTGTTTTTGAGTTGCCATGTAAGAGCATAATTTCTCCATTATGAAGATTATCTAATATTTTCTTTTTTGACTTTTCTTCATCTGGTTGTTTATCTTCATTCCAGTCTTCATATGCAAAAGACCACATTACTGTTTTATATCCTAATGAACTAGTTATTTGAAGTGTTCTTTCGCTAAATTCACCTTTAGGTGGTCGCATATATTTCATTTCATACCCAAATTTTTCATAAATTGCATTGTGTAAATCCATCATTTCTGATTTTAGCTTATCATTTCCTAAATCTGGCATACTTTTGTGGTTTACAGTGTGGTTTCCTACAATATGTCCTTCGTCTATCATTTGTTTTACTAATTCTGGTTCTGAATTAACATAGTGAGCTGTTAAAAAAAATGTTGCTGTTACTTGATTGTTTTTCAACGTTTCTAGAATTTTATTTGTATAACCTGCTTCATATCCTTGATCAAATGTTAAATAAATATATTTTTTTTCGTTATTTCCCAAACATATACCATTGTTTGATTCTAATACTTTTTTATTTTCTTTTCCTACATCTGGTTGTTCATGATTATCATTTCTTTTTAATCCCCATCCTATTTTTTTATTACTTGTTTCCTGTGAGCTTGTTAACACACTATCGTGCTCTTGATTATTATTTAATAATGTTAATGTAATTATCATTAGCATTATTATAAATATTTTTATAATGTTAGATTTGTTTATTTTCTTAATCATTTATTAAATTCCTTCCTAATTATTTTTTGTTTTTCTTTCTATTAATATTATGATTTTTTATAAAGTATTATTACTGTACACTATTTGTTATAGTATTTTTTCTTCAATATATTGCATTATTATAATAAGAATAAATTTCATTTTATTATTTATTGTAAGTATTCTGACATAAAAGATATCATTATTATGTCAGTTTTATCGTTTTACTTTTGTTACACAAATAGTATTATTAATTTTATCCTATAGTTAAATTTGTAATTTTCTATTGACAATATTGATTTTTTGGATTATATTGTTATTACTTTTGGAAAAAATAGGTAATTTGATTTTAATTGTCAAATCTTGTTTTTTCTTTACATCATATACATAAAGGGGTGAAATATATGCTAAATTTTATTATTTGTGATGATAATTTAAACATATTGGATAGATTAGAAAAAATGCTTGAAAATATATTTTCAAAAAATAATTTAGAGGCTCGCATAGCTTTTAAATCTGATGAACCAGAAAAAATATTAGATTATGTATCTAATAATAAAGTAGATGTAATTATGTTAGATATTAATTTAAAATGTAATAAAAGTGGAATAGAATTAGCTGAAGAACTTAGAAAAATAAATAAAGATAATTATATTATTTTTACAACAGGTCATTTAGAATATGCAATGCTTGCATATAAAGTAAAAACTTTCGATTATTTACCTAAGCCTATAAGTTATGATAGATTAGAAGAAACTATTCTTAGATTATTTGATGATGTAATTGGTACACCAAAAAGATATATTAAAATTGATAATAAAAATACTCTTGTAGATGAAGCAGAAATACAATATATTAAGAGAGATTCTATGAAATTAGTTTTCCATACTGCTAATCGTGATTATGATACTTATAGTTCTTTTAATAAATTTCAAGACAAGTTACCTGAAAATTATATAAGATGTCATAAATCATATATTGCTAATATCAATCAAATTAAGGACGTCGAACCTGTGAGCGGTACTATTACTTTTAAAAATGGAGATACTTGCTCAATAGGTCCAAAATATAAATCAAGTTTAATGGAGGTTTTGAACAACTATGGAAATTTTAAATAATATTTGGACGGCTTTAAGTACTCCGAATGAAAATTTAATGAATATAATATTTATTCCAGCAGCATTAATAGAAAATTATTTAACATTAATATTGTTTATTTCTATTTTTAATATACCTGCTAACAATAAGCAAAAATTTCAGTATGTGATATTAACTTCTTTCATAAGCATACTTAGTATAATATTCGTATCAAATCCATTTAATGTTATATTAAACTATTTTTTTGCAATATTAATATCATATTTTATACTTAAAATATCAATTTTTAAAAGTATATCTTCAATTATTATATCAGGACTAATATTTAATTTAACTGGTTCTTTAATATTAAATCCTTATTTAAGAATTCTAAATGTTTCATCTACTGAACTATCAATAATACCAATATATAGAATTCCTTATATTTTAATTGTTTATCTTATTATTGGAATTATAATTTTTATATTGAAAAACAAAAATTTAAAAATTAATTTTTTAGATGCTATTGATTTACACACAAAACTAATTCTATTTTCAAATCTATTTTTAGGAATTATAGTAGTCGTAGTTCAATCGGTTATTTCAGTATATTATACAGATACATTACCTATCATTATCACATTTTTAAGTTTTATTTCACTATTAGCTTATTTTGTATTAAGTATTTATAGTTTAACTAGAGCTTTTAAATTAACTTTAACTACACAAAAACTGGCAAGTACTGAAGAATATAACAATACTTTACATATTTTGCATGATAATGTTAGAGGTTTTAAACACGATTTTGATAATATAGTTACAACAATAGGTGGATATATCAAGACTGAAGATATAGAAGGCTTGAAAAAGTATTATGCACAACTTGAAGATGATTGTCAAAGAGTTAATAATTTATATCTTTTAAATCCTTCTGTTGTAAATAATGATGGAATTTATAATTTATTAACTAAAAAATATTATGAGGCAGAATCAAAAGATATTAAAGTTAATATTACATTTTTATTAGATTTAAGCACTCTAAATATGAAAATTTATGAATTCGCAAGAATTTTAGGAATATTACTTGATAATGCAATTGAAGCAAGTTCTGAATGTGAAGAAAAAATTATTAATATTATATTTAAAAATGATAGTAAAAATCATAGACAATTACTTATTGTTGAAAATACATATAATACCCCTAATGTTGATACTGAAAAAATATTTGAAAAAGGTGTATCTGGTAAAGAAAATCATACTGGATTAGGTTTATGGGAAGTTCGTAAAATAGTAAAGAAAAATAAAAATATTAATTTATTCACTTCTAAAGATGATAAATATTTTACTCAACAATTAGAAATATATGATAAATCTTAATCATAAAAAAGCAACTTAGAAAAGTTGCTTTTTTATGATTGGATTGTATTTATTATAACTTTTAAGCTATATTATTGGTAAAAATATTTATAATATTTTTACCAATATAAAATTAAATTAGTCTTTTTTTATCATAGATGCAGGCATTTTTGGTTGATGAAATACTACCATTACTACACATGCTGTATTTACTGCCTTTGCATATTTTTCTGCTGTTTTTGCTAAAAATTTTAACATAATATCTTCCTCCTTAGTATAATCTATCATACAAAATATCACCGGTACATATTTTGTATTAAACAGTTTCAGTTGAAGCATCTCCATATACTTCATATCCATATTTATTATTAGTTAATCTATATACAAATTTAGTAATTGTTAATGTTTGAATAAAGTTTGATAATATTAGGATATTAGAAATTGTTTCATTTGGTATAATAAGAGCTACTAGTAATCCTATTGTGTAAGTTATATAAGATACTATTTGCTTTTTTCTCCTATCCTTTTTACTTAAAATAGGAACATTTTCTGTATCCGCTGGTGCATAAAGTTTTATCATAAACATTCCAAATACCCAGATAAATAAAATTAGAATATATTTCATTAATTGAGGAATTATAAAATATTGTGATACAAATGGTATTATACAATAAAACGCATTTGTAAATAATATACAACCAATATGTGTTTTTAAATGTACACCACCAGATGCTCCCTTATATGGTAATAATGAAACAAAAGTAAATAATGATAACCAGAATATTCCTAAAATATAAGATAAAATTAGCATAATGAAAATTTTTGGTATTTCTCCCATTATATTCTGTAATCCATAATTAATTACTTCTGCTCTTTCATCATCAATTTCTGGCATTTCTTTTCTAATTTGATTGGTTAGAAAAGTACAGATTTTATCTAACATTTTCTCACCTCACTTTATTTCAACACATATTTTATCATTATAGTTTAAATTTATCTTTTTATATTTACAAAAACGAATTTTTATTTTGTAAAAACTAGTTTTTATCTTTTTTATAAACAATTTTTTTCATAAAATATGACATTTTTCGTATATATAAAAAAATACCATCCTTTTTCAGAATGATATTTGTATTTATATATTTTAAAACTAAGTGGTTAATAAGTGGTTAATTTTAAAAATAAGATGTTTCTAAAGTACTTGAAACATCTTATTTTCATATTTTTGGTAGCGAAGATGTGATTCGAACACATGACCCTTCGGGTATGAACCGAATGCTCTAGCCAACTGAGCTACTTCGCCATATCGATGACGCTATTTATTATACTTGTAGTTTACTCATTTGTCAAGATAAAAATACAAGAAATTAAAATTTCTTGTATTTTTTATCCATACTATATTTCTCTTTCATTATTTTTTATTTTTTCTGATATCTGTTTTTTTATTTTGTTTTTATCTTTTTCTAAAGCTTCTTCAGCACTTTTCTTTGCATCCTTTATTTCTAATTTTTTAGTTTTGTATGAATTTTTAAATAATTGATTACTTAATTTTTCAGTATTTTTTAATGCTTTTATTAGTGCCTTCTTTTCTGCATCTGTAATATTATTATCCCCTAAGATTTTTTCTTCTTCTGTTTTCTCTTCTGGTATAGGATTCCAAAATCCTTTCCACATGTCAATAATATCTTTCGGTTTTATTCTTAAAACTTGCTCTTCATCTATTTTATTTTTTTCTACCATTTTTCCCTTAAAGTATGACTTTAAGTTTTCACCTCTCTTATATCAATATATCTATATTTTAGCACATATACATAAAAAAATCAAGTTTTATTTTTCATTTAAAAATTCAAGAATTGTTTTAGTTATATTGTCATATTTAATAAAATCGACAAGTGAAAAGTTAAATGCAATTCTGTAAAGTAAATGCAATTTGTATGAGAAAAAGCCATTTGAAAGCAATATT
>CANQWL010000015.1 GCA_947627555.1 uncultured Clostridia bacterium | reverse complement strand
AGAAGATATGGAGTATATTGAAAAGTTAAAAAGCACAATATAAATGTTTAAGGTCGCAAATTGCGACCTCAAGTTTTGTGTTTTACATCTCAATCTTAGGCTGATATTTTTCAAGCCACATATTTACTTGGCAAAGGTATGCCATAAGCTGTGGACCAGTCATTAATTGCCCAAACCAAGGTCTAGTAAAAGCATTTCCATCTGTTTCTAATATTTCTAAAATATATTCTCTATTTAATAAATCATTAATTGGAGCACTTTTATCTTTCATAATATCTGTTAACATACCCTTAACTTTTGCTAAATAGGTAGGATTATGAGTTTTTGGATATGGAGATTTTTTCCTATCAACTATTTCAGAAGGAAGCAAATCCTTTACCACATATCTAAGCAAACCTTTTTCACGACCATTTAATGCTTTCATTTCCCAAGGCACATTCCACATATATTGAACCAATCTATAATCACAGAAAGGAACACGAAGTTCTAATCCATTATACATTGAAGTTCTATCAGACCTATCTAAAAGTGTTTGCATAAACCAATTCATTGTTAAGTAAGTAATTTTTCTTTTTTCTGTTGTTTCTTTAGAATCAGAATCCAAAAATTCAATTTCAGATAAACTTTCATTATATCTATAGTCAATATAATCTTTTAAATCTATTTTAGAAGAAATATTAGGATTCAAAAGATGTTGCCTTTCTGAAATTGCAATAGACCAAGGAAAAGTATTACTATTTAAAGCATCTTCTCTAAAAAACCAAGGATATCCTGCAAAAATTTCATCTGAACATTCACCAGATAAGCAAACTGTAGCTTCTTTTTTTATGTTTTTGCAAAAAAGTAAAAATGAAGAATCAACATCTGCCATCCCAGGAAAATCTCTTGCAATCATTGCATCTTCTAAACTCTCTGCAAGTTCAGGTGTATCTATAACTATTTTATGATGATTTGTTTTAAATTCGTTTAACATTAGATTTATATAATAGTTATCAGAATTTGGTTGAAAATCACTTTTTACGAAATTTTTATCATTATCTACATAATCAACAGAAAATGTATCTAAAGGTGGCAAGCCATTTTTTTTGCAATAATTACTAGCATATGCAACTATTATGCTTGAATCTAGACCTCCAGATAGCATAACACATAAAGGTACATCAGAAACTAATTGTCTTTGAATAGCATCATCTAAAAGATAATGAAGTTTTTCACAAGTTTCTTCAAAATTATCTGTATGTTCTTTTGTTTCCAATTTCCAATATCTTTCTATATGAAATCCACTAGAGTTATAAACTGCATAATGAGCAGGTTTAATTTCAAAAATATTTTTAAAAACAGTAGTTCCAGGAGTATGGGCAGGACCAATTCCAAAGAGTTCACTAATTCCTTGTGAATTTATTATTTTTTCTATACCAGGATATTTAAACAAAGCTTTTATTTCTGAAGAAAAAAGTAAAGTATCATTAAAAAAAGTATAAAATAAAGGTTTAATACCAAAATGATCTCTTGCTAAAAATAATTCTTGTTTTTTACTATTCCAAATTGCAAAAGAAAAAATACCATTTAAGTGTTTTGGAGTATCATAGCCATAATATATAAAACTTTTCAGCAGAATTTCTGTGTCACAATGTCCATGAAAAGAAAACCCATTTTCTTCTAAAGTTTTTCGTAATTCTTTAGTATTATATATTTGACCATTATAAACAATTGTATATTCACCAAAAGAATATGATTCAGCCATTGGTTGTTTCCCGACCTTCAGGGTCAATTACTATTAATCTTTTGTGACCTAAAGCTATATGTTCTTTTATGTAGTATCCTTGCTCATCAGGTCCTCTTCTTGCTAAGCATTCATTCATATTTGTCAATATATCTTTTTGATTGGATATATCTTTTTTATAATTAACAAATCCAACAAATCCACACATAATTTACCTCCAATTATTATTTTATATAAAAGTAACTTTTCTTAATATTTTATGCAAAAAAGTAAAAAAGATTTATTGATTTTAAAAATAAATTATAGTAAACTAAAAATGTAATAATAAAGAAAATATAAAATGGAGGAAAGATTTAAAGCAATGGAAATAAAAAAGGTACTAAAACATCTAAAACTAATTACGCATCATAAATGGGTAGTATTTAAATTATGTTGTAAAGCAGGAGAACCATGGAGAGGATTTTTGCACGACTTTTCTAAATATTCACCAACAGAATTTAAAGAAAGTATAAAATATTATGTAGGAACACATTCACCAATTATGGAAGCTAGAAAAGATAAGGGATATTCAGAAGCTTGGCTACATCACAAAGGAAGAAATAAACATCATGTAGAGTATTGGGTTGATGATAGGGCACCAAATCCAACACCTATTATGCCGTATAAATATGCAGTTGAAATGGTGTGTGATAAAATAGCTGCAGGAATTATATATCAAGGAAAAAATTGGACTAAAGAATATGAATTAGAGTATTGGACTAAAGAAAAAGAAAAATTGGAAATGAATGAAAAAATGAAAAATTTTGTAACAGAGGTATTAGAGCAAGTAGCTAAAGATGGAATTGATAAAACTCTAAATAAGAAAAATATACAATGTATTTATAAAAGACATTGTGGATAACAACATACATTAGCAATTTAAAAAATAATTTTATAATATATATTATTAAAAAGTTTAAAAAGTTAAAATAGTGTAAAAAAGAATCAAATCATAAAAAGTTTGATTCTTTTATTATTGTACTCGATTTTTTTGTAATCACAATGTAACATAATAAATATTTACAAAAATAATCTACAATGATAAAATTAATAAGTAAGTACAATGTAACATAATATGGAGGTTATCTATGAAATTGAAAAGTAAGAAAAAGTGGATTATTGCAATCTTATTGATTATACTAATAATAATTTCTAGTATTATAATAACCTATAAAAAAATAGGTTTTATTTATAATTCAAATATAACAAACTTAAAAAACGAACAAGAGCAAGAGCCTATAAGCATAAATGTAGAAATAAAAAGTGTACAAGATAATATAAATAAGTGTCTTATAACATTTACCTCTAATGATGAAGATAGAAAAATAAAAAGTGTGGAATATCCAGAAGAAAATAATGTAATAAATGTTAACAATGAAGAAGGTAAACAAAAAGTAGCAATAGATTATGACATAGAAAATGGAAAAGAGGATAGTACATTTAAAGTTAAAACAACAAATGGAGAAATAATAGAAAAAAGAACAGGATATACAATACATTATGATTTAAATGCGGAAGATGCGAGTATAAACAATGATACCAAAATTGAACTTAAAAGCAAAAATGCAACATTAGATGAAATACCAATAAGAGAAGGATATATATTTCGTGGTTGGTCAAAAAATGTTGATTCAGAAATAGCAGAATATAAAGAAGAATATGTATATCAGGAGGGTGATGAGTATATAACATTGTATGCAGTATGGGTAAAAGATGATGTTAGTTTAATTGAAGCAATAGATAAAGTATCTGAAACTAGTCAAATAACCTTAAATATAAAAGATGAAAGCTATGATATAAATGTAATAGTATATGATGGAAATTTAGTTTTAGATGGAAATCAAACAATAGAAGGTTCAACTTTAAATGATAATGTGTATGAATTTGGAGATAAATCTAAAGATGTAGCAACGGCAAATGAGTATGCAAAAAATATGGTAGTGTTAAAGGTTAAAGGAGATTTAACTATAAATGATGGCGTAACGTTAACTGCATGTAAAAGTGATAATGGATATGGAGGACCGAAAGGATTATTTGTATATTGCACAGGAACATTAACTAATAATGGAATAATAAGTATGACAGCAAGAGGAGCATATGCTCAAGGACAAAATGTATATTTATTTAAAAATATCGATAAAAGTTATGAATATGTACCTAAAGTTGGAGGTAATGGTGGTAATATTGTGAATGAAAGGTTAAGGGGTAATGGATCTCATATAAATGGTAATAAAGGAGAGGATGTAGGAGAAAATTCTAGAAAAACTGGTGGAGGAGGAAGTGGTAAAATATATTCAACTACAACTGGTAGTGGTCGCCCTATATCTGGAGAAGGAGGAAAAGGGACTTCATATTCGGGTGGTTCTGGAGGAGGTTCTGCTCAATTAATGATGAATGGACAACGTACTGCTGGAAGTGCAGGAATAAACGGTGGAAGAGGTGGATATTCAACTACAGCTGCATACGAGTCTAACAACTTTTATGTTTATGGAGGAGTAGGAAATCCTGGAGGAATCCTATATAATAATGGTAGAGAGGTACAAGCAAAAGGAGAAAATGGAACAGGAGGACTTTTGATGATCTTTGCAAATTCAATAAGTAATAAAGGAAAAATAGAATCAAATGGAATAGGAAATGGAAGACACAATGCAGGAGGATCTTCAGGAGGAGGATCAATCAACATTTTTTATAAAGAAGTATTTGAAAATGAAAATTCAAATAATATAACAGCAACAGGGGGGATTTCTACAAATGATGCGACATATGGAAAGGCTGGAAATGGAGGAAATGGCTCAGTTACAATAGGAAGCATTGCAACAGAAACATTTGAAGCACTTGAAAGTGAATAAGATTGTTACCATTGTTTCAAAATTTAATTTCTTCCTAACTATTGACAAAAAAGAAAAATACTTGTATAATCGTATAGTGACTATAATAATGAAAAAATAGAAAAAGATATAAAAAATATATCTAAAGCAAGGAGGGAATTGAAATGGCACAACCAAAAAGAAGATGGTCTAAAGCAAGAACACATTCAAAAAGATCAACATGGAAAAAAGAAAATCCAACATATGCAAGCTGCCCACATTGTCATGAACCAGTGATGCCACATAGAGTTTGTAAAAATTGTGGATATTATGATGGAAAAGAAGTAATTGCAAAAAAAGAAACTGAAAATGCGTAGATTTAAAAATAGTACCAAAAGGTGCTATTTTTTGCTAGGATAAAATATTTAATAAAAATTATATTAAAATAATTTTATATAGAAATGACAAATTAAAAAATATGTGATATATTATTATAAAATAAATAGAAAAGAAGGGAATAATATGTTAGAAAAATTTTTAAAAAAATCAGGATGGACAGATATAGTAATATCTATAATATTTATTTTATTTGGAATTGTATTAATAGCGAATCCAGAAATTATAATATCATCTGTTGCAATAATATTAGGAATTATAGCAATATTAATAGGAGTTTTTAGATTATATGAATATTTTAAATCAGATAGAACAAATAGATATTTATTGGCAACAGGAATTATAGCAATAATTGCAGGAATTATTATTATGAATTGTGCAGATACTATTTTATCATTTTTTAGAATATTAATTGCAATATGGATTATTTGTAGCGGAATTATGAATTTACAAACTGCAATAATATGGAAAGAATATCAATCAAAATTATGGATAATGAGTATAGTATTATCAATTTTAATTGTTATTTTTGGAGTATTTATACTAGCAAATAATGGAGCAATATTACAAACAATAGGCAGTATAATTGTAGCTTATGGATTTGTTAATATTATAGAAAATGTAATTTTTATAAGAAAGATTGATAATTATTTAAAATAAAAAATTATAATTATGTAAAAACTTGTTGAAATAGAAATATAGTTCAACAAGTTTTTTTGTGTTAAAACGTTGCAATTAGTTTAATATAAGAAATAAGATTTCATAAAAAATAAAAAAGTATTTAAAAGTCATTACATTAAAATTAAATTTTTTACAATATAGAACAAGAACTATATTTTCGTATAAAAAAATAAAAGTTTTATAAAAAATATAAACACATGCATTAAAAATAATATTATAATCAAGCCTATTGAACATAAAATAAAAGGGAGGAAAAAATGGAAGATTTAGAAACAGAAAGGTTGAGCATTAGAAAATTTAAAGCAGAGGATACAGAAGAAATACATGAAAATTTAAAAACAATAGTAGAAACAGAAGAAGAGGATGGATATAATAGGCCAAAACCTATACAAGAAACTAATATGATGGTTATTTCATCTATCAAAGAATATGAATTGGGAGAGCCTGCATGGGCTATTGAAGAAAAATTGACAAATCATATAATTGGATATATTAGAGTTAGTGAGATTTCTATTAAAAATAAAATTTGTAAATTGAAATTTAAAATTGGAAAAGAGTGGGCAAACAAAGGATTAATAGAAGAGGCATTAGAAAAAGTAATACAATATTTATTTAATAAGCAAAATTTCTCTACTATTGTATCAAAATTTTATGATGGAAATGAATGGATAAAAAATATAAAAACAAAAGTATTAATGAATGTTGGAATGAAACAAGAAGCTATATTGAGAAATAGGAAAGTTAATACAATAACAGGAAAAACAGAAAATCTTATTGTATTTTCTATTTTAAAAGAAGAAATGAAGGCAAAGGCAATTTAATAAATATAAAAAACAATATATTTATAAGTGATTACATAATGTAAATGAAAGTTTTGTCGAAAAGTTTTTAAAATTCGACAAAACTTCTATTTTTTTACTCTTGGAAAATAATGGAAAACATATTATAATACCAAAAGAAAAACTTAAGGAGGAAAATATGGAATCAAAATTTTATGAAGAGGACAAGCTTCTAGTTTTTAAAATCACAGAAGAAATTGATGATTATAGTGTTCAAAAGATAAGGAGGAAAGCAGATTATGAAATTGAAAGATATATGCCTAAAAGAGTTGTGTTTGATTTTAATAGTGTTACTTTCATGGATAGTGCGGGTATAGGTCTGATTATAGGTAGATATAAATTTGCCAATATGTTAGGAGCCAAATTGGAAGTAAGCAATTTGACACAAAGTGTTAAAAAAATATTTGAAATGAGTGGAATATTAAAACTAATACCTATTGCTCAAGAAGAACAATGGGCATAAATATAATATTTAAAGCACATAAACTTAAAAGATAATATAAACATATTGTCTTAAGAAAGGAAATAAGAATGAAGGAAATTTTTGAAAATGAAATGAAATTAGAATTTGTAAGCAAATCAGTAAATGAATCATTTGCAAGAATTGCAGTAGCTGCTTTTGCTTCTCAATTAGATCCTACAATTGAAGAATTAGCAGATATAAAAACTGCCGTTTCAGAGGCAGTTACAAATTGTATTATTCATGGTTATGATGACAAGCAAGGAATTGTAAAAATAATTGGGAAAATAAAAGAAAATGAACTTATTATAGAAATTTCAGATCAAGGAAAAGGAATTGAAAATATAAGTATAGCAAAAGAACCTTTATATACAACAAAGCCAAACTTAGAAAGGTCAGGAATGGGATTTACTATAATGGAAAGCTTTATGGATAAGATTGAAATTGAATCAATTGTTGGTTTAGGCACAAAAATTACTATGTCTAAAGTAATAAAAGCAAAAGAAAACGAACAAGAAGAGTTCGAGACATTAACAAACAGATAAAAGAAAAGTGGGTGTAATATGTACGAAAACGATATAAATTCAATAAAAAAAGCCCAAGCAGGAAATAAAGAAGAACTAGAAAAATTAATTGAAAATAATAATGGACTAATATGGAGTATTGTAAGGAGATTTAATGGAAGAGGATATGAATTAGATGATTTATATCAAATAGGATGTATGGGTTTTATTAAATCAATAAAAAGATTTGATACAAATTTTGAAGTTAAATTATCAACATATGCAGTACCATATATGATAGGAGAAATTAAAAGATTTATTAGAGACGATGGACCAATTAAAATTAGCAGAAGTATCAAAGAGTTAGGTATGAAAATAAAAGAATTACAAAAAGAATATTTTATAAAAAAAGGAAAAGAAATTACAATTGAGGAAATATCAAAAGAACTAAAAGTAGACAAAGAAGATATTTCGTTAGCATTAGAAGCAACATCACATGTAGAATCAATTGAAAATGCTACATATACAAATCATAAAAACGGAAATAGCATCAGTTTATTAGAACAGATTTCAACAGATAAAGATGAAGAAGAAATGATTACAAATCAAATAACAATAAAAGAACTAATTAATGGACTTGAAAAAAGAGATAAAGAAGTAATTATGCTAAGATTTTATAAAGAAAAAACACAATCACAAGTAGCAAAAATACTTGGAATTACACAAGTTCAAGTATCAAGAATTGAAAGAAAAATCTTGAAAAATATGAGACTACAATTAAGTTCATAAAAAGTAAACAAAAAGAAGGTGATCATATGAAAAAAATCTTTATCTATTTTTTTGCATTTTTATTTATTTGTTTTATTCTTCCAGCACTTCTAACAAAAAGGGATATTCCTACATCTTCTGGAGATAATAACATTGATAATATTGAAAATACGGAAAGTGCAAAAGATACTGAAAATAATATTCAAAATACGCAAGAGAATAAAGAAGAAAAATATACTTATAATAAATATGGAACAATTAAATTACTTCATAGTAAAACAGGAGAAGTAGAAGAAGTTGCATTAGATGATTATTTATGCAATGTTGTATCAGGTGAAATGCCAGCAGATTATGAATTAGAGGCACTAAAAGCTCAAGCAATTGTTGCAAGAACTTATACAATATATAAATGTCAAAATCCAAAACATAATAATGCAGATATATGTGATGACTCTACTTGTTGCCAAGCTTGGGTATCAAAGGAAGATAGATTGGCTAGATGGGAAGAAAGCAAAAGAGAAACTAATTGGCAAAAAATAGAACAATGTGTAAGAGAAACACAAGGAAAAATTATTACATACAATAATCAGCCAATTAATGCTTTTTTTCACGCAAATAGTGGAGGAACAACAGAATTACCAGTAAATGTATGGGGCGGCTCAGGATATCCATATCTGCAAGTAGTACAAACAGCAGGAGAAGAAGGATATACTCAATATAGTTCAGAAGTAAATCTAACACAACAAGAGTTAATAAATAAATTAAAAGAAAAGTACTCAGATATACAAATTGATTTTAACAATGATGAACAAATTAAAATTTTAGAGTATACAGATAGTAATAGAGTAAAAACAATTAGATTTGGAAATCATGAATTATCAGGAGTAGAAACAAGAACATTGCTAGGTTTAAAGTCAACTAATTTTGAAATAAAAAAAGAAAATGGTAGAATTATGTTTTCTGTAAAAGGTTATGGACATGGTGTTGGAATGAGTCAAACAGGAGCTGATACTATGGCAAAACAAGGTAATAATTATGAAGAAATTATTAAACATTTTTATATTGGTGTTGAAATAAAAGAGATAAATTCTTTATAAATGTATAATCTTCTAAAAATAGGAAATACTTTTACTAACAAATAATTAAAGGAGGATTATATGAGAAGGGAATTAAGAAAAAATGATAAGAACAAATCAGTAAGTGATAAAATAATAATGTATAGTGGTATAGGTGTAACCATTCTTGCTATTATTGTTATAGGTTTATTAATGTATAGCAAAAGTTTAAATGATGATGTTAGAGAAGGAACAATGACATTAGAACAAATGGCAAAGATTGCAGGAAACACAACAGAAAACCAAACAGGAAATACAACAGGTAATTCAACTAGTGTTAGTACAGAAATTGGTAAATCAGTAGAAGAAGCAAAAAATGAAATTGATAAAAATACATCAAATCAGATAAATACTAATAATGCTAAAACTAATACAAAAGCTAATACAACTAATACTAAAAGTGCAACTAATACAAATAATATAACAAATACAGCTCAAACAAATTCTAATACTATCGAAAAAACAGAAGAAAACAAAAAAGAATTAGAATTTCAAAAACCAGTTGAAGGAGAAATTGTAAAAGAATATGCAAAAGATAATTTAATATATTCTTCAACATTAGAAGAATGGACAACACATATGGGAATAGATATAAAAGCAGATAAAACAACAGTAGTAAAATCAGCAGAAGCGGGAACTATAAAGTCTATAAAAAATGATCCTAGATATGGTCTTACAATTGTTGTAGAACATGAAAACGGTTTTCAAACAGTGTATGCAAATTTACTAACATCTGAATTTGTAGTAGAGGGTGAAAAAGTTGAAAAAGGACAAAGCTTAGGAACTATTGGAAACACAGCAATATTTGAAAGTGCTGATGAACCACATCTACATTTTGAAATATTAAAAGATTCTATACAAGTAGATCCAAGTATTTATATAAAAGAGTAATGTAAAAAAATGAATATAAATTAAAAGCAGAAAAGATATAAAATAACATTTTTTCTGCTTTTTTAGTTATATGCATAAATATAGATAAAAAATGTTTACAAATAAAATTTATAATGTTATGATTATTATGTAATAAGAAAATTACATAATTAAAAAAGGGTGGTAAAGATATGAAATTAAAAAATACAAAAGATGGAATAACATTAATTGCACTAGTAATAACAATAATAATATTATTAATATTAGCAGGAATAACAATAGTAACAATAACAGGAGAATATGGATTATTTCGGAAGAACTCAAAATGCAGTAGAATTACAAAATAAAGCAGAGGCAGAAGAACAAGTGAAGCTAGCAGTAATGGGCAGTTATGATAATAATGGTAATTTAGATAAAAGAAAATTAAATGATAATCTAGCAGATATTCCAGGAATAAAGCATAATGGCGAAGAGATGAAAAAAGGAGAAGATATAGTTTTACCAACTGATATTGTAGTAAATGGATATATAGTACACATAGATGATAAAGGAAATGTAACAATAACAACAGAAACATCAAAGGAAGAAACAGATAATAAAAAAATAGAAATAGGAGACCTAGTAGCATATGACCCAACAATTTCAAATAAAGAAGGGACACAACAAATAGAAAGTGATAAATTACAATATGTATCTCTAAAGGGAACAGGGACAAGCCATGGAAATGGAAATAGTGATCAAACATTCACAGCAAAAGCAAGTAGAAGTGGTGGACCTAAATGGAAAATATTAGATATAGATGGAGATACAATAACGTTAATTTCAGATGGAGTAGTAAAAACAGATTCTAACACTAATTTTACATTATATGGAGCAATTGGATATTTATATGCAGAGCAAGAATTAAACGAGATATGTAAAATATATGGATATGGATACGGAGCAGATACAAGTAAAACTGTAACTTGCAATATAGGAGGTCCAAAAGATGATAATACAATAGTAGAAATACCAGGAACAGGAGCAAGAAGTATAGCAATAGAAGATATAAATAAAATAGCAAAAGTAGGTGAAACAAAAAATGGTACAACAATAACAACTTCATTTAAAGATTTAAATAGTAGTTATGGAGATAAAACTAATCCTACATCAAATGTATATTATCCAACAAAAACTAAAGATAATGGAAATTCAGGGGTAGCAGGAGTAAAACAATTAACTTATACTCTATATGAATATAATAAATCATATATACCTGATGATAATAAAATAAAAGAAACTTTATTTAATGGAAATTATTGGGTTGCATCTCGCCATATAAGTGCATTTTCTTCCACTACTGGACATCATGTGATGTATATAAATGGTATTTCTGTCTCAAATCCAACCTTATGTTATGGTCGTACTACTAAGTTAGAAGATAGAAAACTAAGTGATATCGGTAATATCGGAGCTGTTCGCCCAGTAGTCATTCTAAAATCTAATATTATAGATACGAGTATAGGATATGATGAAAATACAGGTTGGAAACTAAAATAATATAGGCTTTAAGTATATTAATTATATAATATTAGTTTCTGGTTATAATATATTAAAAAGAATCCATTGTTAAATTTTTATAAAAATATTCGACAAATTTTGTAAAAAAAGTTGAATTTTGTAAATATAATATGTTATAATAAAGAATGTTGTTAAGGGGGAGATAAAAGATGAAAGAATTAAGAAAGACAAAAATAGTAGGAACAATAGGGCCTGCAAGTGAAAATAAATTAGAAGAATTATTTAAAGCAGGATTAAATGTTACAAGAATTAATTATTCTCATGGAAGTTGGGATGAACAATCTGAAAAAACAGAAACAATTCTTAGATTAAGAGAAGAATTAGATATTCCAGTAGCATTACTTTTAGATATGCAAGGACCAGAAATTAGAACAGGTATGCTAGTAACAGGTAAAAATGACAAAATAATGTTAGAAGATGGTCAAAAATTTACATTAGTAAATGAAGATATTATAGGAGACAAAGATAAAGTATCAGTATCTTATAAAAATTTATATCAAGATATTAAAGTAGGAGCAAAAGTATTAATTGATGATGGTGCAATTGAACTAGTTGTAGATGAAATTGATGGAAAAGATATTGTTTGTACAGTAGTTCATGGAAATGGATTAGGAAGTAGAAAAACAATTAATTTACCAGGAACACCTGTTAAATTACCAGCTTTAAAAGAAAAAGATATTGCAGATTTAAAAACTGCATGCGAGCATAATTATGATTATGTTGCAATGTCATTTACAAGAAATAAAGATGATATTGACCAAGTAAGAAAAGTATTAGATGAAAATGGTGGAAAAGATATAAAAATTGTTACAAAAGTAGAAAACATTGAAGGTCTAGAGCATATGGAAGAAATTGTTAAAAATGCAGATGTTCAAATGATTGCTCGTGGAGATATGGCAACAGAAACAGATTTTACAGAACCACCTGTAATGCAAAAAAGATTTATTAAATTATCAAATAAAGCTAATAAACCAGCAATAACAGCTACTCAAATGCTTGAGTCTATGACACACAATCCACTACCAACAAGAGCAGAAGCAAGTGACGTAGCAAACGCTATCTATGATAGAACAAGTGCAATAATGCTATCTGGTGAATGTGCAATGGGAGATTATCCAGTTGAATGTGTAGAAACAATGGTAAAAATAGCACGCAGAGTAGAAAACGATCTTGATTATTGGAAAAAATTTAGAAAAAATGAAAATATAGATATGTCTACTTTAGAAATGAAAATTGCATATTCTACTTGTGTTATGGCTATGAATATGGAAGCTGATGCAATAGTATGTTATACAAATTCAGGAGATTCTGCAAGAAGATTAGCAGGATTAGGAGCAGGTTGCCCAATTTTAGCTATTACAGACAATAAAAGAACATATAATCAATTATCAATTGTTTGGAATGTAACACCAATATATATTGAAGAACAAGAAACAATAAATAAAACAGTTGAAAAGGGTATTGAAAAATTAAAACAAAAAGAAATTTTAGAAAAAGGTGATATGATTGTTATTTCTGGAGGAGCAAAAATATTAAATTCAGCAGAAGATAGCAAGATTATTGGAGGAATTGCAAAAATTTAATTTTAATATAGAAACAGTATAGGTTAACAGCTATACTGTTTTTTCTATATTTTTCTTGTTATTTAAGTTCAAAAATGATATACTATGTATATTAAAAATTAAGAAAGGAGAAAGGATTAGATTATAGCAAAATCTAAATGCTAAATTTAATTCAATCAATAGAAAATATGTCTAAACCAATAGTAGCAATCATACGGAAAGCCAAATGTTGGAAAATCAACATTCTTTAACTATTTAGCAGGAAGTAGAATATCAATTGTACAAGACACACCAGGAGTAACAAGAGATAGAGTATATGCTGAAACAAACTGGAGAGGAAGAAACTTTACATTGATTGATACAGGAGGAATTGAACCAGAATCAGAGGATATTATTTTATCTCAAATGAGAGAACAAGCAAATTTAGCAATAGGAATGGCAGATGTTATCATATTTTTAACAGATGTAAGACAAGGAGTAACATCAGCAGATAAAGAAATTTCTATTATGCTTAAAAAGTCAAAAAAGCCGGTTGTTTTAGTATGTAACAAAGCTGATAATTTTGAAAAAGATAGACAAGAAATTTACGAATTTTACAATTTGGGATTAGGAGATCCTTATCCTATTTCTGCAACAAATGCAATAGGAATTGGAGATGTATTAGATAAAATATATGAAAGTTTTCCAGAAAAATCTGAAAATGAAGATGATGAAAATGTTATAAGAGTAGCAGTAATAGGAAAACCAAATGTAGGAAAATCATCTTTAATAAATAATATTTTAGGAGAAAATAGAGCAATTGTAAGTGATATTGCAGGAACCACTCGTGATGCAATTGATACAGAATTTGAAAATGAAAAAGGAAAATATATATTAATTGACACAGCAGGGGTAAGAAAAAAAAGCAAAGTAAAAGAATCAATAGAAAAATTTAGTATAATGAGAACACTACTTGCAATTGAAAGAGCAGATGTATGCTTGATGATGATTGATGCTACTGAACGGAGTAACAGATCAAGATGCAAAAATAGCAGGAGAGGCTCATGAAGCAGGAAAAGGTGTAATTATTGTAGTAAATAAATGGGATGCTATGGAAAAAGAAACGGGAACATTAGAAAAATATAAAAAAGAAGTATATGAAAGATTAAAATATTTATCATATGCTCCAATAATATTTATATCAGCAAAAACAGGACAACGAGTACACAAATTATTTGATATGATAAATTATGTAGCAGAGCAAAATTGCATGAGAATAAAAACATCTGTCTTAAATCAAGTAATTAATGAGGCAATAGCAGTTGTACAACCACCAACAGATAAAGGAAAAAGATTAAAAATATATTATGGTACACAAGGTTCAACTAAGCCACCAACATTTGTAATCTTTGTAAATAATAAGGAACTATTCCACTTTTCATATGAAAGATATATTGTAAATCAGATTAGAAAGGAATTTGGATTAGAAGGAACGCCTGTTAGAGTTATTATAAGAGAAAAGAGCGAAAAAGATGCCAAAAGGGAGGATTTGAAATGATAGTATATATTGTTATGTTATTAATTGCATATGCAATTGGAAGTATTAATTTTTCAGTTATTTTTAGTAAAAAATTTGCAGGATTTGATGTAAGAGAAAAAGGGAGTGGAAATGCAGGTGCCACTAATATGCTTCGTAGTGTAGGAAAAGGAGCTGCAGTATTAACTCTTATATGTGATATATTAAAAGGTGTAGTTGCAATTTCAATTGCGATGATAATAGGAAATATAATAAAAGATTCAAATAAAGAATTGTTAGTTCAAATAGCAGGAATTGCGGTTGTAATTGGTCATACTTTTCCTATATTTTTTGGATTTAAAGGTGGAAAAGGAGTAGCAACATCACTTGGAATTTTACTAATGAGCAATTGGCAAATTGGATTAATATGTTTAGTTTTTGCTTTAGTACTAATGATTTTAACAAGGATGGTTTCTTTGGGATCTTGTGCAGCAGCAGTGCTATTTCCAGTTTTAACATTATTCATTAATGACAATTATATGGTGCTAACAGAAGGAAAAAATGGTAATACATATTTTGTTTATAGTGTTATTTTAGCAATTATCGTTTTATTTAATCATAGAACAAATATCCAAAGAATTTTAAATGGAACTGAGAATAAATTAGGAATGAAGAATAAAAATTAAGATAAAAAATCTTAACAATATAATAATAAGTAATAAAACAATAATACAAGGAGAATAATATGAATATAGCAATCATTCGGTAGTGGTAGTTGGGGAGTTGCATTAGCAATTCATCTAGCAAAATTAGGAAATAATATAAAAATATGGTCATTTGATGAAGAAGAAAAAAGAATAATTAATGAAGAAAAAAGATGTAAATTTTTGCCAGATGCAGTAATAACAGAAAATATAACTTGTTATACAAATTTTGAAGAAGTATTAATTGATGCAGATTTTATTTTACATGTAACACCATCAAAATTTACAAGAAATATATTTAAACAATATAAACAATATGTAGGAAATAAGCCAGTTATTATATGTTCAAAAGGATTTGAAAAAGAAAGCTTAAAAACTTTAGATGAGGTTATTACAGAAGAAATGCCAACAGCAAAAGTAGGAGTTTTATCAGGACCAAGTCATGCAGAAGAAGTTTCAACAGGAATACCAACAGTTTTAGTAGTTGCATCTAAATATCCAGAAATATTAACAATGATTCAAGATACTTTTATGTGTGAAGAAATGAGAATTTATACATCTAATGATGTAAAAGGTGTAGAATTAGGTGGAGCATTAAAAAATATTATTGCATTTTGTGCAGGTGTTGCAGCGGGAATTGGACTTGGAGATAACACATTTGCAGCATTAATTACAAGAGGACTTGGGGAACTTGCTAGGCTTGGAGTAGAATTAGGTGGAGAAAAAGACACATTTTATGGCTTAAGCGGGCTAGGAGATTTAATTGTAACTTGTCTTAGTGAACATAGCAGGAATAGAAAAGCAGGAAAACTAATAGGTCAAGGAAAAACTTTAGAAGAAACAAAAAAAGAAGTTGGAATGGTAATTGAAAGTATTGATAATATCGAAGTTGCATATGAGCTATGCAAAATACATAAAATTGATATGCCAATTGTTGAAACAGTATATCAAGTAATTTACGAAAATTTAAATCCACAAGAAGCTGTAAAAAATTTAATGACAAGAGCTAAAAAAAGTGAATAATAATAAAAAAACTCCAAATAATAACATTATTAAGAAAAGATTAAAAGGAGAGTGCAAAAATGGAATTTTTTGATAAATTAGGAAAAAAAGCATCAGAAGCATATAAAATAACTGCAGATAAGACAGGAAAAATTGCAAAAGAGACAAAATTAAAATTAAAAATTAATGAATTAAAATCGCAAGTTAGTGAAATTTATGAAGAAATCGGAAAAAAAGTTTATGAAAAACATGTTAGGGAAGAAAATATTTCAATTAAACAAGATTTAGAATCAGAATGTACTAGAATTGATGTATTAAGTGATGAGATTGAAGAACTATTACAACAATGTTTAAATTTAAAAGATAAAAAACAATGTCCAAAATGCTATAAAGAAATAGATAAAGAAGATAAATTTTGCCCAAATTGCGGCGAAAAACAAACTAATGAACAACCAAAAGAAATAGAAATTTTAGAAAAATTAGAAAAATCTGAGGTAAAAAAAGAAAATCAAAATGAAAAAAGAATTGTAGAAGAAGAACTAAAAGATGATATTAAAGAAAAAGAAGATAAAGAAAAAGACAATGACTCAAATATAAAAAATGATGGAATGAAACAAGATAATGATGAAATTTCAAAAACAGAAAATAGAGATAATGCGAATGAAGATGATAATGAAGAAGCAATGGAAAATTTAGAAAAAACAATAACTATAGAATCTAATGTAAATCTTGAAGAAAATGAAAAAGAAGACAGAAAACAAGATAAAGAAAATACTGAGAATAATGAAAATTATGAATATGATGAAGAGGAAGATGAACAATAAAAATGAAATTAGTATTGCAAAGAGTAAAGAACGCACAAGTAGATGTAGATAAACAAACAGTAGGAAAAATAGATAAAGGTTTTTTAGTACTTTTAGGAATTACACATAATGATACAAAAGAAACAGCAGATTATTTAGTTAAAAAACTATGCAATTTAAGAGTATTTGAAGACAAAAATGGAAAAATGAATTTAGGAATAAAAGATATAAATGGAGAACTATTAATTGTTTCTCAATTTACTTTATATGCAGATTGTTCTCAAGGTAATAGGCCATCTTTTACAAATGCTGCAAAGCCTGAAAAAGCAAATGAATTATATGAATACTTTTGTGAACAATGTAAGCAAACTGGAATTCCTGTACAAACTGGAATTTTTGGGGCAGATATGAAAGTTGAATTATTAAATGATGGACCAGTTACTATTATTTTAGAAAAATAGATAATAAAGCTTTTTCAAAATTGATTGAACAAAACAAGAATATAGTTAATATAGCTTTTATAGAATTAGTTAAATAAAAATAAGAATAAAAGTTAATATTATAACCACGTAAGCGACCATACGAGCAAAGCGAGTGCGATTTGGAGCAACTTACATACTAGATTTTAATTGTAAGTTGCGACACCAAGGTTATAAACATTAACTTTTATTCTTATTTTTACTAATTTAGTATATTTATTTAAATTTTAATATGGAAATCGTTCATACAAATACTTAATTAACTGATCAGCATTATCATTTGTAACATTAATAAATACATCTTTGTCTAAACAAATCCACATATTTAGTGAATAGTTATCTAAATTATCAGCAAAAACTCCAATAATTTCAGCTAATTCAATAGGATTTCTGTATTCTTTTTCCCATTTAAGACTATTTTCTATCCCAATATCAGTATTATAGAAATGACTTAAAAATCTATTTAATTCACCTTTTTCATTACTATATAAATTAACACTAGCAATCATTTAAATCTCCATTACAAACTCTTTTATTATTATAAATCAGATATAAAAATTTATACATAGAATAAAGTAATCAAAAAATGTAAATACTAGAAAAAAGAGAAAAATGGAGGTTTAAAAATTGAAAAAATTCAAAAAAATAGCATATGTTGTTTTAATAATAATTATTATTGTTTTATCATTAACAATATATACCAGTGCAAGTAAAGATAATGAAGACAATACGGCTGATAAAACGTTAACAGAGATAAAATTTTTAGAATCAAAATTAACAGGTTTATTTAATAAAATGAATAATATAGAAACCAGAAATTATAAAATATCTTATGGAGATATTTCAAAAGAATCTGAACAACAATCAGATACAGGAACATCTTCATCAGGTGGTGGAAGTAGTTCAGGAGAAGGAGAAGGACAAGGTGAAGGTCAAAGCGGAGGAGGACAAGGACGGAGGAGAAGGAAGCTCACAAGGTGCAGGTGGTAGTGGATCTTCTTCACAACAAGGATCAAGTCAATCTTCGGGAGGAGAGCAACAAGACAATAAAAAATATGAATTGAAAATGAATGGTGTATTAAATCAATCTGATGAAATTAGTTGGGAAGAAATAAAAAAAGAGATTGAAAATTTATATGTGTCGCTTCCAACAATTACAATAGATTTATATCAAATAAACTTAAATCAAGATGATATATTGTCTTTTAATAAAGAATTTGATGAATTAACTAAAGTTGCAAAAGATGAGAAAAGGCAGGAAACTTTAGATGAATTAACAAAATTATATGATTATATTCCAAAATTTCTTAAAAATATAAATGAACAAGAAATATATAAAAAATTAATAGAAACAAAATCTCATATTTTTAAAGCATATTCAAAATTAGATAATGATAAATGGAATGAAATGGTAGATGATATGAGTACTGCAATTAGTGTCTATTCGCAATTATTAACAGATACTACAATAAACTCAAATAATCAATATAATATTAACAGAATGTATATAATGTTAAATGAATTAAAAAATGCAACAACATTAGAAGATACATCCGTGTTTCTAATTAAATATAAAAATGTAATAGAAGAAATTGATGATATGGAATAAAACAATTTTAGTATATTTTACTATTTTATTCATAAAATTGTAGCAGGGGTAAATTAATATGAATAAAATCGGTATTTATATCAAGTCAATTTTGATTCCAGTAATTGTTGGTGGAGTAGTGGGACTTATTGTTTCACAATTTATGGACTATAATTCATTACAAAAACCATTTTTAGCTCCACCAAGCATTGTATTTCCAATTGTCTGGACTATTCTATACATTACAATGGGAATTTCATATGGAATATTAAAATCTAAAAACTTAACAGATAAAGAAATTTATTGGGTTTACTATTGGCAATTAGCAATTAATGCATTATGGTCAATTTTCTTTTTTGTATTTAAATGGAGATTTTTTGCGTTTATTTGGATAATTCTTCTTGCAATAGCTGTTATTATGATGATTGTAAAGTTCTATTCTAAAGATAAAATTGCGGGATTACTTCAAGTACCATATCTTTTATGGGTTGTGTTTGCATCTTATTTGAATTTAGCTTTTTATATTTTAAATAGATGATTAACTTTTATACTAGACTGCTGAATATGAAAATAAATAATTTTAGACAAAGAAAAGGGATAGAAAAAACTATCCCTTTAATTAATTATTATATATTATAGATATTTTTTTAAAGTTTCAACACTGTCTTCTTGCATTACAACAAAATCATTTAAAATATTTTTAACATCTGGCTCAGCTTCAGGATTTTGATTAATAAGTCTTCTACCTTCTATAATTCCCATATTAGTTCCTTGCATTAATAATTCAGACAATTTAGATGTAGTATCATCTGTCATTGTTTTCATTTGAATACCATACCAAGTCATCATTTTATTCATAGCATTTGTTTCATGAGGTTCTTTGTCACTATAATTAGGATATAAGTTATTTACTCTTTCAGAAATTTTTTTATATTTGTTATACTCTGTGTCTAAAACTTGTTTAAATTGGTTGTCAGTGACTTTTTCAGATACATATGAAATTGCATCCATTCCCATAGTAGCACCTTTATTAACTTCGTCTAAAATGTTTAAATTCTTATTTTCCATAAAAAATCAATTCCTTTCTTAGCAATATTTGCTTATATTAATTAATATTATTATGTACAAAAAATGGAAAAATATAAGTATTATTACTCTTTAAGTTAAAAATATTGTTTTTCTATTAATTTTTATGATATAATAGAAAAAGAGTAAATTGAATAGTCGCTGGTAAATATCCGAAAGGAATTACGAGAGGAAAGTCCGGGCTCCATAGAGCAAAGATGCTAGATAACGTCTAGTGAGGGTGACCTTAAGGAAAGTGCAACAGAAAATAACCGCCTATTTTTAGGTAAGGATGAAAAGGCGAGGTAAGAGCTCACCGCCACTATGGTGACATAGTGGG
>CANQWL010000014.1 GCA_947627555.1 uncultured Clostridia bacterium | reverse complement strand
GGGATTTTTATTACGCCTAAAAAGCTTTACTTATAACATAGCCTTCTATACTCATAGTTGGTATGTGTCAAAACATATTGATATTATATTATGAAGGAAATTTCTCTGCTATAAAACTAAATCATAAGACTCCATTAACATATCACATATATAATATACTACAATTTATGAATTTTTACAACTATAAAATAAATAAACTTAACTATAAAAGTTAAGTTTGGCGTAGGTGAGAGGGTTCGAACCTCCGCGCCGATTACTCGACCTAGCAGTTTAGCAAACTGCCCCCTTCACCACTTGGGTACACCTACATATTATAAATAAAAGTTAGATATATTTATCTATTATTATATCTAACTTATTTTGGCGGAGAGGGTGGGATTCGAACCCACGGTACGCTATAAACGCACGCCAATTTTCAAGACTGGTGCCATAAACCAACTCGACCACCTCTCCATATTTTAGATAAATGTCTAGCGACAATATTTATATTAGCATTTTTATATGTTTTTGTCAAGAGTAAAATATAGTTTTTTTACTATTTCACATCAACTGCTTTCTCAAGTGCTTTTGTTTCTTCTTCTGATAATGTATATGATGATGTTCCTTTTTCAATTGGTTTTGCATAAATATTGGACATCTCTCTAGAATATATTCCATTTAACACAATACCATCATTGTTCTCATCTAATAGTGCAAGTGCAAAACTTAAATCGCTTCCAGTATCTTGAAATGCACTATATCTGACAATTCCCACTTTTTGAATACATTTGGCCATGTTATTTTCAATTTCTTTTATATCTCCAGCATTTTTTGCATTTTGCTCTTCAACCTTTTTTACTTTATACATATAATTTTCTAAATCTTCTTCTATATTTTTGCCATTTCCTACTTTTTTTATAAAATTTTCATATCTTTTATTTAATTTTGAAAATTTTATTGTATTAATTATAAAAGCTATTAATAATATAATATTTATAAAAAACAATGCCATTAAGAATGTATCTGTTTTTAATATTTGTGAAAGACTTTCCATTGTATCACTCTCTTTCATTTTTTGTTATTGTTACTATTTGATTATCAATTTTATTTAATTAAACCTAAAATTCTTTCTAAATCATCATTAGAGGTATATTCAATAATAATTTTTCCTCTACGTTTTCCTGCATCTAGCTTAACTTTTGTTCCAAAAAAACTTTGAAAGTTATCTTCTATACTTTTATATAAAATGTGATTTCTTTTTTGTTCTTCTTTTGTTTCTTTCCTCTTTGCTTTTTTTTCTACTTGCCTAACAGTTTCCCCTCTTTCTAGCATTTGTATAGCTGTTTGATATTGTTTTTCTGGGTCTGTAATAGCAAGCAATGCTTTACAATGTCCTTCCGTTAGCTTTCCGTTTTTAGCCATTTCTAAAACTCGTTCTTCTAGGTTTAATACTCTTACCCAGTTCGCAATTGTA
Source organism: uncultured Clostridia bacterium (assembly GCA_947627555.1). Classification (GTDB taxonomy): domain Bacteria; phylum Bacillota; class Clostridia; order TANB77; family CAG-508; genus CAG-269. The sequence goes on along the minus strand of CANQWL010000014.1, from coordinate 20,801 downwards.
CTTCTCCCTTTCCCTAGCTTTTTAGCAACTTCTTCTTGTGATAACCCATAATTGTCTATTAGAGTTCTTATTCCTAATGCTTTTTCATAAGGATTTAAATCTTCTCTTTGCATATTTTCTATTAAAGATATTTCTGAATTTATTTTCTCATCATCTTCTCTAATAATTGCTGGAATTTCTTTTAATCCTGCCATTTTAGATGCTCTCCATCTTCTTTCTCCTGCAATAATACTATAATATCCATCTTTTTTGGTAACAACAATTGGTTGAATTAATCCATATTCTTTTATTGATTCTGATAATTCTTCTAATGCTTCTTGATCAAAATTTTTTCTTGGTTGTTCCCTGTTTGGTTCTACCTCTGTAATTTTTAAATTTCTTAATGTATCATTTTCTCTTACTTGTTCTTCTTCTGGAGCTGGTCCAAATAAAGCATCTAGTCCTTTTCCTAATCCTGTCATTTTAGCCATTTTATATCATTCTCCTTTCTGTACCATTAGTACACAAAAAATTTTATTAATAACAACTTGTTTTTAAATCATATGTTTTGCCTTTTTTTCTTCATTCATCAATAAGAACTCTTTTGCAAATTTTGCATAACTTTTTGCACCTTTTGATTTTGCATCATACTCAATAATTGGCATTCCATAACTTGGTGCTTCACTTAATCTCACATTTCTTGGTATAACTGTTTTATAAACTTTATTATTAAAATATTTCTTTACTTCTTTTACAACTTGGTTTGAAAGGTTTGTTCTAATATCATACATTGTTAATAATGCACCTTCTATTTGAATTTCTCTATTTAAATGTTTTTTTACTAAACTAATTGTGTTTAATAATTGCCCTAATCCTTCTAATGCAAAATATTCACATTGTACTGGTATTAATACACTATCAGATGCTGTAAATGAATTTAATGTAATTAATCCTAGTGATGGAGGACAATCTATAAAAATATAATCAAATTCATCTTTTATAATATCTAATTTTTCTTTTAACCTCTGTTCTCTTGACATCATAGATACTAATTCTACCTCTGCTCCAGCCAAATTCATATTTGCTGGACATACTTTTAGATTTTTAATCATTGTATCTTGAATTATATCTTTTATTTCTATATCATTTACTAAAACATCATATGTAGAAAATTGATTTTCTTTTTCTACTCCTAATCCGCTTGTTGCATTTCCTTGCGGATCTGCATCTATTAAAAGTACTTTCTTATTTTTCTTTGCTAATATACTACTTAAATTTACTGTTGTAGTTGTTTTTCCAACTCCACCTTTTTGATTTGCTATTGATATTATTTTTCCCAATTTTATTGCCTCCATTTTTAAGTTAATTTTTACTTATTAGTTTGTTATATTTCTATATTCATATAATATAAAAATATTGGTAAAAAGTCAATGAATTTTCAAAAGTTTGCAATTTTTTTCATTAATTTTATTATAAAAATAAAAATTGCTTATATTTAGTGTAATCTATTATTTAGTAATATTATAAAAACATAGTTTATTCTGCTCTTCATGGAACTAAAAATAACATCTTATCTATTTTTTATTTATTAACTCTATTATAACTTATTTAAGAGGCTCTTTAGCTGGCATTCCAGGTTTTCTAGGATATTTAGATGGAGTAGATTTTTCTTTAGAAACAATAATAATATTCCTATTTATATCATCATCAATTAATTGAAATTCCTTTCTTTCTAAAATTCTTCCCCCTAATATTTGAATAGCATTTTTTGCATCTTCTAATTCTTTTTCTATCTCTTTCCCTTTCATACAAATACACTTTCCATTTACTCTAACTAAAGGTATCATATATTCTGATAAAGTAGACATATTTGCTACTGCTCTTGATGTTGCTACATCAAAAGCTTCTCTATATTTTTTGTCTTTTCCAAACTCCTCTGCTCTTGCATGAATTACTTCTATCTCATTTAATCCTAATTTTTTAATTACCTCTTTTAAAAATTGTACTCTTTTATTTAAAGAATCTACTAAAACTACTTTTATGTCTTTTCTTACAATTTTTAATGGTATTCCAGGAAATCCTGCTCCTGTTCCAATATCAACTAAATAGCATCCAATTTCAATATTATTTTCGATTGTTAAAGAGTCTATAAAATGTTTTAATATTATCTCCTTATAGTCTGTAATAGCTGTTAAATTCATCTTTTGATTCCATTCTAATAAAATATTCATATATTGATAAAAATTTTCTATTTGTTCATTATTAATTTCTATATTTAAATTTTTAGCATATTCTTTAAATATTTTTTCAAATTCTTTTTTATCCATTATTTTTCCTTTCACCATTTAATTGTTGTAAATAAACTAAAAGTACTGATATATCTGCTGGAGAAACTCCAGATATTCTAGAGGCTTGTCCTATTGAGCGAGGTTTGTATTTATTTAATTTTTGTCTTGCTTCTAAACTAATTCCTCTAATTGTTTCATAATCAAGTTTCTCTGGTAACAATTTTGTTTCAAGTTTTTTAAATTTTTCAACTTGTGCTTCTTGCATTTTGATATATCCTTCATATTTAATTTGAATTTCTACTTCTTCTCTCTCTTGCTTTGTAAGTACAGGTCTTTCTAAATCTATTTTTTCTAATGTTTCATAGTCTAGTTCTGTTCTTTTCAATAATTCTGCCATTTTAGTTCCTGTTGTTAGTTCTGATGTACCTTTTAATTTTAATAACTTGTTTACTTCTTCTGTTGGTTTTACTGTCAATTCTTTTAACCTTTTTATTTCATTTTCTATATTTTGTCTTTTTTGCTTAAATTTTTGGTATCTTTCTTCTGAAATTAATCCTACATCATGCCCTATTTCTGTTAGTCTTAAATCTGCATTGTCTTGTCTTAATAAAAGTCTATATTCTGCTCTTGATGTCATCATTCTATATGGCTCGTTTGTTCCTTTTGTAACAATATCATCAATTAGTACTCCTATATACCCTTGAGTTCTATCTAAAATAACTGGTTCTTTACCTTTTATTTTTTGAGCTGCATTAATACCAGCAATAAGTCCTTGACATGCTGCTTCTTCATATCCAGAAGTTCCGATTAATTTGCCCTGCCATAAATAAACCTTCTATTCCTCTATATTCTAAAGATAATTTCAAATTAGATGGATCTATACAATCATATTCTATTGCATAAGCAGGTCTTGTAAATTCCGCTTTTTCTAGTCCTGGAATTGTATGATATAAGGCTATTTGTACATCTTCTGGCAAAGAAGAACTCATTCCTTGTATATACATTTCTTCTGTATCTAGTCCAATTGGTTCTACAAATGCTTGATGTCTTGGTTTATCACTAAATCTTACTACTTTATCTTCTATTGAAGGACAATATCTAGGTCCTGTACCTTCAATCATTCCAGCATATAAAGGAGATCTATGCAAATTTTCTCTTATAATTTTATGAGTTTCTTCATTTGTATAAGTTAAATAACAATCTACTTGTTCAAAGTCTTTTGATTCATTCTCAAAAGAAAAGGCTTCTATTCCTTCATCCCCTTTTTGTATTTCCATTTTACTAAAATCAATACTTCTTCTATTAATTCTAGCTGGCGTACCTGTTTTAAATCTTACTAAATCAATTCCTATTTTCTTCAAACATTCTGATAATTTATTTGCAGCAGCTACCCCATCTGGTCCACTTTCTTTTGAATATTCTCCAATAAATATTTTTCCTTTTAAATAAGTACCTGTTGCTAATATTATTGTTTTTACTTTATAAATAGCTCCTACATCTGTTTCTAGTGAAACAACTTTGCCATCTTTAATTTCTATATTAACAATTTCTCCTTGTTTTACTTCAAGATTTTCTTGTTTTTCTAAAACATGTTTCATTTCAGCCTGATATCTTTTTCTATCAGCCTGTGCCCTTAACGAATGAACAGCTGGTCCTTTTGATGTATTTAACATTTTTATTTGTATCATTGTTTTATCAATATTTTTTCCCATTTCTCCACCTAATGCATCTATTTCTCTTACAAGATGACCTTTTGAGCTTCCTCCTATGTGCGGATTACAAGGCATATTTGCAATTGCTTCTAAACTAATTGAAAATATTAGTGTTTTCATTCCTAATCTTGCAGCTGCTAATGCCGCTTCACATCCAGCATGTCCTGCTCCAACTACAGCTACATCATATTCTCCTGCTATATAACTCATTTTTTATCCCTTTCTTTTTTATTTGTTTCTTCATTTTTTTATTTTCCTTGTGAAACAAGAATAATCGTTTTTTATAACAAATATTTATATATTTACTTTTAAGTTTTAGTATATTTATAATTATATTTTTATTTTTATCTTTACATTATCATAAGTTTCATCTATTATTTTTAATCTTTTAATTTTAAAAATAAATTTTTACTTATATGTTTTTGATATTATGTAGATTTATCTTTTGTTTGTTATTAATTTATAGTTTTTTATTTTATCTTAATATTTTTCATACTAAAAATATTTTACTTTGAATTTTTTTATTTTTTGTAATTATTATATTGAAATAATTATTGATTTATTTTCTTCAAAATCTTTTTATTTTGATTTTTCTTATGTATTTGTTAAATTATATTATTAAAATGTTAAATTGCTTTATTTTGGATTCTCGTCGCTTTTAAATTATTTTCCTAAACAAAACTTGGCAAATATTTCATTAATAATATCTTCAGTTACCATTTCCCCTGTTATATTCGCTAAATCTTCTAAAATATCTTTAATAAAAATAGCAATAATATCTAATGGCATATTGTTTTGAATTGACTCTTTTGTTTTTTTAATATTTTCAATTGATTTTGAAATTAAATTTTTATGTCTTACATTGGTAATTATTAAATCATTATCAAAATTAATCTCATTCAAATTAAACATTCTAGATATTTCTTCATATAAATCTTCTATTCCTATATGATTTAATGCTGAAATTTTTATAATAGAGTTGGTTGTTTTTTTCAATAATTCGTTATTTTCATCTATTTTGCTTTGTAAATCTATCTTATTTAATAAAATGATTGTATTTTTATTTTTTGCAATTTCTAATATTTCTTTATCTTCTTTTGATAATTCTTTTGTACTATCAAAAATTGCAATTACTAAATCAGCTTCGCTTGCAATTTCCTTTGATTTATTAATTCCTATTTTTTCAACCTCATCCTTTGCATCCCTTATTCCCGCTGTATCTACTAGCTTTAAAGGTATTCCATTAATATTTACAAATTCCTCTATTGTATCTCTTGTTGTTCCCTCATATTCCGTAACAATAGCTCTTTCTTGTTTTAGAATAGCATTTAAAAGTGATGATTTTCCTACGTTCGGTTTCCCTATAATAGCTGTTTTAATTCCTTCTTTTATAATTTTACCACTATCAAAACTTTTTTCTAATTTTAATAATCTATCTTCTACACTATTTAGCATATCTGTTATTTGACTTATTGTAACATCATCTACATCATATTCTGGATAGTCTATTGCTACTTCTATATTTACCATAACATCCATAATTTCTTTTTTTATTTGTGCTATTTCTTTTGATAACCATCCTTCTAATTGTTTTATTCCCGTATTAGCTTCTTTTTCAGACTTTGCATGAATAACATCAATTACAGATTCTGCTTGAACTAAATCTATTCTTCCATTTAAGAAAGCCCTTTTTGTAAATTCTCCTGGTTCCGCAAGTTCTGCACCATTTCTTAAACATAGTTCTAAAATTTGTTTCACTATAATATTTCCACCATGTGAATTAATTTCACACATATTTTCAGTTGTATAGCTTTTAGGCTTTTTAAAATAGGATACTAATACTTCATCAATTATTTTATTTCCATTTTTTATTGTTCCATATTTTATAGTATATCCTTTTATATCTTCTATTTTTTGATTATTTTTGGGTTCGAATATTTTATCTAAAATCTTAAAACAATCTTCTCCACTCATTCTTATAATACCTATTCCACCTATTCCGTGGAGCCGTAGATATTGACGCTATAGTACTCATATACATACCTTTCTTTCTATTTTTATTTTAAAAAAAGACCAAAAGTAGACATTACAATAATAGTAAAATCCGACCTTTGACCTCTGATTTTATTTTAAATATTTATTTTTTTAAAGAAACTATAATTCTTCTATGTGGCTCTTCCCCAACACTATTTGTTTCTACTTTATCATTTTCTTGAAGCTTACTATGAATAATTTTTCTTTCATAAGCTCTCATTGGTTCTAATTTAACAGGTTTTTCTGTTCTAATAACAGTTTTTGCAACTTTTACTGCTAATTCTTCAAGAGCTTTTTCTCTCTTTTCTTTATATCCTTCTATGTCTAAAATTACTCTAACTCTGTTTTCAATACCTTTACCTGCAATTGCTGACAATATATTTTGCATAGCATATAATGTTTCTCCTCTATATCCTATTAAATATCCTATATTATCACTATTTAAGTTTACCCTTAATCCTTCTTTTTCTTTTTCTATATTATAATTAATTTTTTCTGATGATTTTTCAATAAATTCTTTTATAAATTTTTCTACATTTTTAAAAGCTTTTTCCTGCTCTTCTGAAGTTAATTCTATCTCTTTTCTTACTCTTTTTTCTTTTATCTCATTCTTTTGATTTTCTTTTAGTGTTAATTCAACTTTTACTACTCTTGGTGCTAAAATACTAAAAAAACTTCTTTTATCTTCATTTTCTAATACTTTAATATTTACTTTATTTTTTGAAACTTTTAAAATTTTTAGCCCATTTTCTATTGCCTCATTTGTTGTTTTACCTTCAGCAATAATTTTATTTTCCATTTAATATCCTCCTCTAGTCTTTAATTAACTTATCCATTATTAATCTTTCAATTATCATTAGTATATTATTTACTAACCAATATAAAGCTAATCCTAAAGGTGCTACAAAAGCAATTGATATAGACATAATTGGCATCATCCAAGACATCATTTTATTTGTTTGCATTACTGCATCTAGTTCATTCTCTTCTTCTACCTCTTCTCCTGTTGTTCCATCTATTACAACTTTATTTGTTTCTTTATTCATTTTTTGTTGATTTAATGTTGTAATTTTTATAGATATAAAAGAAGATAATATATATAAAGCTGGTATAATATAAACTGTATAATCTGTTATATTTTGTTGAGGTATTTTACTTAAGTCTAAACCAAAAAAGTTCATTTTTAAATTTAATTTATCAACATTAGAATCTTCTGGATTTTTTTCTTTCAATAAGTTATATTCTCTAATTAAATCTATTTCAGGATATACATTACTAATTGTTTTTCCTTCTTCTCGAAGCTGTGATATATAATTATTAATATTATCACTTGGTACTTTTTGCATAAAAGTTAACGGGCTTCTTACTAAATAAAATATTGATAATAATAATAACATTTGTATAATAGCTGTTAAACACCCGCTAAATGGACTCATATTTTCAGTTTTATATAAACTCATAATTTCTTGATTCATTTTTTCTGGATCATTTTTGTATTTAAATTGTATTGTTTTCATTTTTTCTTGAAGTTTTGAGCTTTTTTTCATTGTTCTTTGTTGTTTAATTGATAATGGTAATAATATTAATTTTATAACTACTGTAAATATAATAATTGAAAGCCCATAATTTTTTACTAAATTATATAAAATTTGTAGTAAATATCCAAAAATATTTGCAAAAAATTGAAACATCTATTCATTCCTCCAAGTTTATTTTAGAGGATCATATCCCCCTTTTGAAAAAGGATTACATTTTAATATTCTTATAATTCCTTTTCTTGTACCTTTTATTACTCCATATTTCTGAATTGCTTGTTTAGTATATTCAGAACAAGTTGGATAATATTTACAATGTATATTTTTACTCTCAAACCATGATGAAATATACTTTTGATACAAATTTATTAATGATATTAAAAATGTTTTCATTTATTATCCTCTATCAAAATACTTGCTTTACCAAAAATTCTAATTATATCATTTTTTATATTTTCAAAATTAGCATTTTTTATATCTGCTTTCTTTTTCCATAAAAAAACTATACTATATCCTGTATATATATTTTTTTCAATATCTCGATAAGCTTCTCTTATTAATCTTTTTATTTTATTTCTTTTTATAGCTTTGGCTATTTTTGTTCCTATTGCAATTCCTAATAAGTTTATATTCTTATTATTTTTTTTTATAAAAATTTCTATATATTTACCTGAATAATATTTTCCTTTTGATAAAACATTTTTATATTCATAATTTTTTTTTAACATATTTGTTTTTTTCATTACTGAGTTCTCCCTTAAAGATAGCTTGATTTAATGAAAAACTTAATTTTAAATTATGTATAAAAGGCTCGCTTCTGCGGCCTTTATATTTTATAATAATTAATACACAATTTAATATTTAAACTTAAGCACTTAATTTATTTCTTCCTTTTGCTCTTCTTGCTTTTAATATATTTCTTCCTGCTCTAGTTTTCATTCTTTTCATAAAACCATGTTCTCTTTTTTCTTGTCTATTTTTGGGTTGAAATGTTCTTTTCATTATACTAGCACCTCCTAAATTGCTTTTATTTTTTTTAATTATTATCATAAAATAACAAGTATATCGATTATACAGTAAAACCTTATAAATTGTCAAGATAATTTTCCATTTTTTTTCAAAAAAACTTAAGGATTTAAGGTTCTTATCGCAATTTTATACTAACTTTTTCATAATTTATTTTTATTTTATGTAATCTTTTTTTGAGATTTTTTTATTATATTTTTAACAAATTCTTTTGTTTTTCCACAATTTTTAATCATTTGTTCCACATTTTTTAAAATTTTTTCCACTATTTTGTTGACTTATATTATAAAAATCTGTTATTATATGAAAAGTAAAAAATATATAAGATTTTATTTCTTATAAATACAAATTTTTGTTTGTTATAATTTTATGTATTTTTACAAAAATATTACAAAGTTATTAACAGTTGTGGATAATTTTGTGGATAAATTTTTAAGAAAGGACTATTTTAATGGCTATAGAAAAAGAAGAATTGATAAAAAAAATAAAAGAATTATTAAAACCTGAAGTAACTCCAATATCTTACGATACATGGATTGTCCCACTAGATATTAGAAGCATAGAAGGAAGTAATATTGTTTTTACTACAAATTCTGAATTTCAAAAAGATTTTATTGAAAATAAATATAAAAGTTTAATTTTAAATACTTTAAGATACATAACAAATAAAGATTGGACTTTTTCAGTAATAGATTTATCAACTGAAGATATAAATAAAGATTTAGTAACAGATGAAAAATCTAACGTATCTTCTTCTGAATTAAATTCTAATAAATCAACTTTAAACAATAAATATACTTTTGAAACTTTTGTAGTTGGTAATAATAATAGATTTGCTTATGCAGCAGCTTTAGCTGTAGGAAATGAACCTTCAAAATCATATAATCCTTTATTTTTATATGGAGGAGTAGGATTAGGAAAAACTCATTTAATGAATGCAATAGGTAATAGAATAATTGAAAATAATCCTAAAACAAACGTATTATATGTTACATCTGAAAAATTTACAAATCAATTAATAAATGCAATAAAAGATAATAAAAATGAAATGTTTAGAAATAAATACAGAAATATAGATGTTTTATTAATTGATGATATTCAATTTATAGCTGGAAAAGAAAGAATTCAAGAAGAATTTTTTCATACTTTTAACACACTTTATGAAAATGGAAAACAAATTATTATTTCTAGTGATAAACCTCCTAGAGATATTCCATTTTTAGAAGATAGGCTAAAATCAAGATTTGAATGGGGACTTTTAGCTGATATTTCTTGTCCTGATTATGAAACTAGGTTAGCTATATTAAGAAAAAAAGCTCAAGATGAAAATTTAATTATTGAAGATTACATTCTTTCAAATATTGCAAATAAAATTGACTCCAATATTAGAGAACTTGAAGGCGTTTTTAATAAAGTAGTTGCTATAGCTTCTCTTACACACAGCCCTATTACAATTGAATTAGCAGAAAAGACTATTAATGAATTTAAATACGAAAGTGAAAAAGTAATCTCATCAGACTTTATAAAAGAAACTGTTTCAAAATATTTTAGTATAGAAAAAGATGATTTATCAGGAAATAAAAGATCAAACGATATTGCTTTTCCAAGACAAATAGCTATGTATTTATGTAGAACAATTGCAAATATGTCTTATCCTCAAATAGGAATAGACTTTGGTGGAAGAGATCATTCAACAGTAATGCATGCTTGTAAAAAAATAGAAAAAGAAACAAAAGAAAAAAATAATACAAAGTTAATTGTGGATAGTGTGAAAAATATAATTATAGATGGAAAAATGTAATAATTAAAATAAATTTTTCAATTTTTTAAAATTTGTGTTTGCAAAAATAATTGTTTGGAAAATATTATTAATTATCTTCTTACGGAACAAACACATTTGATATCCACATATATGTGTTAATAAACTGTTAAAAAAATGTGAACACATTAAAATATTAACAATATAAAATTTTATTGTGGATTAATTAATAAGTTTTCCACTAATTTATAAACAACAATTTTTTTAGGGATTGTAAATATAAACATACTTTTCCACATTTTCCACAGCCCCTAATACTATTACTACTAAAAATATTATTTAATATATAAAGGAGGAAAAAAATGAAAATTATTTGTTACAAAGACAACATACTAAAAGCTATTAATTCCGTAGTAAAAGGTGTTGCATCAAAAACAACTATGCCTATATTAGAAGGAATACTAATTCAAACAAATGATAATGAAGTAAAATTAACTACATATGATTTAGAAATTGGAATTGAATATATAATGGAATGTGAAGTAAAACAACAAGGAAATACAGTTGTAAATGCTATAATGTTTAGTGAAATTATTAGAAAATTACCAGATACAGAAATAAGTATTACATTAAATGATAAAAATTTATTAGAAATAGAATGTGAAGGTTCATTATATAAATTAGCAACAATGAATCCTGAAGAATTTCCTGAATTACCTAAAATAGAAGTAGAAAAATCAATAGAATTAGAACAAAATCTTTTAAAAAATATGATAAGAAAAACGATTTTTGCTGTAAGTACAGAAGAAAGTAGACCAATTTTTACAGGTTGTTTATTTGAAGTAGAAAATAATAAATTAAATTTAGTAGCTGTTGATGGGTTTAGATTAGCTTTAAGAAGTATTTATTTAAATAAAAAAACAATCGATTTTAGTGCTGTTATTCCAGGAAAAACTTTAAATGAAGTAAATAAGATAATATTAGACAGTTTTGAACCAGTAAAAATAGGTATTTCAAAAAATCAAGCTTTATTTGAAATGGACAATTGTAAAATAGTTACTAGAATTTTAGATGGAGAATTTTTAAATTATAAAAATGTTATACCAAATAATTGGGAAACAAGAATAAAAGTAGAAAAAAATAGTATACAAAATAGTTTTGAAAGAATTAGTTTAATATCTTCTTCATCAATAGAAAAAGAAAAAAAATATCCTGTAAAAGTAAAAGTAGATATAGGAAAAGTAACAATATCTTGTACAAATCAAACAGGAGATGCAAAAGAAGAATTATATGTATCAACAGAAGGAAAAAATTTAGAAGCAGGATTTAATCCAAAATATTTTTTAGATAGTTTAAAAGTAATAGAAGATGAAGAAGTTTATATTGAATTTGGTTCAAGTATTTCACCATGTTTAATTAAATCAATAGAAAATAATGATTATACATATATGATTTTACCAATAAGATTAAAAGAAGATTAAATAAAAGGTAGAAGAAATTCTGCCTTTATCATTTTTATAAACAATGTTATCCACAAAATACTAATTAATTGTGGATAACATTAATAAATATTAATTTAAAATTATTAAATAAAAAAAGAAAAAAATAGTAAAAAATAGAAAAAATTAGAAAAAAATAGATTTTCAATAATTTTTGAATTAAAATAAATAAATACAATGAATAAGAATAAAATATGAAAAAAATTATTAGAAATTTTTGCATTATTTTTTAAATAAAAAATATGTGTAAAAATAAAAAAATAAAAAAAATAGAAAAAATTAAAAAAAATTAGAAATATAAAGAAAAAATAAAAAATTATAAAAAAATGTTATACACAAAATGGAGAAAAATATGTGGATAAATAAAATAAAAATAAATAATTTTAGAAATTATGAAAAAGAAGAAATAAATTTAAATAAAAATATTAATATTTTTTATGGAGAAAATGCTCAAGGAAAAACTAATATAATAGAATCTATTTTTTTGAGTAGTATGGGAAAATCTTTTAGAGCAAAAAAAGATAAAGAAATGATTCGTTTAAATGAAGAAAGAGCAAGTGTAGAAATTTTTTTTAATAAATTAGATAGAGATGGAAATATAAAAATAAATTTAGAAAATAAAAAAAGTATATATTTAAATGGAATAAAATTAAAAAAATTAAGTGAATTATTAGGAAATATTAATATAGTAATTTTTACTCCAGATGATATTAATATTTTAAAAGGTGGTCCACAAAATAGAAGAAAATTTTTAGATATTATGATTAGTCAATTAAAACCAAATTATATGTATAATTTAAATTTATATTTAAAAACATTAGAACAAAGAAATAATTATTTAAGACAAATAAAAGAAGAAAATAAAGATGAAAATTTATTAGAAATTTGGGATGAAAAATTAGCAGAATATGCAAATAATATTTATAAATATAGAAATGAATTTATTAATAAAATAAAAAATAAAATAAAAATAATTCATGAAGGAATTACAGATAAAAAAGAAAATATACAAATAGAATATATAACAGAATGTGATAATAAAGAAAAATATTTAGAATTATTGAAAAAAAGAAGAAAATTGGATATTATAAAAGGATATACTACTAAAGGAATTCATAGAGATGATTTTATGATATATATTAATGATAAAGAATTAAGTATATATGGCTCTCAAGGACAACATAGAACAGCAATACTTTCATTAAAATTGTCGGAATTAAATATTATATTAGAAGAAACAGGAGAATATCCAATATTATTATTAGATGATTTTATGTCAGAATTAGATGAAAAAAGAAGAAAACATTTTTTAGAAAATATAAAAAATACTCAAGTAATTATAACGTGTACAGAAAAATTTGATATTGAAAATAAAAATATTTTAATATATAATGTAAAAGATGGAAAAGTTTTTAAAGAAAACTAAAATAGAAAAAGAGAATAAACCTAAATCTCTGAAGGAGGAAATTATAAATGGAAAAGTACAATCATAAGTATGGAGCAGAACAAATTCAAGTATTAGAAGGATTAGAAGCTGTTAGAAAAAGACCTGGTATGTATATAGGTAGTACATCTGTTAGAGGATTACATCATTGTGTATATGAAATAGTAGATAATGGTGTAGATGAAGCTTTAGCAGGTTATTGTACAGAAATTAATGTAACTATAGAACCAGGAAATATAATTTGTGTAGAAGATAATGGAAGAGGAATACCTGTAGAAATTCATCCAAAAACAAAGATATCAACAGCAGAAACAGTTTATACTGTTTTACATGCAGGTGGAAAATTTGGTGGAGATAGTGGATATAAAGTTTCAGGAGGACTTCATGGAGTAGGAGCTTCTGTTGTAAATGCATTATCTAGTTGGACAGAGGTAACTATTAAAAGAGATGGAATTCTATATCAAATGAAATTTGAAAAAGGAAAAACTGTTCAAAAATTAGAAAAAATAGGAGAAGCAAAAGGAACAGGAACAAAAGTAAGATTTTTAGCAGATAATACTATATTTGAGAGTTTAGACTATGAGTATGAAATTTTAGAAAAGAGATTTAGAGAAATTGCATTTTTAACAAAAGGATTAAAAATAACAATTGAAGATTTAAGAGAAGAAACTCCTAAAAAAGCAGAATTTTGTTATGAAGGAGGATTAATTTCATTTGTAGAATACTTAAATAAAAATAAAGATAAATTAAATAAAACACCTATTTATATAGAAAAAGATGGTGAGGTTCCAGTAGAGATAGCTATTCAATACACATCAAGTTATTCAGAAAATATATATACATTTGTTAATAATATTAATACAATTGAAGGAGGAACACATTTAGAGGGATTCAAAAGATCACTTACAAAAGTATTTAATGATTATGCAAGAAATCATAATATATTAAAAGAAAAAGATTCAAATTTACAAGGTGAAGATATAAGAGAGGGAATTACAGCTGTTGTATCAGTAAAAGTAAAAGAACCTCAATTTGAAGGACAAACAAAAACAAAATTAGGAAATAGTGAAGTAACAGGAATAGTACAAAGTATGGTAAATGAAGCTTTAGCTACATTTTTAGAGGAAAATCCTAATGTTGCGAAAGCAATTTTAGAAAAATGTATTAGTGCGGCAAGAGCAAGAGAGGCAGCAAGAAAAGCTAGAGAATTAGTAAGAAAAAAGAATTCTTTAGAAACATCAACATTACCAGGAAAACTAGCAGATTGTAGTAGTAAGATACCAGACGAATGTGAAGTATATATAGTTGAGGGAGATTCAGCAGGTGGAAGTGCAAAACAAGGAAGAGATAGGAAATTTCAAGCAATATTGCCATTATGGGGAAAAATGTTAAATGTAGAAAAAGCAAGAGCAGATAAAATTTATGGAAATGATAAATTAAATCCTGTTATATTAGCAGTAGGAGCAGGAATAGGTAGTGATTTTGATATTACAAAAATAAGATATGGAAAAGTAATTATAATGGCAGATGCAGATGTTGATGGTGCACATATTAGAACATTATTATTAACATTTTTCTTTAGATATATGAGACCTTTAATAGAAAATGGAAATGTATATTTAGCACAGCCACCATTATATAAATTATCTAAAAAAGGAATGGAAGATGTTTATTGTTATACAGATGAAGATTTAGATAAGGCGTATAAGGAATTAGAAGAAAAAGGAATAAGCAGAGATCAATTGGGATTACAAAGATATAAAGGTTTAGGAGAAATGAATCCAGAACAGTTATGGGAAACAACTATGGATCCTGAAAAAAGAATTCTAATTAAAGTAACTATGGAGGATGCTATAAAAGCAGATGAAATATTTACATTATTAATGGGTGATGAAGTAGAACCAAGAAGAGAATTTATACAAAAAAATGCAAAATATGTAAAAAACTTGGATATATAAAAATAAAAATTTAATGGCAGATAAAAAATATTTTTATCTGCCATTAATCTATAAAGCTAATAATAATCTTAGCTAAGACTAATATATCAAATAGTTGAACCTAATATATATTACTATATAAATAAGCCCTATACCTAATATATTAATCAGTTGCTCGACCATTAGTACACTCAAAATAACTGCATTCATCCTAAAAGGACTAATAACAACCACTTAAAAAATATAAAAATAATCTTAGCTCGAATATATTACCTATTATTTGACCGTATATAAGAAAAGAATAAAAGATACAGCCTACAAACAAATAATATATTCTTCTCGCCGACATATTATAATATATGAAAATACACTATAATATATCTTTGTCCGAATATAAATAAACAAATAAATATCTATTTATACTCTTGGCTCAACTATTATTAACCTTATATTTATATTATGGATAAAAAATAAAAAAATATACAAAAATAAAAATAAAAAAATGTCGAAAAAAGCAGATGAAAAATAGTTGACATTAAATGGAAAATATTGTAAAATATTAATACAAAATTTTAATGGAGGTGAATTATATAAAAAATAAAACAGTACAAGAATGGCTAGCAGTAGAAGAAATTTTTAATAATGGAATTATAAAATTAAAAAATAATAAATATATAAAAATATTAAAAGTAATTCCAATTAATTATAATTTAAAATCAGATTTAGAAAAAGAGGCTATTTTAAATTCATATAAAATATTTTTAAAAACTTGTAATTTTGATATTCAAATTTTAATTCAAAGTAATAGAGTAGATTTAAATTCACATATTTCTCAAATTGAAAAAAATATAAATAAAAAACAAAATAAATATTTAGAAGAAATTTCAAAAAATTATATCGAATATATTAATAAAATAAATTTTTCAAAAAAAGCTTCTTCAAAAAATTTTTATATTATTTTATCAAATAAATTAAATAAAAAAAATAAATTTAATAATTCAGAAGAAATTATAAAAAATGATTTAAAAGAAAAATATTTTAAAGTCAAAGAATGTTTATTTCGATGTGAAAATTTTGTTATAGAAATATCCAATAAAAAAGAGGTAGAAAAGTTATTCTATTCATTTTTAAATACAAGAAAGAATTTAAACGAAAAATCGTAAAATATTATCAAATAAAAACCTAGGCGTACAAGTAATTAGAAGAATTTTTACAAACAAGAAAAAATGGTAAAAAAAGTAAAAAATAAGTTTACATATTGTGAAATATAGCTATTGTTAAGTACAAATTTTAACTTAAAAATAAAGAGAAATAAAAAGAAAAAACAAATAAAAAATCAAAAAAAATAAAAAATTAATAATAAATTCATTATTAAAAATAATATAAAGGAGGAAAAATAATAGATAAAAAAAATAATTTATTAAAAAAAATAATTAATAAAAATAAAAAAGAAAAAAATAATAAAAAAAATTTATTTAGTGGAACTATAAAAGAAAAAGATATAATAAGTCCATCATATATTAATTTACAAAATTCAAAATATATAGAAATAGATAATTTATATTATGCGGGATTAATTGTAACAAATTATTATCATGAGCAATCAGATATTTTATTAAAAACTTTGATTGAAACAAATATTAATATGAATATATCAATTTTTTATGAAAAACAAGATCCATATAAAACAATAAAAGATTTAACTTATCATATAGGAAATGTAGGAGTAGAATTAAAAGAAAATAATCAAAATAGACAAGATATAGACATAGCGGCTTCTACATATAATGATGCTAAATATATAAGAAGAGAAATTCAAGTAAATAATGAAGATATTTATTTTTTATATATTTATATTAATTTGTATTCAGAAGAAATAAAAGAATTAGAATATTTTTTAAATAAGATAGAAGGAATAACTCAAAGTAAAGGAATGCAAACAATAAGAGCGAATTTTAGACAGGAGGAATTATTTGTTTCATGCTTACCATTAATGGAAAATATGAAATTAATAAAAGATGCAGCAAAAAGAAACATATTAACTTCTGGTTTGTTAGCTACATATCCATTTATATCATCAACTATTTTTGATGAAGAAGGAATTTTTATAGGTACTAATATTTATAATAATTCGCTTGTATTTATAGATAGATATAATACAAAAAAATATAAAAATGCTAATATGTGTATTTTTGGTACAAGCGGAGCAGGAAAATCTTTTTATACAAAATTACTTATTTTAAGATATAAATTATTAGGAATAAAACAATATATTATAGATCCAGATAGAGAATATGGAAATTTATGCAAAGAGTTACATGGAATTCAAATTAAAATAGGTCCAACTTCAAATACATATATTAATATCCTAGAAATTAGAAAAGAAAGTATAGAGGAAGGTGAGAGTGGATATTTAGCAACAAAAATAGCAAAATTAATAGGTTTTTTTAATTTAATTTTTGGAGAATTAGATGAAGAAGAAAAAGCTTTAATAGAAGAAAAGTTAATTGAAACATATAAGCGAAAAAAAATAACATTTGATGATAAAAGTTTATATAAACAAATAACAAAAAATAATAAGAAAAAATATATTTTTAAAGATTCAAAAGATATGCCTATTTTAGAAGATTTATATAGAGTATTAGGAGAAGACAAAAGAACAAAAAAATTTGAAATAAAATTAATTCCATTTGTAAAGGGATCAATGAAATTTTTCAATAATTATACTAGTGTAAAATTAAATAATGATTTAATTATTGCAGATGTATATGATTTAGGTGAAGACAATCTAAAATATGGAATGTATTTATTTACAGATATTTTTTGGGACAAAATTAAAGAATGTAGAGAAGAAAAAAAGGCAATTTATTTTGATGAAATATGGAGATTAATTGGTGTAACATCAAATAAATATGTAGCTAGCTTTATTTATAAAATATTCAAAACAATAAGAAAATATGGAGGAAGTGGAGTTGCAATAACACAGGATATATCTGATATATTTAGTTTAGAAGAAGGTACGTATGGAAAAAGTATATTAAATAATTCAAGCATAAAAACTTTCTTTTCATTAGAAGAAGAAAATATAAAAATATTATCACAATTTACAAGTTTATCAGAAAAAGAAAAAATAGAAGTAAAATCTTTAAAAAGAGGGGAATGTTTAATGTTTGTAAGTGATGACCATATTTTAACAAAAATAGAATGTTCTGAAATGGAAAAAAAGATAGTAGAAGGAGAAAAAATATAGAAGAAAAATTAATTATTTTATAACTAAATTTATGTCTTGAGAGGAATGATAATAAAAATGAAAATAATTACAGCATTAGACAATCCTAAAATTATAAAAAAATTAAAAAATGAAAACTATGAGCTGATAGGAAAAGATATACAATATAGAGAAGCAATAATAGAAATAGTAGAAAAAATAAAAAATATAGATTTAATTATAATAAATGAAAAAATACCAGGAGAAATTAATATAAGAGATTTAATAAAACAAATAAATAAAATAAATAAAAAAATAAAAATAATAATTTTATTAAAAAATATATCTCAAATAAAAAATATAAACAATAAAAATGTTATTTTTTTGAGTGAAGAAAAATTTAAAGTAGAAAAGATAAGTATATTAATAAATAAAAAAGATGTAAAAAATAATAATTTATCAAATAAAAAAAATATAAAAATTATTAATATTTTTGGAAATAAACAAGTAGGAAAAACGACAATTTCAATTTTATTAGCAAATTATTTAATAAATAAAAATAAAAAAGTATTATTAATTAATTTAAATGAAAAAAATAATAAAAAAATAAAAAAGAATTATTTAAAAATATTAGAAGAGAATTTTTTAAATAAAAAAATATTAAAAAATTTAGATATAAAAATTAATAAAAATTCAAAATTAATTAAAAATTTAAAAATTAATTTAATAAAAAATAAAATAATTGATAAAAAACAAATAAAAAATTTTTTAAATAATTTAATTTTATATTATAAAAATAAATATGATTATATTATATTTGATATAGAATTTGTCAAGTATAACAATTGGAATACTGAAATTTTAAAAATAAGTACAGATAATATAGGAGTCATAGAAAGAAATTTAATAGGGATAAAAGGAATAAAGAGATTTTATGATAGGAGTGAAAATAATTATTTATTAAAGAAATCAGGTTTACATATTATAGAAAATAAGTATAATATATTGTCAATTCATTCTAAAATAATAAACGATATATTGGATAATTTTTTTAAAATTTATAAAATAAAAAAAAGAAAAAATTATAAATTTATAATAGAAAAATTTAAATTAAATGAAAAAATAAAATTAGATAAAAAAATAGAAAAAATATTTTCAAAAATTATTAATGAATAAAAATAAAAAAGAAAAAAATATAAAAAATTTAAAAATAAAAACAAGGAGGAAAAATAATATGGAAATAAATGAATTAGAAAAAAATAATAATTTAGATATAAATAATAATTTAGAAAAAAATCAAAAAAATTTTTTAGAGACAGTTTTAGGAAAAACTATTAATACAGCAATAGATATTGGAATACGAGCACTTTTACCAGAATTTGTTGAAAATCAAGTTATTAATATAAAAGATAATTTAATGAAATTTGGTTTAAAAGATGGAATAAATAAAACAATTGATGATGCCATAGATTTAGGAAAGAGTGCAATTGGAATGATTACAGGTAATTTTGAAGATTTATCACAGATGCAAAATGTAGTAAAAAATGGAGGCCTAATAGATGGTATATCTTCTTTATTAGATACAGTAGTAGATAAAACTAGACAGGCAGGATTAATAGATAATAATATAGCAAAAACAATAAAACAAGGAAAAAATATAATATTAAATAATATAGAAAATAATATAGAAAGTACATTTAATAAGCAATATGAAGCAATAGAATATACAAATAAATATATAAAGAATTGGAAAGAAGCATTTAATAATAAAGATTTTGCCAATATGGAAAAAGAGTATAGCAAAATAAAAAATGAATTAAAAGAGTTAGCACCAATACAGAAAACATTAGATGAAGCAAATAATATTGAAATTTTACACAATTTAATAAAAAATAATGGACAAGATTTTAATTTAAGTAAAGAACAATTAGAATTAGTAGAAAAATTAAAATAAGTGCTATTTCCCTAATTTTTTTACCATTTTTTACTTGCATAATTTTTATGATTTTAGTATAATACAAATGTAGAAAAATAAAGAAAAGAGGGAATAAAATGGAAGATAGACCAGAAGGAAGAAATGACGGAAAAATAGTTGAAAGAGACATTGAAAAAGAGATGAGAACAGCATATATTGATTATGCGATGAGTGTTATAGTATCTCGTGCTCTTCCAGATGTAAGAGATGGTTTAAAACCTGTACATAGAAGAATTTTATATTCAATGCATGAAGATGGAATAACATCAGACAAGCCATATAGAAAATGTGCAAATACAGTTGGTTCTGTTTTAGGTAGATATCATCCACATGGAGATAGTTCAGTATATGATGCAATGGTAAGACTTGCTCAAGACTTTTCAATGCGATATATGTTAATTGATG
>CANQWL010000013.1 GCA_947627555.1 uncultured Clostridia bacterium | reverse complement strand
CACTTCATGTGAAGAAAGTGCTGTTCCACATCTTGGACAATATGGCATAACTTTATGTCCTTCATATAAAAGACCTTTTTCCCACATTTGTTTTAAAGCCCACCATACAGATTCAATATATTCATTATGGTATGTTACATATGGATTCTCCATATCAACCCAATAACCTACTTTATTAGTCATTTCTTCCCACATATGAACATAAGTAAATACACTTTCTTTACATTCTTTTACGAATTTTTCTACTCCATAATCTTCAATTTGTTCTTTTCCTGAAATACCAAGTTTTTTCTCAATTTCAAGTTCAACAGGAAGTCCATGAGTATCCCATCCAGCTTTACGAATTACTTTATATCCCTTCATAACTTTATATCTAGGAATAATATCTTTCATAACCCTTGTTTCAATATGACCAACA
Source organism: uncultured Clostridia bacterium (assembly GCA_947627555.1). Lineage (GTDB taxonomy): Bacteria > Bacillota > Clostridia > TANB77 > CAG-508 > CAG-269. Next base: position 21,955 of record CANQWL010000013.1, on the reverse strand, counting down.
TGAGGTTTTCCATTTGCTGTTGGAGGTCCATCATAAAATGTAAAATATCTCTTTCCCTCATTCATTGCAAAATTCTTTTTTATAATATCTTTCTTTTTCCAATTTTCAGCAACCTCGTGCTCCATTCCTACAAAACCATCTTTTAATTCAACTTTTTTATACATAAAAACTCCTCCTTCTTGAGACAATGGGGACAGTCTTTCTTTGTCTCATCTTTTTTGTCATTTTTTATCACTTTTTGTAGTCTATTTTTACTTTTTGAATTTGTCTGCTACACTTTTAATTTCTTGTAGCTCAAATCTATATTTTTGCTCTACATCTGGATATTTTTCATGGTCAACTTCACTTAAAAACATATCTTTAGGTCTAACCCAAAGATCTCTATCTCCATATAATCCTCTGTATACAACATACTCTTCTTTTGTTTCAGAATGCTTGGCAATATCAACAATTAAATAGTAATCTCCTTTAAAATGTTTATAAATTCCATTAATTTTTAATTCTCTCATAATTTTTCTCCTTTCTATTTATATACAAGTTAGTGCGAAATTTTTTTGTATAGTAGTAAAGTAATTTTTTTCTATTTTTTATTATACAAAAAACGCCCTAACATAAAATATGTTAGGACGCAATAATTACTTTATTTCGCGGTACCACCTAAATTAGTAAATTCATATATATTATATGATATGATTTTACTCTCTCATATTCCTTTAACGCAGGTCTTACGGCTTAGCTTACTTTTATTTCAGCTAGCAACAACAAGGTGATAATAAATAATTTTTACTTACCAAATCACACCAACCTTTGGCTCTCTTTAAGTTATTGTATTATTTATGTTGTCCTTGCTTTTGTTTTTATCTATTGTTTAGTATTATAACATATATTTTTTATTTTTCAAGTGTTTTTGTATTATTTATTTAATTTTGAGTATCCAAGAGGGTTGCCAAGGTTGCCAAGGTTGCCAATGGTTCCGGGTTTAAATGGCAACCCTGTCTATTGTGTTAAGTTGCTATAATAAGCATTATATAGTTTGCTATAATATCCGTCTGGATTTTTGACTAACTCAGTATGATTTCCCTGTTCTATAATTTCTCCATTATTTAATACAATGATTTTGTCTACATTTACGATAGTTGATAGTCTATGTGCAATAAATATTGAAGTTTTTTCTTTAGAAATTTTTTCAATTGATTTTTGTATTAGTTCTTCTGTTTTTGTATCTATGTTTGCTGTTGCTTCATCTAATATGAATATCGATGGATTATGAGCAAATATTCTCGCAAATGCTAATAGTTGTTTTTGTCCTGCTGAGAAAGAACTTCCTCTTTCATTTGCAATTTCTTCAATTCCATTTGGTAGTGAATGAACAAATTCTTCTGCTGATGATAATCTAAGTGTTTCCATAATTGCTTCATCTGTCAAGTTTTCATTTAACTCGATGTTTTCTTTAATTGTTTTTGCAAAAATAAATGGATCTTGTAATATTACTCCTATTTTCTTTCTTAGAGAACGTAAGTTAATTTGCTTAATATTTATTCCATCTAATAGTATTTCTCCCTTTTGTATTTCATAAAAACGATTTATTAGATTGATTATTGTTGTTTTTCCTGAACCTGTTCTTCCAACTAATGCTATACTTTTTCCTGGTTCAATAGTAAAGCTAACATTTTTTAAAATCCAATTTTCTCCCTCATATGCAAACCACACATTTTTAAACTCAATTTTTCCTTGTATTTCTTCTAATTCTATTCCTTCTTCAAAATTTTCTAAATATTCTTTATGATCTAATATATCGTATATTTTATTAATTGAAACCATTGCTTCTTGAATTGTTTCAAAGTTTTCTACGATTCGATTTATCGGTTCAAAAATTTGTTTTAAATATGTTATAAATATGTAAATAACACCAACATTTAAATTAATTCCAAATAAATGATTAACACTTGCCCATATAATAATAGATACACCTAAATTTTCAAAAATAAGCATCATTGCAACTAATAATCCTTCTGTAAATGCTATTGGAATTCTTGATTTTAAAAATCTTGTACATAATTTTTCACATTCTTTTTCTTTTTCATATTGTCTATTAAAAATTTTTATTAATTTTACACCATAAATTGATTCTGCTAAAAATATGTTTACTTTCGTTTTAACTTTCTTTGAATATTCTCTTACATTATTACTAATTTTTGTAATAATAGTTGATGTAATTGCAACAATAGGAATTATCAAAAAGCATACTAATGCTAACTTATAATCAAGTGATACCATCATAACTGCTAATGCAATTATCATTACAATATCTTTTATAAAAGTTGTAATAACATCTTTAAAAAATGTTGTAATATCTTCTACGTCACTTGTGATTCTAACAAATAAAGTTCCTGATGGTGTTCTATCGTGAAATGGAATATTAGCATACTGAACATATTTATATAATTTGTTTCTAATTGAATAAATAACATTTTCTCCCATCATACTTGTTGCGGTACTAACTATAAAATCTAAAATATTTCCAACTAAAACAATTGCAATATAAATACTACTAATTATTCCAATTGTCATAACTCCTTTTTGCCATATACCTTCACTTAGAAAATTGTCAATTACTACTTTTATTAAGTATGGTTTTATTACTTCACCAACGTTAATAATAATTGCTAAAATCGATATTATTATGATTGCTTTTGTTTGTGGTTTTAACATCTTATAAATTCTCTGTACTGTTTGATTCTTCATTAGTTTTTCCTTTCTATTTTATCTTTTATGCTAAAATGCTAGGCTCTGCTTTTGTTGATTGTTGATTATAAAATTCACTATAAATTCCATTATTATTTATTAATTCTTCATGAGTACCCTTTTCTACGATATTTCCATTATCTAATACAATAATTTTATCACTATATTTTACATCTGATACTTTATTTGAAATTATTATACAGGTTTTTTTGTCAGATAAATCTTGAATATTTTCAATTAATTTTTCTGATGTTCTATTATCTAACGCTGAGAATGTATCATCAAAAATTAAAATGCTACTTTCTTTTAAGAATGCTCTTGAAATAGCCACTCTTTGCTTTTGTCCTCCTGACAAATCTCCTCCTCTTTCTCCTATTACAGTATTAATTCCTTCTGGCATTTTCTGAATATCTTCATAAACAACTGCTTTTTTAGTACTCTCTTTTATTTCATCTTCTTTATAATCTTCTTTAAATAAACTAATATTATCTTTTAGACTAGAAGAAAATAAAAAATTATCTTGCGTGATATAACAAATATTATTTCTTAATACCTCAATTGGTATTTCATTAATGTCTTTTCCATCAATTAGTATCTTTCCATTTGGAATACTATATAATCTTGTTAATAAATTCATTAATGTAGTTTTTCCACTTCCTATTGTTCCTATAATCCCTAATGTTTCTCCTTTATTTAATTCAATACTAATATTTTCTAATGCTTTATCAATTATACCTGGATAATTAAAATTTAAATTTTGTATAGTAATATTTCCTTCTAATTTTTCCTTATTAATATTACTTTTACTATTAATTTTTTCTGTTTCTAATTCATAAATTTTATCTAACCTTTTATATGCTATTTGTGCTCTTTTAAATCTTGAAATTAATCCTGGAATCCAATTAACTGGATTTACAAATAATCCAACATATCCATTAAATGTAACTAATTCTCCTACTGTTATTACTCCATCAATTACGAGTTTAGATCCATATAATAGAGATATTGAATAACAAATACCAAAACAAATATTTAAGCACATTGTTAATAAGTTAGAATATACATCTACTGTGTTATTACTTTGACGTACTTTTCTATTTTTTCTAATAAATTCTTTTAATTGTTCTCCTTCGCAAGAGTAAGCTTTTGTAGTTCTAATACTATCTGTACTTTCTTGAATATATTCTGACATTTCCGTAAATCTCTCTTGTGATTTTTTAAAGCTAATTTCAACATATTTTTTAATTTTTATAACTAAATAACATCCTATTAAAATTGGTCCCATAACAGCTATTGTTAAAGATAGATTTACGCCTTGTATCATTTGATAAACTGCAATAACAAAAGTAAATACAATTCTTACTCCATGTGATAAAATTCTATAAACTATATTTCTTATTTCCATAATATCTTTTACAAAGTAAGACATTATTTCTCCATTTTTAATATTTTGTATATCTTTTAATTTTAATTTTAAAAATCTTTCAAATAAATTTGTCTTTAGATCTCTTTCAACTGCTCTATTTATATATGTTTCAAAATATTTCCATATAACTCTTATAATCAACAAAACAATACATATTCCAATTAAGTAATATGTATTGTTTAAAATTTCTTGTTTATTTTCGTTTATGTTATATAACATATCCACAATATTTCCAATAATTTTAGCCGGATATGTTAATAAATATATATTAATTCCTATAAATATAATTTGTAATAATATTTTCCATTTATATTTCTTCAGTGAATCTATAATAGCCTTTTTCATAACATCCTCTTTTCTTGTGTACATTTCTTATCTTATTTATTTTCTTCATTATCTGCAAAATCATATAATGTATCTATGTTAAATCCAATACTTCTATTATTAGAAAATTGATTTTGTTGCATCTGTCTTTGAATATTCATTAATTCTATTTCATCTTTAAATCCCATTTCATCAAATTCAAATTTCATTTTAAGTTCCTCCATTTTTTATTGTGGGTTGCCAAGGTTGCGGGGTTGCCGGGGTTGTCAATGGTTCCGGGTTTAAATGGCAACTAGTTAGTTGCCATTTAAACCCGGAACCATTGACAACCTTGACAACCCTGGCAAACTTTAGCAACCTTTAGCAACCTTTAGCTAGTCTTTCTGTTTCTTTTGCAATCATTAATTCTTCATTTGTTGGTATTACATAAATTTTTACTTTTGAGTTTGGCTTAGAAACTATTTTTTCTTCTCCTCTCATATTATTAAGCTCTGTATCAATTTCTACTCCCATAAATGTTAATTGTTCACAAATTCCTTTTCTTATATTGATTTGATTTTCTCCTACTCCTCCTGTGAAAACAATATAATCTACACCATTCATTGCTACTGCATATTTTGCTATATAGCTTGCTATTGCATATTTAAAACTATCCATTGCAATTTTTGCCTTTTCATTTCCTTGATTTGCTGCATCTTCAATAATTCTAAAGTCTGGAGCTAATCCTGAAATTCCTGATACTCCTGATTTTTTATTTAATATTGATTCCATTTCATCTGCTGATATATTTTCTTTTTTCATAATATATGTTAATACAGATGGATCCATATCTCCACTTCTTGTTACCATTGGAATTCCTCCTAATGGTGAAAGTCCCATACTTGTGTCAATTGATTTTCCACCTTTTATAGCACATATACTAGAGCCTTGACCTAAATGGCATGTTACTATTTTTAAATCTTCTATTGGTTTTCCTTCTATTTCTGCTAGTCTTTGTGACACATACATATGTGATGTTCCGTGAAATCCATATTTTCTAATTTTATATTTTTCATAATATTCATATGGTATTGGATAAATATATTTTTCTTTTGATATTGTTTGATGGAATGCAGTGTCAAATACACCTACCATTGTTTTTCCTGGCATTACTTTTTTACATGCTTCAATTCCTAAAATAGATGCTGGATTATGCAATGGTGCTAAATCTGTACATTCTTTTAATACATTAATTACCTCATCATCAATTACAACTGACTGAGATATTTTTTCTCCTCCATGAACTAATCTATGTCCTATTGCTTCTATTTCATCTAAACTATCTATTACTTTATATTCTGGATTTACTAATTGTTGTAATGTAAATTCAATTGCTTCTGTATGATTATAAGCTGGATTTTTTATTTCTATTTTTTGTCCATTTACTTTATGTGTAATAAAAGCTTCATCTTCTCCTATTCTTTCATATTTTCCTGATGCCAAAACCTCTTCTGTTTCCATATTAATTAATTGATATTTTAGTGATGAACTTCCACAGTTTAATACTAATATTTTCATTTTATTTTCCCCTTTCTATTATTAACTAATCTTAATATTTTCTATTTCTTTTTTAGTTTCCCTAGCAATCATCAATTCTTCATTTGTAGGAACAACATAAACTTTTATTTTTGAATTTTTATCTGATATCTCTGCTTCTATATCTCTAGTTTTTTGATTTTTTTCCTTGTCTAATTCAACTCCTAAAAATTGTAATTTATCACAAATTGCTTGTCTTGAGTCTTGACCCTTTTCTCCTACTCCTGCTTCAAATGTAATAATATCAATTCCATTCATCGCAACACCACATTTTACAATATATGATGCTACTAAGTCATGAAATATATTCAATGCCAATTTTGCATGCTCATCTCCTGCATTTGCTTCTGCTTCAATATCTCTAAAATCTACTGATATTCCTGATACTCCATATGCTCCTGATTTTTTATTTAAAATAGTTTCCATTTCTTGTGCAGATAACTTTTCTTTTTTCATAATGTATGATATTACTGAAGGGTCTAAATCTCCACTTCTTGTTCCCATACATATACCACCAAGTGGTGTTAATCCCATACTTGTTTCTACAGATTTTCCGTTTTTAATAGCACATACACTTGCTCCTTGTCCTAAATGACAACTGACAATTTTTAATGTATTTATATCTTTTCCTATTAATTCTGCTACTCTATTAGAAACGTATTGATGAGATGTCCCATGAAAGCCATATTTTCTTACTTTATATTTATCATAATATTCATATGGAATAGGGTAAATATATTTATCCTTCGATATTGTTTGATGAAATGCAGTATCAAATACTGCTACCATTTTAATTTTAGGTGCAACTTTTCTACAAGCTTCAATACCTAAAATTGCCGCTGGATTATGTAGTGGTGCTAATTCACTACATTTTTTTATTTCACTTATTATTTTATCCGTAATTAAAACTGGATTAGCAAATTCTTCTCCTCCATGAACAATTCTATGTCCAATTCCTTGTAGTTCATTTAAATCTTTGATAACTCCATATTGTTTATGCATAATTCTACTTAATACAAATTTAATTGCTTGTTCATGATCTTTTGCATAATGTTCAAATTTATGTTTTTCATCTTTAACTTTATGTGTCAAAAAAGAATTAGATTGACCTATTCTCTCAAAATATCCTTTTGCTAATGTTTCTTCTGTTTCCATATCAATTACTTGATATTTTAAAGATGAACTGCCTGAATTTAGAACTAGAACTTTCAAACTTTTCCTCCTTTTTATTCTATTTTAAAACTGATGAAAATTGTTATATTTTATTGATCTTTTTGAGCTTGAACAGCAGTAATTGCAATAACACCTGCAACATCCTTACTATTACATCCCCTTGATAAATCATTAACTGGCATTGCAATTCCTTGGCATAAAGGTCCATATGCTTCTGCCTTTGCTAGTCTTTGAACTAATTTATATCCAATATTACCAGTATTTAAGTCTGGAAATACTAATACATTTGCTTTTCCACCTAAAGGGCTTCCGTTTTGCTTTCATTTCTGCAATTTCAGGAATAATTGCACTATCTAATTGTAATTCTCCATCTACTAATAATTCTGGTTCTTTTTCTTTTACTTTTTTTGTTGCATCAATTACTTTTTGCGTTAATTCTGATTTTGCACTTCCATATGTTGAATATGAGAGCATTGCAACTTTTGGTTCTTTTTGAACTAATTGCTTAAAACTTTTACTTGAAGAAATTGCAATTTCAGATAGAGCTTCACTATCTGGATTTTCGTTTAATCCACTATCGGCAAATAGGAAAGTTCCATTTTCCCCATATTTACAATCTGGTACTACCATAACAAAAAATGCAGAAACTAGCTTTGTTCCAGGTGCTGTTTTTAATATTTGCAATGCTGGTCTTAATGTATCTGATGTTGAATGTGCTGCTCCTGATACTAGGCCATCTGCTTTACTATTTTTATCTTTTACCATCAACATTCCATAATATACAGGGTCTTTTACTAATTCTTTTGCTTGTTCTATTGTCATTCCTTTTTGTTTTCTTAATTCATATAATAAATTTACATATTCATCGTATTTTTCAGAATTTGTTGGTTCAGCTATTTCTGCTCCTTCTATATTAATGTTATTTTCTTTTGCTTTTTGTTCTATTTTTTCTCTGTTTCCTACTAATATTATATTTGCATAACCTTCTTTTAAGACTTGTTGAGTTGCTTGTAATATTCTAATATCTTCCGCTTCTGGCAATACAATTGTTTTTATATCTTGTTCTGCTCTTTGTTTTATTTCATCTATAAATGACATTTTTTTCCTCCTTGTTAATTCACTAATATAGTATATATATAAATTTAATAAAATACAATACTTTTAACTCATTATATTTTTTATATCTTCATCATATTTTAATTTTTCTGAAATAAAATGATATGCTTGTTTATTTTGTTTTACTGCAATTTCAGCTAATTCTTTATCATCTTGTAATTGTGAACTTGCATATTTTATCATAATTCCTTTATTCTCAATTGCTGTTTTTACTACTTCTCTATCATTTCTTAATTCTTTACTTGCATAATATAATGCTTGTCCATACTCTTTACAACTAGTAAGAATTAAATCTTTATCAGCTTTTAATCTTTCTGATGCATAACAAATAGTCCATGGTGAAGATTTAATACTTAGCATAATAATTTCTTTTTTACCTTTTAACCTATTGCTTACAAATTCCAGAGCCTCTCCATCTTGTTTTAAAGCTTCTATTACAACTTCTTCATCATCTTGTAAATTCGAAGAAGCAAATTCTAAATATTTTCCATTTTCCTTTACTGCTTTTAAAATAATTTCTTTATTATCTTTATTGTCTATTACATCTTGTATTTCCATCTATTTTCTTCATCTCCAACATATTCTTTTCCACTAATCTTGCAATACATGCCTTTATTTTTATTCCTTGTTCTGTAAACATTTTTTCATGCTCTGTTTCTATATTTTTTTCAAAAATTAGTTCTTTATGCAAATCATAGGTTTTTGCGATTATTTCAAATCCAGTTTCTTTAAAATAATTTAAGCTTGATTCAAATAAGTCATCATCATCTGTTTTGAAATAAATTTCGCTATTCAATTTTAAAAATTCTTTATATTTTTCTAATTGTCTAGTATGAGTTAATCTTTTCTTTCTATGTTTTCCTTTTGGCCAAGGATTACAAAAATTGATATAAATTCTTTCAATCATGTCATTTTTGTCTAATATTAAATTAATTCTTTCAATATCAAATCTTGTAATAATTACATTTTTAGGCTCTAAATTTTTTTCTTGATAAACAGCTTCTATATTTCTTTTTGCTAGTCCAAGCATTGCATCAACTAAGTCAATTGCAATATAATTAATTTCTTGATTTTCTACTGCTAATTGAGAAATAAATTGACCTTTTCCACATCCAAGCTCTAAATGAATAGGATTTTCTTTTATTGCAAAGTGTTCTTTCCATTTTCCTTTCCATTCTTCTGGGTTATCTTCATAAAATGTGCTTGCTTCTAATTCAGGTCTAGCCCATTTTTTATATCTAATTCTCATTATCTCCTCCATTAAGTTGCATATTTTCTATTGTATCTTCATAAATTTCATCTATTCTATTATTATCATTGTATTGTTGTTCTATTAGTTGTTGTTGCTTTCTTTGACTTGCTATTTTTGATTGATTTCTTATAAATAATCCTACTAATATTGCTAAAATTAAAAGGCATGAACTTAATACATAAATTGTAATAGAACCTCTTTCATCTTTTTTCATTTGATTCTCCTTTTTTTCTTTTTTCTTATTATATCTGTTAGTACATATAAAATCAAGGTAATTTTTATTTATAATAGCTTTTATATTTATATTAAATTTTCTGGATTTAAACATTCTAATTCCTTTAATACAAATCTTCCATCTTTTCTTATTAAAACATTATCAAAATATATTTCTCCACCGCCATATTCTGGAGTTTGTATATTTACAATATCCCAGTGAATACTTGATCTATTTCCATTATCACTTTCTTCCAATGAATCACCTGGTGTAAAATGAAAACTTCCTTTTATTTTTTCATCAAATAAAGTATCTCCTATAGGCTTTTCAATATATGGGTTTAGTCCAAAAGCAAATTCACCTATATATCTAGCTCCTTCATCTGTATCTAAAATTTCATTTAACTCTTTTGTTTTATTTGATGTAGCTTTAATAATTTTTCCATTTTCAAATTCGAATTTTATATCGTTAAATAAAATACCATTATAGTATGTTTCTGTATTATATGTTATATAACCGTTTACACTATTTCTAACTGGTGCTGAGGCAACTTCTCCATCAGGTATATTAAATGTTCCTACATATTTTTCTGCTGGTATATTTTTTATACTAAAACTTAAATCTGTATCATCTCCAATAATATGTACCTTATCAGTTTTATTCATTAAATCTTTTAATGAGTCCATTGCTTTGGACATTTTTTCATAATCTAAATTACATACTTTAAAGAAAAAATCTTCAAATTCATCTGTATTCATTTTGCTCATTTGTGCCATTGAATTATTAGGGTATCTTAAAATACACCATTTTGTATGTTTTACTCTCTCTTCAAAATGCACAGGAGTTGTATAATATTTATTATATAATTCCATGATTTTTTTATCTATTCCATTTAATGCAGATGTATTTGAGGTTGCTCTTATTCCTATGTATGCATCCATATCTTTCATTTTTGCTTTATCATGTTTAGCATACATTTTAATTTGTTCTTCATCAGCATTTTGTAACATTTCTTTTAGAATTTCATAATTAATAATATTAAAATATGGTCTTGCACCTAGTCTTTCAGCATTTCTTATTATTTCTTTAGCTAATGGAATTCCTTCTTCTCCTAGTATTTCTACTAAAATATTTTCTCCTTTTTTGATTTTTACTGAATAAGTTAGTAGATTATTAGCTAATTTTTCATATCTTATATCTTTCATAATTTTTCCTCTCCCGTTTTTATATAATTATATCTTTTTCTTTATTCTGTTTTTATATTTATACCATAAAGGTAGTACTTTTTCAATATTTTTACTCTATCAAATTGACTTTTTTGTAAAAAGCATAGTATATTTATGAACTCTCCACGTAAAGCCATTGACATCATTTTTTTATTTGATATAATCTCATAAAATTAAATTGTTAAAAAGGAAAATTAAAATGACACTAAATTATATTGTAAAACAAAGTGATTTTTATGGCACAATTAATGATGTTTTGATAAAAGAATTTGAATTTTCAAACAGACTAAGAACAAAACTAATTAAAAATCACAAAATCTTCTGTAATCAAAAAATAGCTGACACTCGAAATTCTATACAAGTTGGAGATATTATAACAATTGACCTATCTGAAGAAGAAGATAATTCTAATATTATCCCAACTGATATGAATTTGAATATTTTATATGAAGATGAATGGTTTTTAGTTTTGAATAAACCTCCATTTATCCCTATTCATCCTTCTAGTTTGCATTATACAGATTCTTTATCAAATGGAGTAAAATTTTATTTTGATCAAATTGGATTGAAGAAAAAAATAAGACCTGTTAATAGATTAGACTTAAATACCTCTGGTATTGTTATTTTTGCAAAATGTGAGTATATCCAAGAACAATTCTCAAAGCAAATGCTTGAAAACTTACTACAAAAAGAATATTTATGTATTGCTACAGGAATTTTTAATAATAAATCTGGTACTATTGAATTTCCTATTGCTAGAAAGCCAAATAGTATTATCGAAAGATGTGTTAGTAATCAAGGAAAACCTTGCATTACTAATTATCAAGTTTTAAAAGAATTTGATAATTATTCTCTTGTGAAATGCTTATTAAAAACAGGAAGAACTCATCAAATTAGAGTTCACTTTTCTGCTGTGGGTCACTCTCTTTTAGGAGATTCTCTTTATGGCAAAAAATCTGATTTGATTAATAGACAAGCCTTGCATAGTTATAAAATTCAATTAATTAATCCTATTTCTAAAAAAGAAATGATATTTGAGTGTGATTTGCCATCTGATATGAAGAATTTGATTTACTAAATTATTTATAAAAAGACTAGTAGCTTATTATTTATAAATTATTACATTTTCCCCATCCTAAAAATTTTAACAAAAGTTTTTCCAAACTTTTGAAAATTTTTGGACGGTCACCACAAGCCATTTCATAATTTATAAATAATAAGCTACTAGTCTTTTTCATATTAACTAATTTAACTTAAATATTTGCATTAATAAAATCTATTACCTCAGTCTTATCTCTCATTCCAACAATACGTTGTACTGCTTGTCCATCTTTAATTAACACAAGTGTTGGAATACTAGAAATTCCGTATTCTGCTGCTAAATCACTTGCTTCATCTACATTTATTTTTACTACTTTTACAGTGTTTGATATTTCTTCTGCTACACTTTCTACAATTGGAGACATTGCTTTACATGGTCCGCACCAATCTGCATAAAAATCAATTAATACTGGCTTGTCTGAGTTTAAAACTTGTCCTTCAAACTCCTCACTTGATATTTTTAAAGTTTCCATTTTCTTTCCTCCTATTCAATTTTTTAATCTTTATTAATATAAGTAAATTGATTATTTTTAGACATTTTCATTTATATTAATTTTTATATATTTTAAATTTTAATAACATTTTTATATTTTATAATTTATATTTTAGTTGTCATTTGTTTGCTTAAATTTAATTATTTCTAACCCTGCTATCATTCCTTCATATACAGCTTTTGAAATTTGTAATAAGCCTCCTGTGCAATCTCCACAAGCATATAAACCTTTGATGTTAGTTTCCATCTTTTCATTTACTACAATTGCATTTTCTTTGATAATTGCACCTAATTTTTTAGCAAATTCAATACTTCCTGCAACTCCTTGTGCAATAAAAATACCTTCTGTTTCTATTTTGCTCTTATCTTCAAATTCTATACACCTTACTTTTTCATCTCCTTGAATTTCTTTAATAGGTTTTGTATCAATAGAAACATTCTCTGATCTTATTTCTGGTGGTTTTTCTGAATTTGTTAAAATAGTTATATGATTTACAATTGGTATTAAATCATTAGCTTCTGAAATAGCATATGGCCCGCTTCCTATTATACATACATTTTTATTTTTATAAAAAAAGCCATCACATACAGCACAATAGCTAATACCTTTACCTTCAAAAGTATCTATTCCTTTTATTTTAGGTTTATTCTTTTTATTTCCTGTTGCTAAAATTACAGCCTTAGATTGATAATTATTTTCAGAAGAAACTACTAAAAATTGCCCATCTGTCTTTTCTATTTTTATTACCTCTTCTTTTCTTACATCTGCACCAATGTTTCTAGCTTGTCCAATTCCTCTTAAATATAATTCTTTTCCATCTATTTTTTCATCAAACCCATAATAATTTTCAATTCCATTTGTTTTTTCCAAAGCAGACAAATCGCTATATAATACTAATGTTTTAAGATTTGCTCTTGTTGTATATAAACTTGCCGATATTCCTGCCGGTCCTGCACCTATTATAATAACATCATACATATAAAAATCCTTTCTTATCTTAATATAGTCATTATTTAAATTATTTATTTATATTTTTCTTTTCAAAATCTAATAGCCATTGTTTTATTTGTAATCCCAGCGCATATCCAACTAATCTTTCATTTACTCCTATTACCCTATGGCATGGAATAATAATTGGTAATGCATTTCTATGATTTGCCATTCCTACCGCTCTTGCAGCCTTTGGATGGTTAATTTCTTTTGCAATTTCTCCATAGGTTTTAGTCTCTGCATATGGAATCTTTAGCAACGCATTCCAAACCTCTTTCATAAATTCTGTTCCATGGACTTTAATAGGTAATTCAAAATTTTTTCTTGTTCCATTAAAATATTCATTAAATTGTCTTTCCGCTTCTTTAAGTACTGGCGTTTCTTTTTCAACAATTTCTTTTTCTACAATTTCTCTTTTTTCATTTTCTTGATTAATATTTATTTTTATTATTTGATTTTCTTCTTCAATTATACTTAAAATTCCAATTGGCGTATTCATATACCTAATATATTGCATATTTTTCAACCCTTTTATTATTTATGAGAATTATATCATTTTCGGAAATTAAATGCAAGGAGACAATGGGGACGGTCTTCATTTGTCTCATTTATATTGTAGAATTTTGTCTATTTTTCTGTATGACTATTAAATAAATTTAATAGTTTAATTTAGTATATTTAATATATTTAATATATTTAATATAAATTTTACACGACAAAAATAGACAAATTAAGTCAAAAATAATGAAACAAATGAAGACCGTCCCCATTGTCTCAATAATATCTGTTATTATTGTTTATAGTTCCATAAATTCCTGTTGTTGAAATAGTAATAAATTTAATAGAGTATATGTCACAATAAACAAGGCTGTCATTTTCAAAAGAACGTAGTAATATGTAGCTTGCTCCTACATCTTCTAAAATTCCTATTCTATCTACTAAATTATTAGTTCCAATAAGAAACTCTACTCTCATTAATCTTCCGATTTGTTCTCTTAAAAATGCTGGTGTGTAAATAGGATTTGTTAATATCTCTGGCATACTACTTTGTGGTTGCTCTCCTTGTCTTGTTTCTCTTTTGTAAGATTCATTATTTTCATCTGTTATTGCCATTTTTTCTCCTCCTTTTAAGTTTGTGAATAAGTTTGAGTTGGCCTATAAAAGCAATGATTTCCAAATCTTGCGTGAAATGTTCCTGTTCCATTACTTGGAAATATACTACTACATGTAGGTCTAAATGGATTTAAATACCATAGGCAATCTCCTATTTCATTTAGTTTGTTTCCTGATAAAGCCCAGTCTGCTATGTAATAATGTATTTCAGTTGGTGTCATATTATAGATATTTTGTGGATTATATCTATTTCGTAATGTTTCAGTTGCACAATCAAATTGTCCTGGTTGAT
Source organism: uncultured Clostridia bacterium (assembly GCA_947627555.1). GTDB lineage: Bacteria > Bacillota > Clostridia > TANB77 > CAG-508 > CAG-269. The sequence continues at coordinate 6,914 of CANQWL010000013.1, read as the reverse complement.
AAATAATGTTTCTTACATTTCCTCCTTGAGATATTCTTGCATATTCTCCATTTGATACATTGACTCTATTTGTAATTACTGTTGCAACAGCTTTCATTCCGTTGTCTCCTTCTCCTCCTGCTTCACATTGCACAATTCTTGCAATTAATTCTCTGTCTGAATAGGCCATAAAATCACCTCTAATATTCCATTATATGATTTATATAATAAATTGTTTCTTTCCTTTTTTCATTTCTTATGCTATAATTTTTTTGGTGATAATATTGAAAATTTTATTTAAAAATACAACAAAATATGATGAAAATATATATATAAAATTTTTACAATTTCATTATAAAAAATTTAATCTTTCATACACTTTTTATACTGCTATTGTGTTAATAGCTTTATTTTATTGTGTTGCAATTCAAGTAATTAATCATAATTTTACCCTTGCTATTATTTTTTGTATTGCTTTAAGTGTTTTTTTCCTATGGCGATTTTTACATCCTGTAAAAGAGGTTTCTGAATATTATCATTCTGATAATATTCAATCACAAAAGGAATTTGTTTTCCTTTTTTCAGATAAAAAGTTTAAAATGCGTGATGGAATAAATTTTCAAGTTATGAAGTATTCTAACTTATATCGTATTTTTGAAACAGAAGATTTTTTCTATTTATATATAGATAAGAGCCATTCTTATTTAGTTTCAAAGTCTGGCTTTACAAAGGGTTCTTCTTCTGATTTTTCTGACTTTATTAAAAAGAAATATTGGTGGAAATATAAAAAAATTACTTAAAAAATTCTATTAAAGGATGTAGCTATCTAGGCTATATCCTTTTTCTTATATAAAAAGTTCCAACAATACAAAAGCAATATTATATCGAACAAATATTTGACATTCTATTTTTATTATGATACAATGGTACAAATGTTTGGAGTGATACTATGGAAATATGTGATAAATTAAAAATACTAGCTGACTCTGCAAAATATGATGCTTCTTGTAGTTCCAGTGGAAGTAATAGAAAAAATATAAATAATGGAATAGGAAACGGGGATGTATCTGGAATTTGTCATAGTTGGGGTGCAGATGGAAGATGTATTTCACTATTAAAAATTTTGTTAAGCAATGCTTGTATATATGACTGTAAATATTGTATTAACAGATGTACAAACTCTGTAAAGCGTGCTACTTTTACACCAAGAGAAATTGCAGATTTAACAATTAACTTTTATAAAAGAAACTATATTGAAGGTCTATTCTTAAGTTCTGCTGTTATTAAATCGCCTGATTACACAATGGAAATGTTAATTCAAAGTGTTTCTATTCTACGAAATGAATACAACTTTAATGGATATATCCATTGCAAAACTATTCCTGGCTGTAGCAAAGAATTAATTAATCAATTAGGAAATTTAGTTGATAGACTTAGTATTAATATTGAGCTACCTTCTAATGATAGTTTAAAATTATTAGCACCACAAAAACAAAAAACTGGAATATTAGAACCTATGAGTTATGTTTCAAATCATATAAAACAAAATAAAATAGATACTAATAGATTTAAAAATGATTTTGTTCCAGCAGGCCAAACAACCCAACTTATTGTAGGTGCTACTCCTGAAAGTGATTTGAAAATTTTAAAGCTCTCTGAAGGTCTTTATAACAAATTAAGTTTAAAACGAGTATATTATTCTGCATATGTAAGTGTAAATAACGACAAAAATTTGCCAACACTTGAAGCCCCTCCTCTACTTCGAGAAAATAGATTATACCAATCAGATTGGCTTCTTCGCTTTTATGGATTCAAAGCTGATGAATTATTAGACGAAACTCATCCTAATTTCAATCATATATTAGACCCTAAATGTGATTGGGCATTAAGAAATATTGATAAATTTCCAATTGAAATTAATACTGCTGACTATTTCACATTATTAAGAATACCTGGAATTGGAGTTATCTCTGCTAAAAAAATTATAAAAGCAAGACGAGAATTTTTGCTAGACTTTGAGGCTTTAAAAAAATTAGGTGTTGTACTAAAAAGAGCAAAATATTTTATCACTTGTAAGGGAAAATACTTTAATAAGGTTTATAAATTTAATCAAAATTTTATAGAAACAAATCTTATTTATCAAGAAAGAAGCTATTTACCAATGCCTGAATTTAAGCAACTATCACTATTTGAGCAATTAAATCCCACAAAGGAGGATAAAATAAAATGTCTAACTGGAAGCTTATAAATAAAACCTTTTTATATGATGGAACTTTTGATGGACTTTTAACAATTGTATTTGACTGCTATTGTAAGAAAACATTTCCACAAAAAATATATGCAGAATCTAACTATACAAATAACTTTTTAGATGACATTTTTATAATTAAAACAGATTATGATAAATCAGAAAGAATATTTAATGGAATTGAAAAAAATATTTGTGCTAAAGCATTATATAATAGCTATTATGCTTTTCTTTCTGATGATAACGAAAAAGAAATAAACATATTAAAATATATATGTACTGGATTTGACCAAGGCCCAAAAATAAACAATATGCTTACAATTTCTTATGTATATAAGGTAATTAATATGCGAAAACAAACTCTTAGTGAATGTCATAAATTTAAGGGGTTACTTCGTTTTCAAGAAATACAAAATAATTTATACTATGCATCAATACATCCTGACCATAATATTATTGAACCTTTAGGACATCATTTTATAAAAAGACTTCCTATGCAAAACTTTATTATTCATGATAAAACGAGAAATCTATGTTTTCTTTATAATAAAAACGAATATAAAATAATTGATGATATTAATATAGAAATTCCTGATATTTCTGAAAACGAACAAAAATATCAGGAATTATGGAAAATGTTTTTCAAAACAATTGCAATAAAAGAACGAACAAATCCGAGATGTCAAATGCAATTTATGCCAAAAAAATATTGGAAAGATTTGATAGAAGAGCCCTAATCTTCTATCATTTTTCTTGTTTCATCTTTTACCTTTTTATCTAATTCTAAAATTTCCTCTACTGTTTTTAATTCCATCGGTTTATGACTATCTAACATTTTTTGTATTCCTTTTGGAATTTGTGTATATGTTATTTTTTTATTTAAAAATGCATCTACTAACACTTCATTAGCAGCATTTAACACTACTTGGTAGCTATGCCCCTTTTCAATTGCTTCAAATGCTAATTTTAAACATTGAAATTTCTCTAAATTTGGCTTTTCAAATACTAATTGTGATATTTCAAATAAATCAATTTTTTCAATATTATTTTTTAGTCTTTTTGGATAATTTAAAGCATATGCAATTGGTACTTGCATAGATTTAGGACCTAAATTTGCCATAATTGTTCCATCTACAAATTGTACCATAGAATGCACAATGCTTTTTCTATGAACTACTACTTGTATTTGATCTGGTTCTACATTAAATAACCATTTTGCTTCAATTACTTCGAACCCTTTATTCATCATAGTAGAAGAGTCAATAGTTACCTTTGGTCCCATTTTCCAAGTAGGATGATTTAAGGCTTGTTCCACCGTTATATCATCTGTTATTTCTTTATCAAAAAATGGTCCGCCTGAAGCTGTTAATAAAATCTTATCTATCTTATTTTGTTGTTCACCTTGTAAACATTGCATAATAGCACTATGCTCACTATCTACTGTTAATAATGTTGCATTATATTTTTTAGCTGTCTCCATAATTAATTTTCCACCAGCTACTAACACCTCTTTATTGGCTAAAGCTACTGTTTTTCCATTTTTTATCATATTATAAGTTGGTTTTAGACCTGCTATTCCTACTAAAGCAGATACACTAATATCAAAATCTGTTAATTTTGATATTTCCTCCATCCCATCTTCTCCACAATAAATATTTAAATCTGGATATTTTTCTTTTAACTTATTAGCATTTTCTTCTGATATAATATATACATTTTGTGGTTTAAATTCCTCAATTTGTTCCATCAATTTTTGTATATTTTTCCCCGCAACTAATGTTACTGCTTGAAATAAATCAGGATTTTCCCTAATTACATTTAAGGTACTATCTCCAATAGAACCTGTTGAACCAAAAATAGCAACTTTTTTCATATTCTTACTTTTTTATAATATTTTACTATTATAATCTCCTTTCTTTTTTACTTTTTATACTATAAACCTATATGAAAATATCTTTTTCATATTACATTAAAAACTAATTTTTCAATATTTGTAAATGTCGCATCTTCGTTGTTTAGAACAATATCAAAATTTTCTTTATAGAATTCTAAATTTCTATCATCTTGTAAGAGTCCAATTGTTATTACATTTTGCAACTTGTCTTTTTCTACCATTTTTTTATCTTCAATCAAATCTCCCACTAATATTCCATATTCTTTCTGTCTTATTTTTTCTTGAAATTCTTTAGACAAATGTCCTTTAATTTTCTTATTTCCAGTATGTATAACATTATCATTAAATTTCTTCATATTTCCATTTTTATCAAATTCGATAAAATTACTAATAATATACATATTTTCAAAATAACAGTCATTTGCTTTTAAGAATTGTTCGATTACATTTCCTATTCCTGCTGACAAAATAATAAGTGGTATTTGATTTTCATTAGCCTTTTTTAAAAACTCTCTAGTACCTTTCCTAAAGATCAATTTACTATCTTTGATAGATTTCTCAAATTTTTCTCTTGTTAAATGATGTTCATAATATAAATTTATACATTTATTATACCATTCTTCCATATAAATTTCTTTTTCTTCATTTTTAATTGTATAATCTATCTCTATAGGTCTGTAATATTTATATAACTCATCCTGTTTATCTTTAAATTCTTTATCTAGTTCCTTTCCACTAACATCCCAAGAATCTAAACTTTCAAAACTCGTAATTGTTCTGTCAAAATCTAAAACAATAAAAGTATTGTCTTTATTTATTTTTAATTTTTCTAATTTATTTGTATTTATATATTCCATTTTTTACCTCATTTGCATTGTACTATATCTTTTTTTAAATTGCAAATTTAATAGGTAATATATTTCTAAAAAATATTTAATCAAATATTGAACTTAAAACTCGAAATATGATATATTATAGGCAACAATATGATTAAAAATTTAAAATTTAAATTATTGTAACTTTTGCTATTTTACCGCATATTTTTAATATAGAACAATTATAAATCTAAAAACAAATTACTATAACATATTTATAATTATTAATAGGTTTATAGGTAAATCCTCTTCTAAAAACCTAAATCTATCATATAAGGATTGGTTAAAAATGAATAAAAACTATAAAGTAGCAATTATAGGAGCCACTGGTTTGGTTGGCAGAACTGTTTTAAAAGTACTAGAAGAAAGAAATCTTTCTTATCTAAATTATACTCTTTTTTGTTCTAATAAATCAGCAGGAACAAAAATAAAATTTTTTGATACAACATATATTGTTTGCGAATTAAATGAAAATTCTTTTGATGAAGGCTTTGATTTTGCAATTTTCTGTGCAGGAGGTTCAACTTCAGAAAAATATGCACCAATCGCAGCATCTAAAGGATGCATAGTAGTTGATAATAGTAGCATATTTAGAATGGAGCCTGAAGTACCATTAGTTGTTCCTGAAGTAAATCCTGAAGATATTTCTAAAAATAAAGGTATTATTGCAAATCCAAATTGTTCAACAATTCAAGCTGTTTTACCTTTGAAGGCAATAGATGACAAATACCATATTAAAAGAATCGTTTACTCTACTTATCAAGCAGTTTCTGGCGCTGGTCGTTTTGGTATTGAAGATTTAGAAAATAAATCTGTTGGAAAAAACTTAAAAAAATTTCCTCATTCTATTTATAATAATTGTATTCCTCATATTGACATATTCATGCCTGATGGATATACTAAAGAAGAACATAAAATGATAGACGAAACAAGAAAAATTTTAAATAAACCTAATTTGCCTATAACAGCTACTACTGTAAGAGTACCAGTTGTAAATTGTCATGGTGAATCAATTAATGTTGAATTAGAAGAAGATTTTGATATTTATGATATTAAAATTTTACTTCAAAATTTTCCTGGTATTATCGTTGTAGATGATCCAGATAAAAACTACTATCCTTTAGCTAGTCAAGCTGATGGAAATGACGAAGTATTTGTTGGAAGAATTAGACGAGACTTTAGTGTAAAATATGGTTTGAATTTATGGGTAGTTGCTGACAACTTACGAAAAGGCGCTGCAACAAATGCTGTACAAATTTTAGAAAAATTAATAGAAAATTAGGTTTTTTACAATTATCAAAGTAATTGTAAAAGTAAGGAGGATTTTATGAAACAAATTCTATTTAAAGGTTGTGGTACTGCAATTGCCACTCCATTTAATGAACAAGGAGTAAATCTTACTGAATTTAAAAGACTATTAGATTTTCAAATTTCTAATCATGTAGATGCCATTATTGTTTGTGGTACTACTGGCGAATCTTCAACTATGACAAAACAAGAAAAAATTGACTTAATTACATGTGCTGTTAAGACATCTAATAAAAAAGTTCCTATTATTGTTGGAACTGGTTCTAATAATACAGAACAAGCAATTGAAAATAGTAAACTTGCAGAAAGTTTAGGAGCTGATGGATTATTAGTAGTTACTCCGTATTATAATAAATGTACACAAGATGGTCTAATAACTCATTACAAAGCAATTGCCGAAAGTGTTTCTATTCCTATTATTTTATATAGTGTACCTAGTAGAACAGGTGTTAATATTGAACCTAAAACTTGTTTAGAACTTTCTAAAATTCCTAACATTGTTGCCATTAAAGAAGCAAGTGGAAATATCTCTCAAGTTGCAAAAATTGCTAGCTTATGTGGAGATAATTTAAATATATATTCTGGAAATGATGACCAAATTGTTCCTATA
>CANQWL010000012.1 GCA_947627555.1 uncultured Clostridia bacterium | reverse complement strand
AAAGCACCAATAGAAAATTCAATGATACTACAAATTTTTTTTATAGAATTTTGTTTCACATCATTGACACATATACAAAACAAAGATAAAATTTTCCAAAAAATATTGCATAATTTTAACAATAATAGTATAATAAAAAAGGTAGCATAATAATATTGAACAAAGATATTATTTTAAGAGAGGTAAAAAAATGGATTATTTATATATAATAAGAGAAGCATTAGTTTGGACAGTAACAATATTTTGGTTATACCAAATAATGGTAAGTTTATGCTCACTAGTAAAAATAAAAGATAAACCACTACAAGTAAAAAAAGACCACAGATTTATGGCAATTATACCAGCACATAACGAAGAAGCAGTAGTTGGAAACTTAGTTGAAAGTTTAAAAAAACAAAATTATAACAAAGAATTATATGATATATATGTAATTGCAGACAACTGCACAGACAACACAGCAAAAGTTGCAAAAGAAGCAGGAGCAATTGTATATGAAAGATATAATGCAACAAAGAAAACAAAAGGATATGCATTAGACTGGTTTTTACAACAAAAAATCAAAGAAGATGCTCCATATGATGCATTTTTCGTATTTGATGCAGACAACATAGTAGATCCAAACTTTATAAAAAATATGAATAAAAAATTATGCCAAGGAGAAGATGTAGTTCAAGGATATAGAGACATCAAGAATCCAACAGACAGTTGGATAACAGCAGGATATGCAATCTTTTATTGGACAATGCACAGATTTTATCATCTAGCAAGATATAATTTAGGACTATCACCATTATTAAATGGAACAGGATTTATGGTAAGATTTGATGTAGTAAAACCACAAGGATGGGACACAGTTACATTAACAGAAGATATTGAATTTTCATTAAAAAGAATAATAAAAGGAAAAAGACTAGGATGGGCAACAGATGCAATATGTTATGATGAACAACCAGTAGGATTTAGCCAAAGCTGGTCACAAAGAAGCAGATGGACAGTAGGACACATGCAATGTATTAAAGAATATACAAAACAATTAGCAGTAGCAGCAAAAGAAAATAAAACAATGATGAATTTTGATGGTTTCTTATATATTATAGGAAGTATTCCAATGTTTATACTAACATTAATATTATTAGGAACAAATTTCTTAATGTATGCAGCAGATGGTATGACAGAAGCAGAACTAGTTATGAACATTTTAAGATATTTAGTACCAACATTTTTACTACCAATAGGAACAGCTGTTATTGTAATGTTATTAGATAGAAGACCAATCAAACCAATGCTTAAAGGATTATTGTGTTATCCATTATTTATGGGATCATGGCTATTAATTAATTTTAAATGTTTATTTAAAAGGGAAACAACATGGGAAAAAATTAATCATGTTAGAAATATTAAAATTGGAGATGTAGATGAAGAACCTGAAACAGTTAAAATAGCAGAAAAAGTATAAAAAAAATCAAAAAAAGCTTGCATTTATTCCAAAAATTGGTTATAATATTAAAGAACATAAAAGTAATACAGAAGAGTGGGAACAAATCCCACTCTTCATTTATTTAAATTATTCAAATTTACTTATTATAGTTTAAATATGCAAATGAATCGAAATTCATTTGTATTTACTATAATTAGTCAAAATTAAGAGTAAAAAAATAGAAAATTAAAAGGAGGAAAGATGGCAAACATAGAAGAAAAAGTTGAAAAACTTGTAAAAGAGCCAATCGAAAAAATAGGATATCAATTATATGATGTAGAATACAGCAAAGAAGGAAAAGATTACTTTTTACGAATATTTATAGACAAAGAAGATGGAATTGATTTAAATGATTGTGAAAAAGTAAATAATGAAATATCAGACATATTAGATGAAGCAAACTATATTAAAGAACAATACTTTTTAGAAGTATCTTCTCCAGGAATTGAAAGAATTTTAAGAAAAGATAGGCATTTAGAACAAAACATAGGAGAAGAAATAAATATAAAATTATTTAAAAAAGATGAAAATGGCATAAAAGAATATCAAGGAATTTTAAAAAATTTTAATCAAGATTTTATAACATTGGAAAATGATATAAAAATAGAACGCAAAAACATATCACAAATTAAAAAAGTTTATAATTGGTAAAGGGAGGAATAAAAAAATGAAAAAACAATCAAAAAAACAAGCAAAAGAACCAGCAATTGACAATAAAGAGTTAATTTTAGCATTAGAGGAATTAGAAAAAGAGAAAGGAATAAAAAAAGAATATTTATTAGAATCAATTGAAACAGCACTAGTTACAGCATACAAGAGAAATTTTGATTCATTAGAAAATGTAAAAGTAGTTATGGATCAGAAAACAGGAGCAACACATGTATTCTCAATGAAAGAAATAAAAAAGAAAATAGAAAATGCTGATACAGAGATTACAGTTAAAGAAGCACAAAAAATCAATCCAGACTTAAAAGAAGGAGATATTTTAGAAACAGAAATTATACCAAGAGATTTTGGTAGAATAGCAGCACAAACAGCAAAACAAGTTATCATTCAAAAAATCAGAGAAGCTGAAAGAGAAATTATTTTCACAGAATTTAATGATAGAAAAGGTGAAATTGTTTCAGGAATTATCCAAAAAGCAGATCGTAATATAGTAGTAATGGATTTAGGAAAGTTAGAAGGAGTTATGCCTACAAAAGAACAAATACCTACTGAAAATTATAAAGTAAATGATAAAATAAAGGGATATGTTTTAGATGTAGAAAAAGGAGCAAAAGGAGCACCACAAGTTATTGTATCAAGAAGTCATCCAGACTTTGTTAGAAAATTACTAGAATTTGAAATACCTGAAATATATGAAGGAGTTATTGAAATTAAAAGTGTTTCAAGAGATGCAGGAGATAGAAGCAAAGTAGCAGTTTATTCTCCAGACCCAAACATTGATCCAGTAGGTTCATGTGTAGGTCAAAGAGGAGTAAGAATTCAAAATGTTATTAATGAATTAAATGGAGAAAAAATAGATGTAATAGAATGGAATGAAGATCCATCTATATATATTGCATCAGCATTATTACCAGCACAAATTTTAGCAGTAGACATTAAAGAAGAAGAAAAATTTGCACAAGTTATAGTACCTGATAATCAACTTTCACTTGCAATAGGAAAATCAGGGCAAAATGCAAGACTAGCAGCAAGACTAACAAATTGGAAAATTGATATCAAATCAGAAACACAATTTAGAGAAATGTTAATGCAATCACAAAATTCGGAACAAAGTGAAGAAATAGAACAACAAGATAACGAAGAAACAGAATAAACAAAAAAGTTAAACATACAATAAAAGGAGGACAAATATGAAAAGACAGCCACAAAGAACATGTATGGGATGCAATGAAAAAAAAGATAAGAAAGATTTAATACGAATTGTAAAAAATAAAGAAAATGAAATAACAATTGACAAAACAGGAAAGTTAGATGGTAGAGGAGCATATATTTGCGATGACATACAATGTTTAGAAAAATTAATTAAATCAAAAAGATTAAATAAAGTATTTGATATGAATATATCAGAAGAAATATATGAAAGTTTAAGAGGTGTCATTATTGATAAATAATAAAATATTAGGATTAATTGGTTTAGCAGCAAGAGCACGGAAAAATTGCATTTGGAGCAGATAGCGTAGAATTAGAAATAAAAAAGAAAAAAATAGAATTAATCATTGTAGCAGAAAATTCTTCAGATAGAACAAAAAACAAGTTTGAAAAATTAAGTGAAGAATATAAAATACCTATTCTAATTATTGGTGAAATTGATGTTTTAAGTAAATCAATAGGAAAAGCTAATAAAGCAATTATAGGAATTAAAGATAAAAATTTTTCTAACGAAATACAAAAAATAAACAATGGGGGTGAAATTATTGGGTAAGATAAAGATACATGAAATAGCTAAAAAGCTAGGCTTAACCAGTAAAGAAGTATTAGAAATAGCAATAAGCTTAAATATAGAAGCAAAAAGTCATTTGAGTGGAGTAGATGAAGAACAAGCAAAGAAAATTGAAGAGGCATTAACAAAAAACAAAGAAAAAGGAAAAGAGAAAAAGAAAAAAGAGAAAATAGACAAAATGGTAGAAAAAAAGAAAGAAACAGATAAAGAAGAAAAAGCACCTGTTATTATAAGAAGAGAAGTTATTATAGCAGCAGATGAAAATGAAAAGAAAAAAGAAGAAATAAAAAAAGAAACAAAGAAAAGTAATAATATTGGATTTATAGAAAGAAAAGAAAACAAAGATTATAATATTGTATATAGGAACAAGCCAAGTAAGCCAATGACTGTTAGTGAATTATTTGGTTTAAAAAGCGATAAAAAAGAAAATCAAAATGTTGTAAAAGAAGAAACAAATAAAATAAATGAAAAGAAAAATATAAATCAACATGTAGAGCAATCAAATGAAAATATAAATAAACAAGAAAAAATTGAGAAAAATAATATTACAAAAAACAATTCAAATTCTAATTTTAACAATAGAAACAATAAATTTAATAAAAGAAACAACACTGGAAATAGCTATAATAGAAATAATAATTATAATGACAATAGAAATAACAACTATAATAATAGAAACAACAATTCTGAAAAATTTGGTAAAAAGTCATTAGATGCAAAAGGAATCGAGAAAAATATTAAAAACATTATGTCTGTTGAAACAATAGAAAAAGAAAGTGTAAGAGAATATAACAGGAATTTAGATAAACAAAGAGATAATAGTAAATTTAATAATGAAAATAAACTTTCAAAAAAATCTAAAACTAGAAGAAATAGTGGAGAAAGAGATTTTGATGAAGGAAAATTAAAAAATTTAAAACAAACAAATAGATTATCAAATATGTTTGATGATCAAGATGGTGGAATGTTAGATTATTATGATTTAACAACTCAACGTGGAAGAAAAGGAAAAAAGAGAAATAATAAAAATCAAGAAGAAAGAACTAAACAGAAAATATTTCAATTAACAGAAATAGAAATACCAGATTCTATAACAGTAAAAGATTTCGCAGCTGAAATGAAAAAAACAACAGCAGATGTTATAAAAAAATTATTAGGATATGGAATTATGGCAACAATAAACCAAGAGATAGATTTTGATACAGCATATCTAATTGCACAAGAATTTGGAATTACAGCAAATAAAAAGGAAACTGTAACAGAAGAAGATATTCTATTTGATGATTCAGAAGATAAAGAAGAAGAATTAAAAGCAAGACCACCAGTTATTGTTGTAATGGGACATGTTGATCATGGTAAAACGTCATTATTAGACACTATTAGAAAAACAAATGTTATAGAAGGAGAAGCAGGAGGAATTACACAAGCAATCGGTGCTTACAAGGTAAAAGTAAATGATAGAGAAATTACTTTCCTAGACACACCAGGACATGAAGCATTTACAGCAATGCGTGCTAGAGGTGCACAAATTACAGATATTGCTATACTAGTAGTAGCAGCAAATGATGGAGTAAAGCCACAAACAATTGAAGCTATTAACCATGCAAAATCTGCAGAAATTCCAATAATTGTTGCAATTAACAAAATTGATTTACCAGATGCAAATATTGAAAAAGTAAAACAAGAATTAATGGCTTACGAATTAGTACCAGAAGAATGGGGTGGAGATACAATTTTTGTTCCTATTTCTGCTAAAAAAGGAGAAAATATTGACCAATTATTAGAAATGGTACTTTTAGAAGCAGATGTATTAGAATTAAAAGCAAATCCAAACAAACAAGCAAAAGGTACAGTTATAGAAGCTCGTCTAGATAAAGCAAAAGGTGCAATAGCAACAATGCTTGTACAAAGAGGAACACTAGATTTAGGAGATACAATTGTTGTAGGATCATCAATAGGTAGAATAAGAGCAATGAAGGATGATAAAGGAAAAAATGTAAAAGCAGCTGGACCATCTACTCCTGTTGAAATTATGGGATTAACAGAAGTACCACAAGCAGGAGATACATTCTACGAAGTAAAAAATGAAAAAATGGCAAAACATTTAATTGAAAGAAGAAAACGTCAAGAAAGAGAAAAAGCTTTAAATGCTACAACAAAAGTAACATTAGATAATCTATTCAGTCAAATGGAACAAGGAAATCTAAAAGTATTAAACTTAATTGTAAAAGCAGATGTACAAGGATCTGTTGAAGCAGTAAAACAATCATTAGAAAAATTATCAAATGAAGAAGTAAAAGTAAAGGTAGTACATGCAGCAGCAGGAGCAGTTAATCAATCAGATGTTACACTTGCAAAAGTTTCTAATGCAATTATAATTGCATTTAATGTAAGACCAGACAACATGGCAAAAGAAATGGCAGAAAAAGATGAAGTAGAAATAAAACAATATTCAGTTATATATCAAGCAATAGAAGATGTTGAAGCAGCAATGAAAGGAATGCTTGATCCTGAATTTGAAGAAAAAGTAATAGGAAATGTAGAAGTAAGACAAACATTCAAAATTTCAAATGTTGGAACAATTGCAGGAAGCTATGTAATATCTGGAAAAGTAGAAAGAAATGCAGGAGTAAGAGTTATTCGTGAAAATGTAGTAATACATGATGGACATTTAGCAACATTAAAAAGATTTAAAGATGATGTAAAAGAAGTAACAAAAGGATTTGAATGTGGTATCCAAATTGAAAATTATAATGATATCAAAGAAGGAGATATCATAGAAGTTTATGTAATGGAAGAAATAAAAAGATAAGGAGGAAAATTTAAATGCCAGAAAATCAAAATAGATTAGGGCGAATTGAGGAAGAATACAAAAAAGAATTAAGTCAAATTATTAGTTACGAGTTAAAAAATCCAAATGTAACAGGCTTAATAAGTGTAACGAAAGTGAAAGTAAGCAATGACTTAAAATATGCAAGAGTCTATGTAAGCATATTAAATTCAAAAAATATAAAAGAAACGTTAGCAGGACTAAAAAAATCAGCAGGCTTTATTCGTTCAGAATTAGCAAGAAAAGTAAATTTAAGAAACACACCAGAAATTATTTTTGAATTAGATGACTCAATAGAATATGGAACAAGAATAGACACAATATTAAAAGAAATAATGCCAAAAAAGAATGATGAGACAAAATAAGATTATCACTAATGTCTCAGAAAGGAAATTAATATGACGTTGGATGAAATAATAAAAGAAATTAAAAATGCTGAAAAAATTGTAATATTAACTCACGAATCTCCTGATGGAGATGCAATTGGAAGTAGTTTAGCTGTAAAACTAATGCTTGATAAATTGGGAAAGAAAGCTGATGTTATAATACCAGAATATTCTAGATTATTTAATTTCTTACCTGCAGTAAATTATATTAAAGAGGATTCAAAAAATAAAAATTATGATTTAGCAATTGCTGTAGATTGTGCAACTTCAAAGAGACTTGCTAAAGGTGAATATTTTGAAAATGCTAATAAAACAATAGTAATAGATCATCATGGAAGCAATACTATGTATGGAGATTTAAACTATGTAAACCCTGTTTCTCCTGCATGTTGTGAAGTATTAGCTGAAATGTTTGGTTATTATGAATTAGATATAACAAAAGAAATAGGAACTTGTATTATGACAGGTATTATAACAGATACAGGTGGATTTCAGTATAGTGGAGTTAATGCAGAAACATTTGAATTTGCTGCTGAATTAATTCGCAAAGGAGTAGATATACCAGATATCTATAAAAGAACACTTAGAACAAAGACAAAGGCTAATTTTGAACTAACAAAAAGAGTTATAGATAGAATGGAAATTTTAGAAAATGGTAAAGTTACATTTACATATATAAATTTACAAGATGAAAAGGAAGTAGCAGCAGAGCCAGGTGATCACGAGGGACTAGTAGATATAGGAAGAGAAATTGAAGGAGTAGAAGTTTCTATATTTATAAGACAAAAAGAAAATGCCCAAGATTCATATAAAGTATCTTTGCGTTCAAAAGAATATGTTAATGTATCTGACATTTGTATAATGTTTGGCGGTGGCGGACACCCAAAAGCAGCGGGAGCTTTAATTCAAGGCAATGTTGAACAAGTAAAAGAAAAAATAATGAAAGAAATAAGAAAAGTTTTAAAATAACATGGTGAAAAATAAATGGATGGAATTATAATTATTAATAAACCTAAAAATTGCACATCTCATGATATTGTATATAAAGTAAAAAAAATATTTGGAGAAAAAGTAGGACATACGGGAACTTTAGATCCAATGGCAACAGGAGTATTACCACTATTAATAGGAAAAGCTACTTTATGCTCAAAGTATTTAATAAATCATGATAAAACATATAATGTACTAATGCAACTTGGAAAAAAAACAGATACAGCAGATAGTGAAGGAAAAGTAATAGAAAAACAAGAAATAAATGAAGAAATTTTTAATGAACAAAAAATAATAGAAACTTTAGAAAAATTTGAAGGAAAACAAACACAAATACCACCAATATATTCAGCAATTAAAGTAAAAGGAAAGAAACTTTACGAATATGCAAGAAAAGGTGAAAATATAGAAAATATAGATATTAAACCAAGAAATATTGAAATATATGATATAGAACTATTAAATATCGACAAAATAAATAAGCAAATACAATTTAAAGTAAAATGCTCAAAAGGAACATATATTAGAAGCTTATGTGAAGACATTGCAACAAAATTAAATACAATTGCATATATGAAGGAGTTGCAAAGATTACAAGTAGGAGAATTTGAAATAGAAAAAAGTATAACAATAGAAATGTTAGAAAAAAATAAAGATGAAAAAGAATGGATTAGAAAAAATATTATTACAATGGAAAAACTCTTTCAAGAACAAAAAAAAATTGAATTAACAAATAAAAAATTACATCTATTTTTAAATGGTGTAAAACTAACGCAAAATTTAGAAGATGGAATCTATAGAATTTATAACAATGATAAATTTATAGGAATAGGAACTATATCAAAAAACTTTTTAAAAAGAGATATTATAGTGTGACATATTTTAAAATCACTTTCATATACTTAAATAAAAGTGTATGGGAAGTGATTTTTTTGTATTATATTCAAGAAGCTGACAAGCCTAGTTCTATATTAAACAAATTATTTAATATATTTAATATTGTAAAATTACAAGATAATAGAATTATATTACCAATTGGAAAAAAGAAAATGTCAGATAAAAAGGCAGAAAAATTAGCTAAAAAAGTAAATCATATTTTGACAAAGATGCATTGTAGAAAAATTGTACTAAGTAAAAAACTAAAAAAAGAAGAACAATTTGTAAATGAATTATATTCTTATAACTATAATATTGTTGATGGAAAATGGCTGTTTGAACTCTTATCTGAAAAAGTATTAGATTATATTGTAAACAAGAAAAAACTAGAAAAGCAAGAAATACAGTTATCAATTTTAGTAAATGATTTATCAGAAGTAATGTTACAGACAATAAAAAAATTGTTACAACAATACAAAAAGATTAACATTGTAACAAACCATATAACAAAATTTAAAAAAGTAGAAGACAAAATGCTAGAAGAACAAGGAATAATGATAGTTGTCAATAATAATAAGAGAAGAAGCCTTGCAAAATCACAGTTGATTTTAAATGTTGATTTTCCATCAGAATTAATTAATAATTATAATATATATGAAGAAGCAATAATTGTTAATATAAGGAATAATGTAAAAATAAAAAGAAAAAGATTTAATGGTATTAATATTAATAATTATGAAATAAAATTTGAAAAAATGGAACAAGACAATTATAATGAAATAGAAAAATTCAGTAAAAAAGATTTATATGAAGCACAAATAAATCAAAAACAGCCATTTGAAAATATGATTAGACAAATACAAAAAGATAAAGTTGAAATTGAAGAATTAATTGCAAATAATATAAAAATATAAAATATATAATTTACTTTACTATAACAAATATTACATATAAAAAATAAATTAAAATATAGTATTAATTTTTTAGAAAAGCTTTTCTTTTTTTAAAAAATATAATATAATAAGTTTGTCAAATTTAAAGTTGACAAGGAGGATTCAAAATGCCAGAAAATAGTAAAAAAAGAAACAAAAAAAATACAAATCAAAATAGAACAACTAAAAGAACAAATACATCAAACAGAACAAATAAACAAGAAAATAGAAAAAAAAGTAATAAAAATAAGAAAAAACAAGAACATACAAAATTAAAACTAGCAATAAAAGTAATAATAATAATTATATTGCTATTATGTGTAATAGGAGCAGGAATTGTAGCTGGAATGTTTTTTGGACTATTTGGCGATGATTTTGAAATTACAAAAGAAGAATTAAAAATAGGGGCATCTAATAGTGTTGTAGTAGATAAAAATGGTGCAATAATTGCAAATTTGAGCGGGGATGAAAAAAGAAAAATAATTACACTTGCAGATATGTCAGAATATTTACCAAAAGCATATGTTGCAATAGAAGATGAGAGATATTATAAACATAGCGGAGTTGACTTTAAAAGAACAGCAGGAGCTATTGTTAATAAAGTTTTAGGCAAAGGTTCTTATGGGGGAAGTACAATAACACAGCAATTAGTAAAAAATATTACTAAAGATGATGAAACAGCAGGAATGGCAGGTATTTTTAGAAAAGTAAAAGAATGGGCAAAAGCATATCAAGTAGAAAGAATGATATCAAAAGATCAAATTTTAGAATTATATCTAAATATTTTATTTGTAGGTTCAAATAATTTACATGGTGTAGAATTAGGAGCAGAATACTATTTTAATAAAAGTGCAAAAGATTTAGATTTAGCAGAATGTGCATTTATGGCGGGAATTAACAGTTCACCAAATGCTTATGATCCATTTGATACAACAAAAGACAATTCTGAAAAGATTAAAAATAAAACAAAAACAGTTTTAAATAAGATGAAAGAATTAGGATATATCCAAAATGAAGAGGAATACAATGCAGCAATAACAAAAGTAGATGCAGGCTTACCTTTTTCTAATGGAATTACAAATACTGCTACAACATATTCATATCATACAGATGCAGTCCTAGATCAAGTAGTAACTCAAGTAATGGAAGAAAAAAATATTTCTAGACAATTAGCAGAAAATTATGTATATAGTAGTGGATTAACAATTTATTCAACAGTAGAACCAACAATACAAGCAAGACTAGAAGAAGAATATGCAAAATCAAAATATGTAATTAAAAGTCCAACAAAAAAACAAACATCACAATCAGGAATGGCAATAATAGACTATAAAACAGGTAATGTAGTTGGAGTAGCAGGAGGATTAGGACAAAAGGATGGCTCAGGATGGAATAGAGCAACACAAATGCAAAAACAAACAGGTTCTTCAATGAAACCAATTGCAACAATAGCACCAGGATTAGAAGAAAAAGTAATTACAGCAGCAACAGTATATGATGATGTAAAAACAGAATTTGGAAACTATACACCTAAAAATTATAATAACTTTAGAGGATTAATAACTGTAAGGCAATTTATAGAAACATCACAAAACATACCAGCAGTAAAAATAATGAAGGAATTAACTCCAAAAAAATCTATGGAATACTTGAAAAAGATGGGAGTAACATCTTTAGATGATGAAAAAGATGAAGTATTAGCATTAGCATTAGGAGGAGTAACAAACGGAATAAGCCCATTAGAAATGGCAGCAGCATATGGAACAATTGCAAACGATGGGGTACACATTACACCAACATTCTATACAAAAGTAGTAGATAGTAGTGGAAATACTGTGTTAACTCCAAAACAAGAAACAACAAGAGTAATATCTGAACAAAATGCATATATTGCAAAAACAATTATTCAAGAACCAGTAGTAGGAGGAAGTGGTACTGCTAGGAACTGTGCAATATCAGGAATGGATGTAGCAGCTAAAACAGGAACAACAAATAATGATTATGATAGATGGCTATGTGGATTTACACCTTATTATTCAGCAGCAACATGGTTTGGCTATGATGATAGTGAAGAAGTATTTTATAGTGGAGGAAACCCAGCAGGATTAATTTGGTCAGCAGTAATGAAAGATATCCATAAAGGCTTACCAAATGCAACATTTGTAAAACCAAGTGGAATTGTAACAGCAACAGTATGTAGAACAACAGGATGTTTAGCTAATTCAGGATGTGCTTCAACATATCAAGAAATCTTTACACAAGACAATATGCCAGGAAAATGTGAAGGACATGGTTCACAAGAACTATGTGCAGAATCAGGATTAGTAGCAAATGAGTATTGCCCAACTAAAAAACTTAACAATTATGGTGCATCAGTACCAAAAGAAAAATTACAATTATGGAAAACAGTTGGAGCAAGTAGTGCATCTGGAAAAAAAGTAACAGAAATATGCAATATTCATAAAAAGCCAGAAGAAAAACCAAAAGAAAACAATACAACAAATACAAACAAAAACACAAATGCAACAAATACAGCAAATACAAATAAAAACACAAGTGCAACAAATACAACAAATACACAAAATAACAATACAACAAACACAACAAATACAACAAAGCCAAATACAAACAATGCAGGAACACAAAAACCAGCTACATAAAATTTAATATAATAACAAGAGATGAGAAATTGTGATGTTTCTCATCTCATATTAATCAAAAGGAGGAAATTTTAATTGAAAATATATTTTTATAATACATTAACTAAGAAAAAAGAAGAATTTCATCCAATTAATCAATCAGAAGTGAGAATATATTCTTGTGGACCAACGGTATACAAAAATGCAACAATAGGAAACATGAGAACCAATATTTTTCAAGATGTATTAAGAAGAGTGCTTAGATACAATGGATTTAAATTAAAACATGCAATGAATATTACAGATGTAGGACATTTAGTATCAGATGGCGATGATGGAGAAGACAAAATGCTAAAATCAGCAAGAGAAGAAAAAAAGACACCTTTAGAAATAGCTGAATATTATACAAAATTATTTTTTGAAGATTTACAACAATTAAATATAGAAACACCTGAAATTGTATGTAAGGCAACAGACCACATACAAGAAATGTTAGAATATGTAATGAAATTAGTAGAAAATGGTTATGCCTATGAAACATCAACTGCTATTTATTTTGATATTAGTAAATTAGATAAATATCCAATATTATCAAATTTAAATATAGAGGAACAAAAAGCAGGCGCAAGAGTGAATGTAGACAAAGAAAAAAGAAACCCATACGATTTTGCATTATGGATTAAAGCGCCAGAAAATCATTTAATGAAATGGGATAGCCCATGGGGACCAAGTTATCCAGGTTGGCATATTGAATGTTCAGCAATGGGACAGAAATATTTAGGAGAACAATTTGACATACATACAGGAGGAATTGACTTAATTCCTACACACCATGAAAATGAAATAGCACAAAGTAAAGGAGCTTGTGGAAAAATACCTGCAAACTATTGGATGCATGGAGAATATTTACTAATTAATGGTGGTAAAATGTCAAAAAGTTTAGGAAATGTTTATCTATTAAAAGATATAAAAGAAAAAGGATATGACCCTATTGTATATAGACTATATAGCTATTCTTGTCATTATAGAAACAAGCTAAACTTTACGTGGGAAGGAATAGAATCAGCATCAAAATCTTTAGAAAGATTACGTAATAGTTATCAATTAAATTTGAAAGGAACTGATAAATTAACAACAGCTGATAAAGAAAAATTATTACAAATGGAAAAAGATTTTCATGAAGCAATAAACGACGACTTAAATATGCCACTTGCAATGAGCTTTGTTTGGGAAACAGCTAGATTTGAGAAAAAAAATCCAGAAATTTCAAAATTACTTTCAAAATTTGATACTATTTTAGGTATTAGAATAGATGAAGAAAATACAAAAAAACAAGAAATACCACAAGAAATTTTAGATTTAGTAGAACAAAGGAAAGTAGCAAGAGAAAATAAAGATTGGGAAAAATCAGACAAATTAAGAGATTTAATATCACAAAAAGGATATATAATAAAAGATACAAAAGAAGGAATAGAAATTACAGAAAAAACTAATTAAATAATAAAAGGGAAATAGCCCATATCAAGCTGATATGGACTATTCATTACTGAAAGATACATAAAAATTACAGAGACTCTAAAGTTTTTGAAACTATTTCTTGAATGTTAAAAATATTATCGGTAGTATCTGCCCATTTTTTAAATGTCAGACGATTTTTATACGCGATAACATAAAAATCAGTATCCACCATACATACTGTGACTTCCAATTTTTCATACGTTATTGCACATAATATAGTTTTGTTGGATTGACTTGTTAAATATGTCCGAATACAATGTTTGTAACTTGGTAGAGACCTTAGCTTTTTTTCAAGTTCGTCTCTAATAAATGCATCAATCATTATAACCTCCTTTAAGATTAAAACTACTACTAAGGTTAATTAAACCTTTTAAGTAAATTTGCGGGTTACAATAAATATAATACTACTTTTTTCGACAAAATGCAATATATTATCAAAATTTGAATTTTTAAATAAGTACTATAAGTATTATAACAAAGCATAAAGATAAAAAATCACATAAAATTATTGAAAAACAATTACATAAATGATAGTATATTAATGTAACTAATAATAAAACATACAAATTATTTGCAAAAAATATAAATATTATATAGTTAAGAAAATTAAGAGGAGGAAATAAAATGGCAATTTTACTACCAGGAGGAGCTGGATATATAGGAAGCCACACAGCAATAGAATTATTAAAGTCAGGAAAAGAAATTATAATAGTAGACAATTTTTCAAATAGTAAGCCAGAAGTATTGAACAAAATAAAACAAATCACAGGAAAAGAATTTAAATTTTATGAATTAGATTATTTAGATAAAGAAAAATTAGAAAAAGTATTCAAAGAAAACAAAATCGATGCAGTACTAAATTTTGCAGGATATAAAGCAGTAGGAGAATCTGTACAAAAACCAATTGAATATTACACAAATAACATATCAGGATGTTTAGTATTATTAGATGTAATGAGAAAATATGGATGTAAAAAATTTATATTCAGTTCATCAGCAACAGTATATGGAGATCCTGAAACAATACCATTAACAGAAGAATGTAAAACAGGAGGAACAACAAATCCGTATGGAACAACAAAATTATTTATTGAACAAATACTAAAAGATATATATACATCAGATAACACTTGGGATATCTGTATTTTACGATATTTCAATCCAGTAGGAGCACATGAAAGCGGATTAATCGGAGAAGAACCACAAGGAATTCCAAACAACCTAATGCCATACATTGTAAGGGTAGCATCAGGTCAACTAAAAGAATTATCAGTATTTGGAAACGATTATGATACACACGATGGAACAGGAGTAAGAGATTATATACATGTTGTCGATTTAGCAAAAGGTCATGTTCTAGCATTAGATAAATTAGAAAATGAACAAAAAGGATTGTATATTTACAATTTAGGAACAGGAACAGGATATAGCGTTTTAGATATGGTAAAAGCATTTGAAAATGCAACAGGAAAAAAAGTGCCATATAAAATAGCACCAAGAAGAGCAGGAGATATAGCTACTTGTTATGCAGAACCTAAAAAAGCAAAAGAAGAATTAGGATGGGTAGCTCAAAAAACATTAGAAGATATGTGTAAAGATAGTTGGAATTATATAGAGAAAAGTCAAGCTTAATTGTTTGACTTTTTAAATTTCATAGATTATAATAATCATATGTAATTTGAAAGGAAAACGAATAATAAAATGAAAAATTTTAAACAAATAATTGCAAGCATAATTGCAAAAGCAACAAATATAAAAGAACAAGAATTAACAGATTATATAGAAAAACCAAAAGACACAAAAAATGGAGACTATGCATTTCCATGTTTTCGACTTGCAAAAGAACTAAAAAAAGCACCACCAGTTATAGCAAATGAAATAAAAGAAAAAATTGAAAAAGACATAGAACAAGCAAAAGAAATAGATAAAGTAGAAATAGCAGGAGGATATTTAAATTTTTACATTAATAAAGAAACATTAGTAACAGAAGTATTAAATGAAATTGCAAAAAGTGAAGAATATGGAAAATCTGACATTGGAAATGGAAAAAACATTGTAATAGACTATTCTGCACCAAACATTGCAAAACCATTTCATATAGGTCATTTACGTTCAACTGTAATAGGAGGAGCATTATATAAAATATATAAAATATTGGGATATAATGTAATTGGAATAAATCATTTAGGAGATTATGGAACACAATTTGGAAAATTAATAGAAGGTTACAAGTTGTGGGGAAACGAATATGATATTGAAAAAGATCCAATTAATGAACTAACAAAAATATATATTAGAATTAATAACCTATGCAAAGAAGATGAAAATGTATTAAATGCCTGTAGAGATAATTTTAAAAAATTAGAAAACGGAGATAAATATTGTACAGAATTATGGGAAAAATTTAGAAATTTAAGTTTGCAAGAATTCAAAAAAGTATATGATTTACTAGAAAGTAAATTTGATTCATGGAACGGAGAGGCTTTTTACTCAGACAAAATGCCAGAGGTAATTGAAATTCTAGAAAAAACAGGAAAATTACAGGAATCACAAGGAGCAAAAATTATAAATTTAGAAGAACAAGGAATTGATACGCCATGTATAATTGAAAAATCAAATGGATCAACAACATATGCAACAAGAGATTTAGCAGCAATTTTATATAGATCAAGAAAATATGATTTTGATAAAGCATTATATGTAACATCATATGAACAAATATTACATTTTAAACAAATATTTGAAGTAGCAAAATTATTAGGATTAAAAGAAAAATATATAAAAGGATTAGAACATGTATCATTTGGGATGGTATTATTACCAACAGGAAAAATGTCAACAAGAGAAGGAAATGTAATTAAATTACAAGACCTACTAAATGAAGCTATTCAAAGAGCAAAAGAAATTATAGAACAAAAAAATCCTAATTTAGAAAATAAAGAGGAAATAGCAAAACAAGTAGGAATAGGAGCAGTTATATTTAATGACTTAGCAAATAGTAGAGTAAAAGATGAAATATTCGATTGGGATACAATATTAAACTTTCAAGGAGAAACAGGACCATACATACAATATACTTATGTTAGAACAAAGAGTGTTTTAAAAAAAGCAGGATATATACCAAAAGAAAAAGATATTAAACCAGATAAATTAGTTGATGAATATTCTTTGCAAATACTAAAATTAATTTATGACTTTCAAGAAATCTTAATACAAGTAACAGAAAAAAATGAACCATCAATTTTATCAAGATATCTAATTGAACTTGCTAAAGCATATAGTAGTTTTTATAATGAAAATAGAATTATATGCGAAGATAAGCAATTACAAGATGCGAGAATTTACTTGACATATGCAGCAGGAAAAGTTTTAAAAAGCGGAGCTAATTTATTAGGAATAAATATGCCAAATGAAATGTAAAAATTTATGAATTAATTAAAAAAAGGAAGAAAAAGTAAATAAAATAAAGATAAAAAGAAAAAATGCAGAAAAAATAGACAAAAAGGAAATTTGAAAAACATAGATTAACATGTTAATATAAAAACATGATTTATCTATGTTTTTTTATAGATGAATTTTATTTCTAATATTATTTTAATTTCATTATTTATTATTTTTTTAATCAAATATATTTTTTCTTATTATTAAATATATAATAAAAATCCTAAAAATAAACAGGAAAGGAGGAGTAACAATGACAATAGAAGATTTATGTACAATTATAAAATCAGAATTTAGTAAAATTAATAAAAGAATAGATGCATTACAAGAAGAAATGAATGGCAAAATATCGCAAATAAATGGGCGAATAGATGCATTACAGGAAGAAATGAATGGTAGAATAGATGCACTACAAGGAGAAATGAATGACAGATTTGACATAATAACAAACGTAAATATGGCAAAAATATTGGAACATCAAGTAGAAACAAGGAAAGAATTAAACGATAAAATAGACAAATTTTTACTACAAAACAATCTAGAACATAAACAATTCGCATATCAAATAGCACAATTAGAAATGAAAGAAGGTATTACTAAAATAGGATAACAAAAATAAAAAAACATAGATAAACAATAATATAACTAGTGAATACAAGTGATGAAACATTTTTATTCACTAGTTATATTTTTATACTAAAATATATTTATTTTTTATAAATTTAATGATATATTTTTAATAAGATAATTATAGAAATAAAAATAACAAATAAAATGTAAAAAAACTTGCTAAGAAAAAAAATAAATAGTATAATAACAATGTCGAAAAAATAAAAATAAAAACGGAGGAAAAAACATGGCCGGAAAACATTCTATGGAATATGATGATGAAATACCAAAAGCATTTCAAAAAAAATATAATGAGGAAGAATCAAAAAATATGAGTAAAAAAAATAAAAATAGTAAAAAGAAAAACAAGAAAAAAAGTGGATTAAAAACATTTGGAAAAGTAGTATTAGTATTAGTTATTATATTAGCAATTTTATTAGGAGGAATATTCTGGTTTATTCAAAATAAACTAGGAAAAATGCAACAAGTAGATATAAACGAAAAAGAATTAGGAATTTCAGAAGATGCAAATTTAAAAGGATATCGAAATATTGCTATTTTTGGAGTTGATAGTAGAGAAGGAGAACTAGAAAAAGGTAATAGAAGCGATTGTATTATGATAGCAAGTATTAATAATGAAACAAAAGAAGTAAAATTAATCTCTGTTTATCGTGATACATATGTAAATATAGAAGGTCATGGACTAGATAAAATAACACATGCATATTCTTATGGATCAGCACAACTAGCAATAAATACATTAAATACAAATTTAGATTTAAATATAAAAGAATTTGTAACAGTAAACTTTAATGCTGTAGCAGATGCAGTAGAAGAATTAGGTGGTATAACAATAAATGTAGAATCAAAAGAAGAAATAGATAATATAAATTATTATATTGATGAAGTAGCTGCAGAAACGGGATTACCTGGTATAAAGATAACATCTACAGGAAGCCAAACATTTGATGGAGTACAAGCAGTATCTTATTCAAGATGCCGTTATACAGCAGGTGGAGACTATAAAAGAACAGAAAGAATAAGAACAGTAATGACAGCTATGGTAAATAAATTAAAAACAAAAAGTGTAGGAGAAATAAATAGATTTATGGATAAAATCTTACCAAAAGTCTATACAAATATTTCAACAGGAGACATATTAGGGTTACTACCAAGTGCTGCAAATTTCAAAATTACAGAAAGTATTGGTTGGCCATATGAAACTAAAGGAATTACTTTAGATAAATGGTATGGTGTTCCAACAACATTAGAAAGCAATGTGTTAAAATTACATCAAGAAGTGTTTGATGATGCAGAATATACACCATCTCAAAAAGTAAAATCAATTAGTAATAGTATTATTACTAAAACAGGATACAGTAAATAAAAATAATTTATAATAAATATATTAATATGCTTAGAATACTATTTCTAAGCATATTATTTTAAGTAGGTGATAGATATGTTAAAAAATATTATAAGAATTATATTAGAAATTTTATTAATAGGAACATTTTTTATTATATTTGGATTTTCTAATCAAAACGGAGAAGAATCCAGTGGAGTAAGCAGAAAAGTAACAGAATTTATAGCAGAAAAAATTATAAATGTACCAGATAATGAAAAACAAGAAACTATAGAAAATATGGAAGGAATTGTTAGAAAGCTAGCACATTTTTCTATATATACGATGGTAGGATTATTACTAATGGGAATTGTAAGTACATATAGTGTAGAAGAAATGAAACAAATCTATATTAGTATTGTTATTGGTATGATTTATGCAACCACTGATGAAATTCATCAAAGTTTTATTCCAGATAGGAGTGCTCAATTAACTGATGTAATGATTGATACAATGGGAGTTATACTTGGAATTTTAATAGTAATGTTAGTGATAAAAGTGCTAATCAAAAAAGAACATAAAATATGTCAAAAATAGGCGAAATATGTTTGACAATAAATACATAAAATAGTATAATCGTATATGATGTAAAAGGAAAAAAACTACCATTTTTTGGAGGATAAAATGAGTGTTAATACAGAAAATATAGGATTACTAAATAATGATAATACTATTAATAATGAGAAAATAAAAGAAAAAACTAAAAAAATAGATATAAAAGAAATATGTTATTTGGCTGTAAAAAGAATAGTAAGTTTTATTGGAGGATTAGTTGGAGTTATACTATTAATACCTTTAACCATAATATTATATATAGTAAGAATAATATTAAAAGAAAATGATGGACCTTTATTTTATGTACAGTTAAGAGTCGGAAAAAATGGAAAAGAATTTAAAATGTATAAATATAGATCAATGTGTATGAATGCAGATGAAAAACTAGAAGAATACCTAGAAAATAATGAAGAAGCAAGAAAAGAATATCAACAATATAAAAAATTAAAAGATGACCCAAGAATAACAAAATTTGGAAAGTTTGTTAGAAAAACTAGTATAGATGAGTTACCACAATTATTAAATTGTTTATTAGGTTCCATGGATCTTGTTTCTTGCCGTCCTTATTTACATAGAGAAATTAAAGATATGGGGGAAGATTATTACACTATAATTTCCGTAAAACCAGGAATAACTGGATATTGGCAAGTGAATGGTAGAAGTAGTACAGATTTTAAAACTAGAGTTAAGATGGATGTTGATTATATAAAAACAAAAACTCTATGGGGAGATTTTAAATTTTTAGTAAAAACATTCTTTATGATATTTAGAAAGGAAGGGGCAATATAACTACATAAAATGTAAAAAATAATAATCAACATAAGCCATTGAGGAAGTGAGAAAAATTTGGAGGATAAAACTATTAATCAAGAAAAAATATTAGGCAACAATGAAAGAATTACAATATTAAATACAATAATAGATGTATTAAGTACAAATGAAACAATAGAATTGGTAGAAAAATATGTAAAAACAAAAACTCCACTGCATCTTATGGGAGTTAATGCAGATAAAATTAATGAAATTAATAAAAATGAGAAGATGAAAGAAATCATTAATAGTTGTGGAATAATAAATGCAGATGGTGCTTCTGTTGTTTTAGCAAGCAAATATTTAAAAAAACCATTACCAGAAAGAGTTGCTGGAATTGATTTAATGCTGGAACTTGTTAAAATAAGTGAAATAAAAAAATATAAAATCTATTTATTAGGTGCAAAACAAGAAATTGTAGAAAAAACAAGAGATGTTTTAAAGGAAAGATTTCCTAATTTAATTATTACTGGAATACATAATGGATATATAAAAAAAGAAGAGTGGAAAAAATTATCAAATGATATAAAGGGTAAGCAACCGGATTTTGTATTCGTTGGAATTACATCTCCACTAAAAGAATATTTAATAGAATATTTGCAAAATAATGGTAATAATTGTGTTTTTATGGGAGTAGGTGGAAGCTTTGATGTTATATCAGGTAACATACCTAGAGCACCAAAATGGATGCAAAAAATGAATTTAGAGTGGCTTTTTAGAGTTATGCATGAACCAAAAAGACTATTTAAGAGATATTTCGTTGGAAATTTTAAATTTATTAAGTCTGTAATAAAGGAAAAAAGAAAGAATGAAAAGAATTGAAATTATAGATTATTTTAAAGGAATTTCAATATTATCTATTATAATGTACCATCTTATCGCATTTTTCTTAAATACTACACCAATAATAAAGAAAATTTCAGCTTTTGGAGGAGCAGGAGTTCATGTATTTTTTTTGTTATCTGGTTTTGGATTGACATTATCTTATTATAAAAAAAGAAAAAAATTTTAAACAATTTATAAAAGGAAGATTTAAAAATGTATATTTACCATATATAATTATTATTGTTATATCAGCATGTACAACATATATGTATACTGGAAACGATAAGATAAGTGCTATGTTAAGCCATATATTTTTATATAAGATGTTTATTGAAAGATATATAGATAGTTTTGGTATACAATTTTGGTATATCTCCACATTATTTCAATTTTATCTAACTTATTATATAATTATGAAATTAAAAGAAAAATGCAAAAACAATAAAAAATTTTTATTTATAACATGCATGATAAGCTTCTTATATTCTACATTAGTTTCTTTATTAAATCTTACTCAATATAGAATAGCATCTAGTTTCTTTTTACAATATTTATGGGAATTTTCACTAGGAATTGTAATAGCAGATAAATATTTATTAAATAAAAATATTACTATAAAACATAAATCATTATTTCCAATATATACAATAGTATCAATTATTATATATGGTATTTTAGCATTAAAGGGTGGATGGTATAAAAACTATAATGATGTATTTAGTTTAATATCTTTTTTAGGAATTGCTTATGCATTGTATAAAATAAAATATATAAGAAAATTATGCATATATTTCTCTAAAATTTCGTATGAAATATATTTATTACATTATTTAATATTTAAAACAATATTTTTATATGATAAATATTTACCAAATTATATACTATGCTTTATTTCAATAATTGTAACTATAATTATATCAATTTTGTATAAAAAAGTTTTAAAAATGAAAGGACGAATAATAAGTGAAAAAAATAATGATAGTATTTGGAACAAGACCAGAAGCAATAAAAATGTGTCCATTAGTAAATGAATTAAAAAGTAGAAAAAGAGCAGAAATAGTTGTTTGTGTTACAGGACAACATAAGCAGATGTTAGAACAAGTACTAGATGTATTTAATATTAATCCAGATTATGATTTATCAATAATGAAAGAAAAACAAACTTTATTTGATGTTACTATAAATATTCTAGAAAAGATAAAAAAAGTATTGGAAAAAGAGAAACCAGATGTAGTTCTAGTCCATGGTGATACAAGTACAACATTTGCTACTGCACTTGCATGTTTTTATTTACAAATTCCAATAGGTCATGTTGAAGCAGGTTTGAGAACTTATAATATTTATAGCCCTTATCCAGAAGAATTTAATAGGCAGGCTGTTAGTATTATAAGTAAATTTAATTTTGCTCCAACGGAATTATCAAAAGAAAACTTAATAAAAGAAGGGAAAAAGGCAAGTACAATATATGTTACAGGTAATACTGCAATTGACGCATTAAAAACAACAATTAAATCAAATTATTTTCATAAAGATTTAGAATGGGCCAGTGATAGCAAATTAATTTTAATTACGGCTCATAGAAGAGAAAATCTAGGAAAACCTATGAAGAATATGTTTAGAGCTATAAAAAGAGTAATTGATGAGCATAAAGATGTAAAGGCAATATACCCAATACACATGAATCCAATAGTGAGAGAGACTGCTAAAGAGGTATTTGGTAATAACGAT
>CANQWL010000011.1 GCA_947627555.1 uncultured Clostridia bacterium | reverse complement strand
TCATTCTTTTTTATTTAGGACATTTTTATTTGCCAACTCTATAAAAATTTGGGACATTTTCACTTACCAGTCACATATTTTTTCAAAAATATAAAAAATTCCTTGCAAAATAGGAAAAATGTGGTATAATATATAAGCTTATGATTAATAATGAAAGGATTGAAAAAAATGAATTGTAAAGTAGAAAAAACAAAGAACGAAAACGAAATTAAATTAGAAATCACAGTTGAAGCTGAAAAATTTGAGGAAGCGATTAAAAAAGTATATTTCAAAAGTGCTAAATATTTTAATATTCCAGGATTTAGAAAAGGTAAAGCACCTATGAATATTGTAGAAAAATACTATGGAAAAGAAATCTTTTATGAAGATGCATTTAACGAGGTAGCAGGAGAAGCACTAGATGAAGCTGTAAAAGAAAATAAATTAGAAGTAGTAAGTAGACCAGACATAGAAGTAACACAAATTGAGAAAGGAAAAGATTTAATATTTATAGCAGTAATGCAAACAAAACCAGAAGCAGAGCTAGGAAAATACAAAGGTATAGAAATTAAAAAAGTTGAGTATAATGTAACAGATGAAGATATCGAACATGAATTAGGACATATGCAAGAACACAATTCAAGACTAATAACAATAGAAGATAGACCAGTAGAAAAAGGAGACATTGCAACAATCGATTTTGAAGGATTTGTTGATGGAAAAGCCTTTGAAGGTGGAAAAGCAGAAGGACATGACCTAGAAATAGGAAGTAATACATTTATTCCAGGATTTGAAGATCAAGTAATTGGAATGAAAATTGATGAAGAAAAAGACATCAATGTAAAATTTCCAGATGAATATTTTTCAAAAGATTTAGCAGGAAAAGATGCAACTTTTAAAGTAAAAGTTCATGAAATAAAGAAAAAAGAATTACCAAAACTAGATGACGAATTCGCAAAAGATGTTAGTGAATTTGATACATTAAAAGAGCTAAAAGAAGATATAAAAAATAAACAACAAAAACAAAACGAAGAAAAAGCAAAATATGAAACACAAGATGCTATAATCGATGCTTTATGTGAAAATATAAAAGTAAATATTCCATCAGGAATGGTTGAAATGGAAATTGACAATATGATAAAAGATATTGAACAAAGATTATCATATCAAGGACTTAAATTAGAACAATATCTTCAAATGATGGGAAAAACAAATGAAGATATGAGAAAAGAATATGAACCTCAAGCAATGAAAGCAATTAAATCAAGATTGGCATTAGAAGCAGTTATTAAAGCTGAAAAAATAGAAGCAACAGATAAAGAAATAGAAGAAAAAATGAAAGAAATGGCTAAAAACTATGGAAAAGAAAATGATAAAGAATTCCTTAAAAATGAAAATGTAAAGAATTACATCAAACAAGGAATTGAATCAGAAAAAGCTATTGATTTCTTAGTAGAAAATGCAAAAATAAAATAAAAAAAGTTACATAGAAAAAGGTTGAGGTATCAAATAAAAAATATCTCAACTTTTTTTAAAATTCTATTTCATTATTTAATAATTTAGTATATAATAAAATAGATTTTAAAATAATATAAAAATATTATAGGAGGAAAATTATGTTAGAAAGAAACAGTTTAGTACCATACGTAATTGAACAAACAAGTAAAGGAGAAAGATCATATGATATATTCTCAAGATTATTAAAAGATAGAATAATATTTCTAGGAGAAGATGTTAATCCAACAACATCAAGTTTAGTAATTGCACAATTATTATTCTTAGAATCAGAAGACCCAGATAAAGATATAAATTTATATATTAACTCACCAGGAGGATCTATTACAGATGGAATGGGAATTATAGACACAATGAATTATATTAAATGTCCTGTATCAACAATTTGTATCGGAATGGCAGCAAGTATGGGAGCAGCACTTTTAGCAGCTGGTGAAAAAGGAAAAAGATTTGCAACACCAAATGCAGAAATATTAATACATCAACCATTAATCGGTGGTGGAGGAATTTCAGGTCAGGCAACAGAAGTAAAAATTCATGCAGACCATTTAGTAAAAACAAGAGAAAAATTAAATAAATTTTTAAGTGATAGAACAGGTCAATCAATCGAAACAATTCAAAAAGATACAGAAAGAGATAACTACATGACAGCAGAGGAAGCATTAAAATATGGATTAATTGATGGAATTATGGATAAAAGAAAATAAATATAGTATTTAGTTTTTATCAAAGAGGGAGAGATTTATGGCTAATAATGAAATACCAAAAAGTGTTAGATGTTCTTTTTGTGGAAAGACACAAGAAAATGTAAAAAAGATAGTAGCTGGACCAGGAGTATATATATGTGATGAATGTGTAGAGCTTTGTACAAGTATTATTGAAGCAGAATTATATGATGAAGAAAGAGCAGGATATACATTAAATGAGTTAAATAATGTACCAAGTCCAAAAGAAATAAAAAAGGTATTAGATGATTATGTAATTGGTCAAGATGAAGCTAAAAAAACTTTATCAGTTGCTGTATATAATCATTATAAAAGAATTGCGCATGAAGAAAATGCATCTAAGGATGATGTAGAAATTCAAAAAAGTAATATATTATTACTAGGTCCAACAGGATGTGGAAAAACACTACTTGCAAGAACATTAGCAAAAATATTAAATGTACCATTTGCAATTGCTGATGCTACAACTCTAACTGAAGCTGGATATGTAGGAGAAGATGTAGAAAATATTCTACTAAAACTAATTCAAGCTGCAGATGGAGATATACAAAAAGCAGAAAAAGGTATTATTTATATTGATGAAATTGACAAAATAACAAGAAAATCTGAAAATCCATCTATTACAAGAGATGTAAGTGGAGAAGGTGTACAACAAGCATTATTAAAAATTATAGAAGGAACTGTTGCATCAGTACCACCACAAGGAGGAAGAAAACATCCAAATCAAGAATTAATTCAAATTAATACAGAAAATATACTAATTATTTGTGGTGGAGCATTTGAAGGGTTAGAAAACATTATAAAAGATAGAACAGGAGAAAAACTAATCGGTTTCGGAGCTCAAGTAAAAGGCAAAAAAGAAACAGATCAATATGAAGTATTCCAAGAATTATTGCCACAAGATTTATTAAAATTTGGTTTAATACCAGAATTTATAGGAAGATTGCCAATAGTTGCTACGTTAAAAGATTTAGATAAAGAAGCATTAATAAAAATATTAGTAGAACCTAAAAATTCATTAATTAAGCAATATCAAAAACTATTTGAAATTGATGATGTAGAGCTAATATTTGAAGAAGAAGCATTGGAAGCAATTGTAAATAAGGCAATTGAAAGAAAAACAGGAGCAAGAGGATTGCGTTCTATAATAGAAGAAATAATGAGAGATATTATGTTTGAAATACCATCAAATCCTAATATTGAAAAATGTATAATAACAAAAGAAACAGTATTAGAAAATGCAGGACCAAAAACAATTATAAATGAAATAAATAAAGAACGAAATAAAACAACATCAAAAAAGAAAAGACAAGTGCCACAAGGAAATAAAAAAGAAACAGCATAGTGTCAGAAACAGGTATTTTTGGCATACTATTATATACAATAAAAATTCAATTATAAAAAAATAAATCTATTTGATTATTCGGCTACGCTACATTATAAACAAATTCTATAATTAACAAATAGGTCCCTCTCAAAGCAAATTTGAGATTCTCCCATTTGTTAATTAAAAAATTTGTAATATAATTCCACTAGCATTCATAATTAAATAGATTTATTTTTTTATAATTGAATAAAATATATTTGATAAATAAATGTCAAAAAGATCCGTTACTTTTGACATAGCATTGGTCCAATTTCAGTAATAGTTCCTGCACCTAGTGTAAGAACAATATCATTTTCTTCAATATTCTCTTTTATATAAGATACACATTCTTCAAAATTTGGCAAATATTTTGCATCTTTTCCAAGTGAAATAATTTTATCTACTAAATCTTTAGAACTAATATTATAAGTGTTTTTTTCTCTTGCAGCATATATATCTAAAACTATTATATTGTCAAAGTTAAGTAATGCTTTTGCAAAGTCTTCTAATAAATTTTTTGTTCTACTATATGTGTGTGGTTGAAAGACAACCCATGATTTATTATATTTTTTATTCATTAATGATTTTGCTGTTGCAATAATTTCAGTTGGATGATGTCCATAATCATCATATACACTAGCTATATTTTTTATTTTTCCTTTATACTCAAATCTTCTATGTGCACCTGTAAATTTTAATAATGCAGTTTTAATAGCAGTTTTGTTAATACCATATTCTGTACATAATGCAATACATGATAAGGCATTTAAAACATTGTGCATACCTGGTACAGATAGTTTAATTCTATCAAAAAATTCATCATTATGATAAACATCAAATTCAGGAAAACCATCATTATCAAATGAAATATTTACAGCAAAAAAGTTTGTATTTTTATTAGTAATACCATAAGTAATTGCTTTTGCATCTGTATATTTTGGTAATTCTAAACAATTTGTGTCATCTCCATTAACAATTAATAAACCATTAGATGGAAGTAATTTTACATACTTTATAAAAGCATTTTTTATATTATCAAAAGTTTTAAAATAATCTAAATGATCGTTATCAATATTTAAAATAATTTCTGCTTTTGGAGTAAATTTTAAAAAACTTTCTACATATTCGCAAGCTTCAATAATAAAATGTTCACTATTTCCAACTTTATAGTTTCCATTGATTTGCTTTAAAAAAGCTCCAACTTGAATGCTTGGGTCTTTTAAAGCTTCAATAAAACAAAGAGATATCATAGAAGTAGTTGTTGTTTTTCCATGAGTTCCAGAAATGCAAATTGTATCATTAAAACATCTTGTTATTTCACCTAAAAAATCAGCTCTTTCAATTGTTGGTATATTTAATCTTTTGGCTTCTAACATTTCTGGGTCATCATTTTTAATTGCAGCAGAATAAACTATTACATCAGAATTTGCAATAGCTTCTAAATTGTGGCCAATTGTAACTTTTATTCCCATTTGATTTAATTTATCAGTAGTTTCTGATTTCACCCAATCAGAACCAGTAACAATAAATCCCCAATTATTAAGAATTGCAGCAATTCCACTCATACTAACTCCGCCAATTCCAATCATATGTATTTTTTTATATTTCTTAATATTTTCTATATTTGGCATTTAAATAACACTCTCCTCTATTAATATGTAGATTATATAATTTTATAATGTAAATTTCAATACTTTATAATAAAGTTTTAGATAATATATAATATATCCAAAAAAGTAAAATGTTACAACAATAATTTTAATAGATATAAAAAAACATTTTATAAAATTTAATTTTTTTGTAAAAAAAAGAAGGAAAAACTTTTTTTGTGAAGAATAATATAATTGTACATAAGATTAAACTAATATGTACAAAATAAAATTAAAACCTAAGGAAGGCGGTGCACTACAATGCAAATAACAGATGTACGTTTAAGAAAAGTAAATTCAGAGAACAGAATGAAAGCTGTTGCTTCTGTAACATTCGATAACGAATTCGCAGTTCATGATATTAAAGTTATCGAAAGCCAAAATGGATTATTTATAGCTATGCCAAGCAGAAAAACTCCAAACGGAGAATTCAGAGATATAGCTCATCCAATCAATGCTGAAACTAGAGAAAAAATTCAAAAAGCTATATTAGAAGCTTATGAAGCTCCTGAAGAAGCTTCTGAAACAGAAGAATCAGCAGAATAATTTATAAATTAATTAAAAATAAAAATTCTCAACTTATATCAGTTGAGAATTTTTATTTTGTCTGAATATTAATTTAATAAAGACATAACATAAATATAATGAAAAAATATTTACAAAAAAATATAAGAATGCTATAAT
Organism: uncultured Clostridia bacterium; assembly: GCA_947627555.1. Lineage (GTDB taxonomy): Bacteria > Bacillota > Clostridia > TANB77 > CAG-508 > CAG-269. Next base: position 18,198 of record CANQWL010000011.1, on the reverse strand, counting down.
CAAAAAAAAAAGTATAGCAACAGAATAACATAATTATAAAAAAGGGAGGAAACAAATGAAAAAAGAAAAAGCTATAACATTAATAGCATTAGTAATAACAATAATAGTATTGTTAATTTTAGCAGGAGTAACGATAGCAACATTGACAGGAGAAAATGGATTGTTTCGGAAGGGCACAACAAGCAGCAGAAGAAAGCAGATATAGAAATGCAGAGGAAAAAGTAAAGCTAGCAGTAATGGGCTCATATGGAACAGATGGAAATTTAGATAACGAGTTATTAAAAGAAAATGTAAATAGTATAGATGGGTTAAAAGAAAAAGTAGCAGATGCATCAAATAGGCCATTAAATATAATAGTAGATGGCTATCCATTTACAATAGGAGAATTAGGAGAGGTAACAGGAGAAAGAGAACTAGCAAAAGGAAATGCAGGAGAAGAAGTACCACTAAAAGAAGGATGGGGAGAGGACTCAGTAAGGTATTATAAAACGGAAGATGGAACAGAAATAAAAGAAATAACAAAAGAAGCATCAGTAACAGCAATATCAGGAGGAAATGGAGATATAGTACCAGTACCAAAACAATTTTACTATGTAGGAGGAACAACAACATCAGGAGTAGTAATATCAGATAACGAAGCAGATAAAGATAAATATAAAGGACAGGAAGATGTAGGAAAAGATTTGCAAGGAAATCAATTTGTATGGATACCATGTATAGAGAAGGAATATGTAAAAACAGATTGGGGAAATACTTATCAAAATGCAAATTGGGATAATAATATATACACTTCAGAAAAAATACAGATTCAAAAGTATGGGGGATTTTATGTAGGAAGATATGAGGCAGGATTAGCAGATACAATAGAAGAATATACAGAAGCACAAAAACATACGGGTTCAAATCAAGTATATAACTTAAAAGGAATACCACAAAGTAAATCAGGAGTTATTCCATGGAGTTTTATAGATTATATAACATCAAAAGCAAACGCAGAAAATATGTATAGTAATAATAAATATGTAAGTAGTGGACTAATAACAGGAACTCAATGGGATGTAATGCTAAATACAATAGTTAATAAAACTGATTTGGATATAAGTGATTTAAAAGATTCTTCGAAATGGGGAAATTATAGAAATAATTCAATAGAATATAATGGAAGAAAAGCAAATGCATATCTTAATGGAAACTGGTATTTAGAAAAATTTGAAAATGAAGAAAAGGGAACAACAACAAATAATGAAAACATTTATCAAGCAGATTTATTAACAACAGGGGCAAGTGAAACAACTGAAAAATATAATATATATGATGTGGCAGGAAATGTATGGGAATGGACAGAAGAAGATTCTCATTATAGTATATCAGAGCAATATCGTGTGTTTCGAGGTGGTACTTTTATTGATCCATCTGGAACTTGGCCTGCATGTTTCCGTCAAGGTAGTTGTACTGTTAATAGTACTAGTCCTGATGTTGGTTTTCGTGTTTCACTTTATATTAAATAATGTTTAAAAGATAAAATAAATACTAAATTATAGATATAGACTAATTTAAAGCTTTATCTAAATAATATAAACAATAAAACTAATTTATTAGAAGGTTTAAAGGGTATAAAATATAATATATTTTGTATCCTTTTAGTATTTTCTATTATAAGATAGGAAAAAAGTAAATCAAAAACACTTGAAAAAAACCTAAAAACAAGTTAAAATAGATATTAATAGTCAATTAAAGGGAGAATATAAAATGTATTTAATAGTAGGACTTGGAAACCCAGAAGAAGATTACAGCAATACAAGACACAACATGGGATTTAATACAATTAATAAATTAGCAAAACAATATAATATTGAAATAAATAAAAGTAAATTTAAAGGTTTATATGGAGTAGGAACTATAGAAGAAAAAAAAGTAATATTATTAAAACCACAAACATATATGAATTCAAGTGGAGAATCAATTAGAGAAATAATAGATTTTTACAAAATAGAAGCAAAAGATATTATTATAATTTATGATGATATTGACATTGCCCCAGGAATTATTAAAGTTAGAAAAAAAGGTGGACCAGGGACTCATAATGGAATGAAATCAGTAGTAGAACATTTAAAAACTCAAGAATTTGCAAGAATCAGAGTTGGAATTGGTTCTCCAAAATATAAGGATGATTTAATAAATTATGTAATAGGTGCAATTCCAGAAGAAGATATAGAAAAATTAGACAAAGGTACAACACTTGCAAAAGATGCTATAATTGAAATTATAAAAAGTGGTGTAGATATTGCAATGAACAAATACAATTAAAATATAAGAGTAGGAATTAGAAAATCCATAACGAAAATTAAAATGAGTTATCTGTAATTCGTTAATACTCAAACAGATAATCAAAGGAAGGTAAAAATGGCAGAATTATTTGTACAAACAGATGAAAAAGTAAGAAAAGTAATATTAGTAGAAAATGAAAAAGTAATAGAATATTATCAAGAAGATGATTCAGTTAAAAGAAAAGAAGGAAATATCTATATTGGAATTATTAAGGATATTATTAAAGGAATGCAATCTGCATTTGTAGATATAGGAACAGAAAAAAATAGTTTTATTCATTTAAAGGATATCTTGCCAAAAATAGATGAAAGAAAAGAAAAATATGATGAAACAATAGATATTTCTAAAATTGTAAAATCAGGACAAAAGATATTAGTACAAGTAAAAAAAGATAGTAATGAAAAAAAAGGAGCAAGAGTATCAACTCATATTAACTTACCAAGTAAATATATTGTATTTATGCCAAATACAGATATTATTACAGTATCACAGAAAATAGAGGATGAAAAAGAACAAAAAAGACTATTAAATCTTGTGAAAACAAATTTAAGCAAAGGAAATGGAGCAATTATTAGGACTTCTGCAGAAGGAAAAGAAGAAGAAATAATTCAAGATATTAAATATATAGAAAATAAATGGAATAAAATTATCAAAACTAGTGTTTCTCCAGACTCAAAACAGGCAAAACTATTATATCAAAGTGAGGATATTGTGGAAAAAATCTTGATAGATTTAACAGACAAGGACATTAGTAAAATAACATTAAATAATAAAGAAGAATATCAATATTTAACAAAACTACAAAAAGAAAATAAGGAATATCAAAATATAAAAATAGAATTAAAGGAAAAACAAAATTTATTAAACATATACAATATAGAAAAACAAATTGAAAAAATAGAAAATAGAAAAATATGGTTAAAATGTGGTGGATTTATTACTATTGATAAAACAGAAGCATTAACTGCAATTGATGTCAATACAGGAAAATATACAGGAAAGCATAATTTAGAAAATACAGTATTTAAAGTAAATAAGGAAGCTACTATAGAAATTGCAAAACAATTAAGATTAAGAGATATTGGTGGAATTATCATAATTGATTATATTGATATGAAAAATCAAGAAAACAAAGATGAAATTGAAAAGATATTAAAAGAAGAATTGAAAAAAGATAGAAGCAAAACTCAAGTTGAAGGATTTACAAAATTAGATTTAATGGAATTAACAAGAAAACACATATGCAGTCACATAGATTAATAATAGGAAGGAATAATAATGAATGTAGGATTTGTATCACTTGGTTGTAGTAAAAATTTGATAGATACTGAAAATACAATAGGAATATTCAAAAAAAATAATTACATAATTGTAAATGATGAAAAACAAGCAGATATAATTGTAATTAATACTTGTGGATTTATTGATTCTGCTAAAGAAGAAGCAATTAATACAATTTTAGAAATGGCAGAATATAAGAAAAAAAGATGTAAATACCTAATTGTAATGGGATGTCTAGTTCAAAGATATTATGAAGATTTAGTAAAATTATTACCAGAAGTAGATTTGTTTATTAAAATTGATGAATATGATTATTTATGGAAAAAAATAGATGATTTAATAAAAAAAGATATTGTTTACAAATCAAAAAATAAGACTAGTAAAAAAATATCTGAAATACCACAAATGCCAATGTTTTTACAAGAAGAATTTTTAAATAGAACAATTACAACAGGTAAAAATTATGCTTATTTAAAAATAGGAGAAGGATGTAGTAATAAATGTACATATTGTGCAATTCCATATATTAGAGGTCCTTTTGTCAGTAGAAAAAAAGAAGAAATCATAGAAGAAGCAAAAATGCTTGCAAAAAAAGGAATTAAGGAATTAATTGTTATAGCTCAAGATACTACAAAATATGGTATAGATATTTATGGAGAAAACAAGCTAGCAGAATTATTACAAGAATTAAGTAAAATAAAAAATATTAAATGGATTAGATTTTTATATTCTTATCCAGAAGGTATTACAGATGAGTTAATAGATGTAGTTGCAAATAACAATAAAATTGCAAAATATTTTGATATACCAATTCAACATATTTCAGATTCTATTTTAAAGAAAATGAATAGAAAAACAAGTAAAGCGAAAATTGAAGAACTAATACAAAAAATAAGAAAACAAATACCAAATGTTACATTAAGGACAAGTTTAATCGTAGGTTTTCCAGGAGAAACAAAGGAAAATTTTGATGAACTATTAAAATTTGTACAAAAAACTCAATTTGATAAATTAGGTGTATTTATGTATTCAAAAGAAGATGGAACACCAGCTGCTAGGCTTCCAGAACAAATTCATGGAAATACAAAAAAAGCAAGATATCGCAAAATTATGGAGGAACAACAAAGAATTTCTAAAAATAAATTACAAAATAAAATAGGAAGTAAGTGTGATGTTTTAATAGAACAAATGTCTTTTGATAAAAAATATTTAATAGGAAGAACAATGCAAGATGTACCTGATATTGATGGATTAGTATATATAATAAATAATAAAGAATTAGGAGAAAAATTATTGAATACTATTCAAAAGTGTGAAATAATAAAGGTAAGCAATTATGATTTAATAGCTAAAATTTCTAAATAAAATAATAACAATAGCTAACCTATAGTTGTGCAGGAATTCAGATAAATTTTACTTTTAGAAAGGAATTTGATTAATAATGGATATTACATTGAAAGATGGAAAAAAATTAAAATTAACAGTAGTAAAACAAGGAAATATTTATAAATATTATGTGAAAAATGTGATAATAGGAGTATATGATCCTAAAACAATGGAGGACCATATTTTGTTTATGCAGAATACAATAGAAAATGAATTAAGTTCACAAATAAAAGATGAAATTAATTTTATATCAAAGGAAGAGATACAGAAAGATGCAGAACAAAATAAAAAAATATTAGAATATGCAAGGGAAAGAGAATTAACTGGAATAAGAGATATTACAATAATAGATTTAGAAAAAGAGCATAAAAACAGTACAAATAAAGAAGAAAAAAAGATAATTAATAATAGTATGGAAAGTAATCAACAATCTAATTTAAATACAAAAAAAGCAACGACAAAAGATATACTAGTAAAACAAGAAATTAGTTTAGATGAGAGAGCAAATGATATAAAAAATATAAGACAATGGTTAGGAGGAAATATTCCTCAAGAATTTACTAAACTTGCTGTAATAGAATCTTCTCAAATGGGAAATATGAAGGATGATAAAGGACAAAGCTATAAGAGAAATTCAACAAGATATTCTTTAGCTATTATAGATAAAGATGGTAATATAGAGCCACTACAAAAATATATTCCAAGTTTAAGACAAAGGGATGCTGCTGGAAGTAATCCAACAGAATTAAAATATCAAGTTAATAAAGATGGGAATGTAGAAAAAGATGCAATTTTAAGTGAATATGAAATAGGAAATAAAATTTTACAAATTGATAATAAAGAAATGGGAAGAATACAACTAAATATAGGACAAGAAGAACATGGCGGAAATGAAACAATGGGTGTACAAGTAAGAGATAGTAATTCTATTTATACAACAGATACACAAACAAGAGCTGTATTAGGAGAATATGAATCAAATGGAGAATATGTTGTAGATAGAAATATTGATGAGGCAGAACAACATCAAAAACAAAATCCAAATTGTGATAAAATGACAGAAAAGGATATTGATGGAGATTTACAAACAAAATCACATCAACATTTGGAAAATATAGATTTTGGAAAATTAGCAATAAAATGGGGATTTTATAAAGATAATGGAATACCAGATGAACAAAAGGCAAAAGAAATATTAGTGAACAAAATGAATAAAGAACCTAAAGAATCTTTAGAAGAAATAGTAAATAAAATTACTGATGATTTAGATGATGATTTTAATAGTGCAAGAGCTAATAGGTAAACTAACAAAATAATAAGTCAACTATATATTTAAATTACCCAAATTATTAGACAAAAAAGTTTAATAATTTGGGTTTGTTTTATATCTAAAAACGTATGTTAGATTTGTTGTTGTTCAATAGTAATAGGTTCAACATGCACGATAGTTTTATAAACTTTATCTAATTTGCTAACATCTTTTTCTAAATTATCAGCTAATTTATGACTATCAAAAGTAGAAAGATTACCATCTAAAAGAATTGTAATAAATATGAGATATTGTGCTCCAACAGGAGTAGAGATAATATCACCTACATTTTTTATTTCTTCGTAAGTATGACAGATATCTAAAATTAACTTTTTAGTTTTGTCATCTACACTAATATCCATTAATACATTGTAACTTTCTATAAAAATAGTAACGCCAGTATAACAAATCCATATAGAAATACCAATTCCAACAATACTATCAAACCAATAAATTCTAATTAAGGTAAGTAAGACAGAAAGTAATGTGAAAGAAGTAACTATGCAATCATTCCTATGGTCCTTCATATTGGCTTCTAACAAAATATTATTACATTTTTTAAAGGCATTTCTAGTATAAATGTATAAGCCTAATTTTATGATAATTGTTGCAATACAAACAATTACTAGAAAGCAAGAAAATTGTAACTCACTTCCTAAAATAAGAGTTATGACAGAATCATATAATAATTTTGCAGAAACTAATATCATAGAAATACTAATAAACATAGAAAATATATATTCTGCTTTTCCATGTCCTAAATTATGATCTTCATCATTTGGTGCACTTGAAATTTTATTTCCAATAAAAGTCATTAAAGAAGCAAAAATATCTCCAGCACTGTTAAAACTATCTGCTATCATTGCTTGACTTTTACTTACGAAACCTACTATTGCTTTTATAATAAGCAAAAAGATATTTCCAATTATTCCATATATTCCAGCTTTCTTTGTTATTTCAAATTTTTCTTCCATGATAATCTCCTTTGTTGTTTATTTGTATATTGTATGATTATATCATAAGAATTAGAAATAAGAAACTAAAAATTATAAAAACATTATCATCTGGGAGCAAATAGTAATTATAAAATAATATTGCCAAAAAATGTCGGATATGGTATAATAAACTAGTACAAAGGTAAAAATGAGGTGAAAATAATGCCAATATTCACAATAATATATATACTAGTATTTGTTATATTTGCATTAATTGCATATGCTATTTTACAAATTAAACTATTTGGAATGAAAATAAAAGATTTTTGGTCATTTATTGATGCAAACCAAATGTTAGATAAATTATATAAATTTGCTAAACAATATGAAAATATGTCACCACAAGAACAAATAATTTATTTATCAGAAGCAGAAAAAATATTTAAAGCATTTGATAAAGTACCGGATGCTTTGTGGGAAGAAGAATATGACAAATATAAACAAGTATTAAACAAATATAAAGATATTAAAATGTTAAGATGGACAGAAAGTAAAGAAACAAAATAAAAATTGAAAATAAATTTTAGAAATGTAAAAAATAAAAACCTGTGTAAATTTATTATATTTTACACAGGCTATTTTTATTTTTTATCTATTTTCATATTATTACCATATCGTTTTACTTTTTGGGTAGTTGTTTTTTCAAATTCTTTATCACGAATTATAAATCCCTTAATATGTTTATAATTTGGTAGCTTTTTATTAACACTACTTACAGCATCTGAAATAATTTTCCATATTTCTTCTTTTGTTGGAACACTACCTTTTAAATATTCTGTAATTGCTTCTATATTAGGATAAATTTGAGCATTAATGTAAGTCTCATCATCATTTTCTTTTTGAATTCCCATAACTAGAGATTCAGATATCAAAGGATTATCATTTAAATGGTATTCAACTTCTTCAGGATAAATATTTTTTCCATTTTTTGTTACTATTACGCTTTTGCATCTTCCTGTTATATATAAATAACCATTTTCATCAATTTTTCCTAAATCTCCAGTGTAAAACCAACCATCTTTCAAAGATTTTTTTGTTTCTTCTTCATTTTTGTAATAGCCAAGCATAACATTAGGACCTTTTACAATAATTTCTCCAACGCCTTCTTCATTTGGATTATTAATTTTGTATTCTACATTAGGAATAGGAAGCCCTGCTGCATCATCTTTTTGAAAGAAATCGGTATTACCAGCAACTAAAGGGGAACATTCTGTTAGACCATATCCTTGTAATGTATTTAAGTTTAAATCTCTAAAATCTGCAACAATATTTGGGTTGGCTGCTGCAGCACCAACGATAAATACACGAAGTCTACCTCCAAGTGTATTTTTGACCTTTGTTTTTACGATTTTCTTCATGAAGAAAGGTAGAGAAGAAAAAGGATTTTCATTTTCTTTTTTATATTTATTAGGTAAAGATTGATTCATATTTTTTACAATATTTTTGTGTAATTTTTCTAATAATAATGGAACACACAAAATAACAGAAGGGTGAAACTCTGCCATATTTTTTGCAATATATCTTAAACCTTCACAATGAGCAATACTTGCACCACTATATATAGGAAGTAAAAATCCTAAAGTGCATTCATAAGTATGATGTAAAGGTAAAACAGAGAAAAATAAATCACTTCTTTTTACTTTTACAATTCCATAAGTTGATAAAATATTAGAGCAGATATTTCTTTGAGACAAACAAACTCCTTTTGCATTTCCAGTTGTTCCAGAAGTAAATAACAAAATACGTAATTCATCAGGATTTATTTCAATTTTATCAAAATCTTTGAAGCCTTCCTCATATAATTTTTTTCCTTCTAACTTAATTTCAGAAAAATCATTTTCTTTTGTTTTAGGTTCAAAGGAAATAAAGAAAGTATTTTTATTATTTAATTGATTAATTTGTTTTAGAATTTCACTTAAATTTTTATCATCACCTAAAATACAAGAGGTTTCAGAAATATTCATAAAATTAATAACATCATCTGTATGTAGCTCTTTATCAATAGGTACAACAATGCCAACAATACTTGCTGCCATGTAAGATATGCACCATTCATAGCTATTTTTACCAATAACGGCTATTTTTTTATTTAAAAAACCTTTTTTTATTAGGCTTGTCCCAAGGTAAACTATATCATTTTTAAATTCTTCATAAGTAACTTTAATGATATTACCATCTTTATCTTTCTTTTTAAAAGCAGTTCTAGAACGATAGATGTCTGCTGAACGATATAGCATTTGTTTAAAATTTGTAACTTCTTCTGTTTTGTGATATTTTTGTTTCAGTTGTTGTGCAGTGTTTAGATTTTTTTTCATAAAATTAAATCCTTTCTTTTTTATTTCAAAATCATCTATAAAATTTAAAATTAGTATCTTTTTGTAATACAATATTACCATCATAAATTGTTTTTTCTTCTGTTTGTAGTGGTATGTCAAGAAAAATTGTACATTTGAAATTTTGATCTAAATTATTTGTAATTAATATGTCAAAAGATAAATTACAATTAAGTTGTTCTAGTGGAATATTACATTTTTTTAATAAAGAACCATCATATGTTATAGGAGATGAAGTATCTGTAAAAGTATAGTCAGTTTTTATATTTTGATTTACATAGCTAAGAGTAATAGGGTTTGCTAAATTATTGTATAAAGTTGGTGTATTTAAATCTGCTTCATCTTCAGAAGTGATATTAAAATCTAATTTATCTTGTATGATATTTTCATCTATAATACTACTATCTGAAAAATTATTAATACTCTTAAAATATAATTGAGGTTGTCCGAATAGATGGCATAGTATTAAATTTTATATTTTCAATTGATACTTTTTTAAAAGTGTTTTCTAAATTTTTTTCTGCTGCTTCATTTGAGACAAATAAAGCAATATCAGTGTATTGATATATATTTTCTAAGGTATAATTGCTAACAGATATATTTTTATTTTTTGCATTACAATTAGTAAAAAGTGCGACTTTTTTTATTTCAAAAATAGTGGATTGATTTTTATCTGCAAAAGTTAAAACACTATTTTCAAAATTACTTTTTAAAACATATTTATTAAACACTAAATATGCAAGAAAAAATACTATAAAAAGCAAAATCAACACAATTACACATAATGTTATTTTTTTCTTATCCATAATTCCTCCTTAGTATATACTATATATTAATATAAAATTTTAATAAAAGCAAGTATTTACTCTTTTTGATATTTTCCATATTTTTAAATTGACAAAAAAGTACGAAAAAGGTAAAATTATAATGGTGATACTATGAAATCAAAAGATAAAGCTAGAAAATTTATTAAAATATCGCTAAAAAATATTATTTATTTTTTGGCTTTTGTTATTAGTGTATTATATATAATTATTTTTTATGATAGATATTTTGTAAAAAGTAAAGTATATGCTAAAGAAGCAAATAGTGATATAGAAAATATAAAAATAAGTAATGCAAATGAATTAACAGCAAATGAAATTATAGGAGATATAGCAAATCAAAATAAAAAAGAAGAATATTATGTTCAAGAAGTAGAATTAGAATATATGACAAAATATAGAAATAATCCTAATTTAGCAAAAGATACAATTCAAGTTGTACAGGAAGGAAGAGAAGGAAAACAACAGATTGTAATAAGAAAAGAATATGAAAATGGTGAAATGATAAAAGAAGAACAAGAATCTATAAAAATAACAAAGGCAGCAATTGATAAAATAGTAGAAATTGGAACTGGAAACACTACTAATCAATATAAAGTAAAAATAGGAGATGTTGTATATGCTACATCTGATAGATTATCTGTTATGAGTGAAGCTAATGAAAATTCACAAAAAGTTGCTACATTAGAAAAAGATAGTCAATTAAAAGTGTTACAAATTCAAAATGATTGGTATGAAATTTCATGTGAAAGTGTAGTTGGATATGTAAAATCAGAGTCAACTTTCTATAAAAATAATAGTAAAGAAACAGAAAATAAAAATGTAAAAACAAATAGCAAAGAAAAGAGTAAATCTGAATTAATATCAAAATTAAGCTTTAATATGCCACTTAATGAACCAAGTGGACTTTCTTTAGAACAATTTAAAAAAGTATTAACAGATTCAAAAGATGTAAATCAAATATTTAAAAATAATGCTGAATATTTCTATTACATAGAACAACAATATAAAATTAATGGAATATTTGTTGCATCAATAGGAATACATGAGAGTGCCTGGGGAACGTCAAAACTTGCAAAAGATAAAAATAACTTATTTGGATATGGTGCATATGATTCTAATCCATATAATGGAGCATATAATTTTTCTAGTTATTCAGAAAGTATAGATTTACTAGCAAGAGTATTAGTTAAATATTACATAAATCCAAAGGGTACAGCTATTTATGGTGATGAAAAAGCAGTAGGAACATATTATAATGGTGCCACATTACAAGGAGTTAATACAAGATATGCTTCTGATAAACAATGGGCAAATAAGTTATATGAATATATAAAATATTTATATAACAAATTATAAAAAAATCTTGATATTTTTTAGAATTTGTTATATTATATAAAAGTATAATAATATAGGAAAAATTTGCCATAATAAGAAAGCAAAGAAAGGGGCCTAATAAATGAAGAAAAAAGTAGTAATTGTTATGGTACTAACAATTATAATTGGAATATTTTTATGCACTAATAAAATATATGCTGAAAATACTGAAAACCAAGCAATAGATAAACAAACAGAGAGTAAAATTGTAGAAATAAAAAATAATGTAGCTCATTCATTAGAAGATTATAAAGTAAAATATGGTTCAGATGCATATGGAACAGTTGCATACATTCTTAATATTGTTAGAATATATAGTATTCCATTATGTTTTTTAGGAATTGCATTTGGTGCAATTCATAGATATATTTTAGGTATAAGAAAGTTAGATACTCTAGAAAAAGGTATGGGGTTAATTGTAACTTTTGTAACATTATTAATAATATGCCAAATATTACCACTAGCATTTGCAGTGTTTGTAAAATTTGGAAGGGGGTAACAAATGAAAGTTTTATTTGCTGTAAGTAATGAAGAGATTTCAGAATCAATAGTAAAAAAATATCAAAAGGAGTATAAAGAAATCATTTCGTATAAAAATGTTTATTACTTTAATGCAATATTGAAAGAATTACAAAAAGACAAAACTTATGACAGAGTAGTAATAAGTGAAGATTTAGAGGCATTTACTAGTACGCAATATGATCAAATTGATAAATTTATTTTTGAAAAATTAGATAGTATAAGTGATGAAGCATCTAATGCAAGAGGAAATGATATTCCAATAATCTTAATTTGTTCTGATAGAAGGACAAAATCAGATCAATTATTAGTAAAATTATTTGGAATTGGAATCTATGATGCAATTATTGGAAATGATAGAAGTATTAACGAAGTTTGTAGATTAATTAATAGACCTCGTTTAAAAAAAGAGGCAAAAAGTTATTACAAAATAGATTCAGAAGAAGTAAGCTATCAAGCTGAAAGTGAAAATGATGTAAGTGAAATGGAAATACAAAACATCGTTGCACATTATAAAAGATTAGGAAAAAATGAAGAAAAATATGTTGATAGTTTCAATAATATTGCTGCACAATATAATGATACACAACTAAGAATTATTACAAAATTCTTACCACTAAATGTAAGAGCTGTGTTAGAGGAAAAGTCAACTAAATATCAACAAATAATGTCATTTAATAACAGTGTATCAGATAGTTTAAGATATAATGCACAAAAAGAAGAACATAAAGGACCAAGTGAAAAACTATTAACACAAATAAAAAGAGAAAGTTCTGTAACAGAACCAATTGTAATACCTTCTGCTCTTAATACACAAGGAAATATAAAGTTGTCAAGAAAGAAACCTAATAATAATGTACCTGACCAACAAGAAATTCAAAAACAAAATGAATATGAAGAAGTACAGAATACAATGCAACAAACAGAACAATATAAACAAACACAAGAAGATATACAAAGTAATACACAAAATGTACAAGATGATAATTTTCTAGATTTATCAGAAATAGATAGAATAATTGAATCACAAGAGGATAATCAAGAAGAAAACAAACAAGAAATAATACAAGAAGAACCAGTTGTACCAGTAAAAAGAGGAAGAGGAAGACCAAGAAAAAATCCTATTCCAGAAGAAAATTCTGAACCAAAAGTAAAAAGAGGAAGAGGAAGACCAAGAAAAAATTCTATTCCAGAACAGAATGAAGAGACATTTGAAGAAATATTACCAGGAATAGGTTCTATAAATCAACAAGAAGAAACAAGAGATGATTTTTTACCAGGATTTAATGATAACAATAATGCAGAACAAAATGAAGAATCATTTTTACCAGGATTTGATGACAGCAATAATACACAACAAAATGAAGAAGAATTTTTGCCAGGATTTGATGACAGCAATAATACACAACAAAATGAAGAAGAATTTTTGCCAGGATTTGGTAACAGCAATAATACAGAACAAAATGAAGAAGAATTTTTGCCAGGATTTGGTAACAGCAATAATACAGAACAAAATGAAGAAGAATTTTTGCCAGGATTTGGTAACAGCAATAATGCAGAACAAAATGAAGAAGAATTTTTACCAGGATTTGATAACAGTAATAATACAGAACAAAATGAAGAAGAATTTTTGCCAGGATTTAATAGCAACCAAAATAAACTAGAAGAAACAGTTATATCAAAATATAATGAATCAAACGAAGAAGAATTTTTGCCAGTAATTAATAATAATGATTCAAATGGATTAGAAAAAGATATATTTACATCAAATAATAAAAATACATCATACTATAGCGAGGATACTTTTAAATCAAATAATATAAGCAAAAACAATGAGTATCAAAGTACAGTTGACATTTCAAATTTATTAACACCAGATAAAAAAATAGCAGCATTTGTTGGAACAAGTAAAAATGGAACATCATTTATAGTTAATAATGTAGCAGAATATGTTTCATCTGTAATGGGAATAAAAACAGCTATTTTAGACACGACTAAAAATAAAAACTCATATTACATTTATACAAAAAATGAAGAAAATTTAAGAAATGTTGCTATGCATAGTATAGAAGGATTAACAAGAGGAACAGCGCAAGGAATTGATGTGAATAAAAATTTAACTGTGTTTACATCATTACCAAATGAAGATGATGAATCAGTGAATTATGTTGATGAAATATTAGAAACATTACTTAAAAATTATTCTTTAATATTAATTGACACAGATTTTGATACTCCGCTAGGATACTTTAAACAAGCACAAGAAATTTATTTAATTCAATCATATGATATTTTAACAATACAACCATTAACAGCATTTTTAAATGAATTACTATCAAGAAAAATATTAGATGAAACAAAATTAAGAATTATACTAAATAAAGTAGTAAAAATAAAAGAAGTTAATGAAAAAATAATCATAGGAGGAATGTCAGCATATAATGATCCAGCAATGAGTTTTATAAATCAATTATTTGATAGACAAAATATTAGATATATTTCTATACCTTTTGATCAAGATATTTATACAAAATATTTAAGAGGTATTATTGAATGTGATATTAATTTAAAAGGATATTCAAAAGAGTTTATGGAAATATTAAGAGGTTTATCTAGTATGATTTATCCAACAATGCAAGTAAATAATAATACACAATATGCACCACCATCAATAAACAATGTAGGAGGACAAGCTTTTTCACAAAATATGAATAGCACATTGGAACAGATGAGAAGAAAATATTAACTGCTTATAATGAGGAGGGAGAACAATAGTGATAATAATAGCGGTAGTTGTAATATTGGTTTTAATTGTAATTGGGCTAATAATATATAATGTATCAATTCACAAAAAAATACAAAAATTCAAGAATATAAATCAAAGAATTACCAACTTAAATGTAGTTCAAGATTTTTTGAATGCAATAGGAGAAACATCAACCGTACAAGAAAAAATTAAAAAAATTAATGATGTTTTAATAGAAAAATATGAGATTAAATATTCTACAATAGTTGTATTTAATGGAGCTGAATATGAAATAAAAGCATCAAATGTAGATCAAAAACATTGGGATGCGTTAAAATCATTACAAAATATAGATATGTTTAAAGACAGTATCCAAACTGCTACTCCTAAATATGTCACTGTAAACAACGAGAACGAAAGATTACCATATCAGCAAATGGAATTCGGAAGAGCCAAATCAGCTATTTTCTTCCCATTATATATTGACAATGTCTATATTGGATATTGGATAATGGAAAGTGGAACACCACATGATTTTGATAATGTTGATACTACAGTATTAGAAGTAATTAAAGAGAATATTATATCTGTTTTGAAAACAGTAGTACATCAAAAAACTTTGGAATCAATTGTTAGAAAAGATTTATTTACAGGATTATATTCAGAAGAATATTTATATGGAGAAGGAAAAAATAAAATAGACAGATATACAAAATCAACAATATGTATGTTTAAAATTATTAACATACAAGAAATTAACAAACAATATTGTAGAGAATTAGGAAATAAAGTTATAACTCAAATAAGTGAATATATAAAACAAAACATTTCACAAGAATATGTATTTGTACGATATATGGGACCAAAATTTGTTATTGCTTTTTCAGGAGCAGAAGAAAGTGGTGTGGCAGATTTCTTAAATGAAATAAAAGATAAGATTGAAAGTATGAATATTTCTCTTACAGAGCAAGAACTACAAGAATTAAATTTAGATCCTAATAAAGAAAAGAAAAACAATTGTAATATGACAGTAGTACCAAAATTGAATTTTGTAATATCATCAT
This sequence comes from uncultured Clostridia bacterium, assembly GCA_947627555.1. Classification (GTDB taxonomy): domain Bacteria; phylum Bacillota; class Clostridia; order TANB77; family CAG-508; genus CAG-269. The sequence continues at coordinate 2,036 of CANQWL010000011.1, read as the reverse complement.
ATTATAAAGGAACTGGATTAGAAGAAGTTCTAAAAAAATTAGAAGAATATTTAGATAATGCAGATAATAATGAAAGTGATATAACAAATATATAAAAAAGGAGAGTTGCATATGGAATTTGACAAAACAATGAATTTTAGTGTAGAAAGAGAAGAAAATACAAAATGTAAAGATATATTAAAAGAAGTATATGAAGCATTAGTTGAAAAAGGATACAATCCAATTAATCAAATAGTTGGATATATATTATCAGGAGATCCAACTTATATTACTAGCCATAATGATGCTAGAAATAAAATAAGAACAATTGAAAGAGATGAATTGCTAGAAAAAATGGTAAAAAATTATATAGGATTAGAAGAATAATATGAGAATTTTAGGGATTGATTACGGAGAAGCAAGAGTAGGTATAGCTATTACAGATGAGCTCAATATAACAGCACAAGGACTTGAAACGATACAGAGAAATGGTTCAGACAAGATTGTTTTAAAAAGATTAGATGAAATACTACAAAAATATGAAATAAAAACAATTGTTGTTGGAATGCCATTAAACATGAATGGAACAATATCTGAAAGAGCAAAAATAACACAAGAATTTATCCATAAATTAAAATGTAAATATAACAAAATAAAAATAGATTCAATAGATGAAAGATTAACAACAGTAGAAGCTCATAAAACAATGAATTTTCTGGATATCAATAAGAATAAAAAAAGAAATATAGTAGATACTATATCTGCGATATACATTTTAGAGACTTATTTAAATAAATCAAAAAATTTATTAAAAAATAATAAAAATATGTTATTATAATTTATATTAAATAAAAATATATAATTTTAAATTTTGAAAGGAGAAAAAACATGGAAGAAAATTTTGAAGGAGAAGAATTAGATAATATTGTAATATTAAACGATGAAGAAGGAAATGAGGTTAAATTTGAATTTTTAGATTTAGTAGAATTAGATGATGAAGAATATGTTGTATTATTACCTGTAAATGATGAAGGTGAAGAAGACGAAGGTGAAGTTGTAATACTAAAAGTAGAAGATACAGATAATGATTCAGAAGAAGAATCATATGTAAGTGTAGATGATGAAGCTGTTCTAAATCAAGTATTTGAAATATTTAAAGAAAAATTTAAAGATGAGTTTGATTTCGAAGACTAAAAATTAATATAATAAGAGGTAAAAGTACGAATATATATTACTTTTACCTTTTGTATTGAATATAAATTAAAAAAGTTAAGAAGATTTTATACATTTATAGTAAGAAGGAGGAAAACAAATGAAAAATTTATCTACATGGTTATTAGTAATGTTTATGGTAATGTTTTGGGCATTTAGAATAATAGTAGCAATTGCGGGTGAATTGTCAATAGATTTTCCATTTACCCCATTAAATCAACAGATGGAAATAATATTATTATTTGTTACATTATTATGTATGGTATTAGTTGTAAAAAGAATGGTTGTAGGTGCATTAATTTATTTATTAACATATGGTATGTATTTTGGAGTAGACTTAATGAACAATATAAGTGTTATGATGGGAGAAAATGCAAATTTATCAATTGATACATACTCAAATGCATTTGCCTCATTAATAGGAATGATAATAGCTATAGCTGTTTTATTAGATATATTGTTAGATAAAAGTAGAAAAAACAATCCAAAAGATAAAAAAACAGACTGGTTCTATAAGAATGAAAAATTTGATAGACAGATGGATGAAAGAGCAGATAAAAATAATTATAGAACATTATAATTATCAAATATAAATGAATTTGTAAGCAAGCAATTAGTTGAAAATTGCTTGTTTTTGTGTTAAAATATTGAAAGTATTAAATTAACTTATTGAAAATATTAGTATCAAAATTAAGGAGCGCAAATTAGTAATGGAAGAATATTTAGAATTTGCAAAAGATATTGCATATCAAGCTGGTAAAATAATGCTTAAATACTTTAATCAAAATAATGGTGCTAGTTATAAAGGAGATAAAACAATTGTAACTATTGCTGATACAGAAATT